>NZ_JBARVX010000397.1:0-3244 GCF_049646505.1 Microcoleus sp.
GGGAGCAAGATTATTCTTGTTTCTCCCCTTAATAAGGGGGGTAAATTTGACTTTTGCAAGAGGTCTAATCCTAAATCCTCTCTTTTCTCTTCTCTTTCTTCGCGCCGCTTCGCTGACGCGCCGCTTCGCGCACTTCGCGTCTTCGCGGTTCGTTTTTCCAAAAAAAACGTGATAAATTCTCGGCATCTGAATGCAATTTCGATGCCGATAACCTGTTGAAAGTTCAACGTAAAACAGGTGGCATACTGCTCTTATTCGGAGTTGCCATAGCCACAGTTCCGTAAACCGAAATTCCCGACTCTCGCAATATTTTAATAGCCGATTTAACCGTAGTGCCGCTAGTATAAATATCATCAACTAACAGCACTCGATCGCGCGGGCGGCGGCGGCGAAAATCTTTCCCCAAAATCAAAGCATCTTTCATTTCAGCTTTTCGCTGCTCTGCTGTCAGAGCGAATAAAGGCTGAGTATTTTTCACCCGCTCCAAACCGTGGCGCTGCAAAGGCAAACCAGTCAGCTCGCAAAAACTTTCAGCCAAAAGTTCCGCCTGGTTAAAACCGCGTTCCTTGACCTTTTCTTTGTACATGGGAATTGGTACAACTGTTAAATTGTCAATAGCTAATTCGGGAAAACTCAGCCAAGCTTCGGCCAGCCAGCCGCCGAGAGGTTTGGCTAATTGGGGATTTCCCTCATATTTCAAAGCTGCGATCGCCCGTTTCAGAGTCCCGCCGTACTCGCCCCACACAAAAACCCGCTCCCGATCGTCCCAAAATCGAGCCGGATCGGCTAACTGACATTGCTGAAGTTGTTTGTGACAGTACGGACAAAACTCCCCGGCGGCAGGTCGCTGACAAAGAGGACAGTTAGACTTAAGAAATAGATTAAGTAAAGATTTGACTAATCCCGTCCATTTTCGGTTGTTCATCCTAAAATTGTGGTAATTGATTAATGGGAAAAACTATCAAAATTCAATCTGTTTCTAAGGACAGGCTCTCGGCGTGACAAACCTCTACCGGCTAGACAAAATTCAACCTTCAGACCGAGATGCAGTGGGAGAAAAAGCATTTTACTTGAGCTGTTTGCTCGCCCAAAATCATCCAGTTCTACCGGGTTTTGTCGTGCCGGCTCAAACATTTTGGCAGTTTGTAGAGTCGATCGACTGGCTAGAACCGCTGTTGGCTGACTGGCCGCACTCTTCCCTGCACTTGAACGTCGATGAACCCAGACAACTGCAATCGATCGCCCGCAGCATCCGCCGCCAAATCCTCGCCGCCAAACTGCCAGATTCACTGCTCTCTAGCCTAGAGTCTGCTGTCGCTGAGCTCAACTCAAACTCCGAAACCTTAATTTTTCGACCTTCCCTAACTTCTTGGAACCCGAAAACAGCCGGAATCCTTTACTCTCACGCAGTACCGGCACAAGCAGAAGCAATTGGCACCGGACTCAAGCGAGCTTGGGCAGAACTGTTCAGAGCCCGAAGTCTATTTTACTGGCAGCGGTGCGGCCTGGGGATACAGCAAATCAATCCCGCAGTTTTGGTGCAGCCCATCGAGGGAGCGATCGCCGCGGGCGAGGTAAAAACGGAGGCCGGTGCAGCATGGGAAATCCAAGCCACCTGCGGTTTGGGAATGTCCCTCGCTACAGGCGCAAGCATTCCCGATTACTATCAAGTACACCCGGCAACAGGCGCGGTTAAATTCCAGCGGCTGGGTTACAAAACATTAGCGTACAATCTCAAAGCGGGCGATTCAGAACAGAAAGAACAACTGCAAATCGGCAATTTTGCTGCTTTGCCAATTCCCAATTCTGCATTTCAAAATTTTGATTTTGCTGACAGTTGCCTGGAAGTTTTGGCGCTGGCAGAGGCAGCACAAAGTGAATATGTTTTAGAGGAATCGCAACTGCAAAAACTGATTGAATTGACCCAAAAAGTTGTTGCAGAATTTGACTCTGATTTAATCTTGGATTGGACGATGAACCGGGCAGAAAACAGCGGCGAACCGCAGTTTTATTTCAATCGAGTTCGTGTGGTGAAAAGGGAAAAAGCGGCGCAGACACCGATCGAGCCGATCGCCCCGGCGAGAACTCCGGCGATACTCAGAGGTTTGGCCGCCGCTTCAGGAAAAGCCGAAGCAATTGCCCAAGTCATCACTAATTCCCACGCAGAAAACGCCCAATTCTTGGCTGGAGGCATTTTGGTCGCCCGGACAATCGAGCCGCACTGGCTGCCTTGGCTGAAAGTTGCTGCGGGGGTAGTTGCCGAAGAAGGAGGCATGACAGGGCACGGCGCGATTTTAGCTAGAGAGTTGGGGATTCCTGCCGTTGTGGGAGTTGCAGGGGCGACTCGGACGATCGCCTCGGGGGATTCGGTGCTGGTAGATGGCGATAGCGGAGAAGTTTTTGCCACCGCCCAACATCCGGCGATCGGCACAGCAGAAAGCAGCCGGCTTGAGGAAACGGTCAACAATCCAGATAAATACAGTACAGCGGCAAAAATGTCAATAGCCAATCACCAATTTTCTGCATCGGAGCGATCGTCCAATCCCGGCCTTAAATCTCGACTGGTACAATCTCCCGAATCAGTTTGGGGCGCGCCAACGGCGACTCAACTGCTAGTTAATGTCAGCCAAACAAGTTCGATCGAGCGCCTGAAAAATCTACCAATAGACGGCATCGGATTGCTGCGATCGGAATTGATGGCATTGGAAGCTTTGGACTGTCAAAACCCCAAAATTTTGCTGCAAAACGGCCGCAAATCGGAATTTGTCGATCGCATGGCCGATTGTCTCAGTTTATTTGCTGCGGCCGTTTCGCCGCGGCCGATATTTTATCGCTCTCTCGATTTGCGCGAATCGGGAGCCATCGGCAGTTTTAGTTATACCTTTGAACCCGAGTTATTTGATTGGGAACTGTGCGTACTTCAAAAAGTCTGGGAGTCAGGTCATACAAATATCAATTTAATTTTGCCTTTCGTGCGCTCTGTTGACGAATTTGTTTACTGCCGCGAGCGATTAGAAAAAAATTGGAAAAACCGACCGAACGAATTTGAAATATGGATTATGGCGGAAGTTCCTTCGGTATTATTTTTATTGCCAGATTATGTAAAAGCCGGAGTTCAAGGAATTTCCATCGGCAGCAACGATTTAACTCAATTTCTGTTAGGAATTCACCGCAACTCCGAACAGGTAGCAGGTGGTTTCAGCGGGCGCGATCGAGCAGTAATGAGGGCGATCGAACAATTAAT
>NZ_JBARVX010000398.1:0-3739 GCF_049646505.1 Microcoleus sp.
TGATAAATTTAGTTCAGGTTTATCAAGACAACTTTCCCGAACCCGGGCAACAAATTTTAGATGAAATAGAAGCGATTGAATTAGAATATTTAGTAGAAGATTTGCCGAAGATGATTGACTCGATGAAGTTGGGAACCGAACGCATCAGCGACATCATGCAATCTTTGCGAAATTACTCGCGTACTGACGGGATTGAGAAAAAACCAGCAAATATTCACGAACGAATTGACACCACATTAATGATTTTATCGCACCGATTGAAAGCGTCGAGCGATCGCCCTGCCATTAAAATCGTCAAAAACTACGGGGAATTGCCTAACGTAGAGTGCTATCCGGGGCAACTGAATCAGGTATTTATGAATTTGATAGCTAACGCGATCGAGGCTCTGGAAGAATCTAATGTTGGTAAAACCTACAAAGAGATTGAGAGCAACCCCAATACGATTACAATTTCGACCTCTGTTGCCAACTCGGGCGAAAAACTTATCGATCCTACCGTAAAGATTCGGATAGCTGACAATGGAATTGGGATGCCAGAAAACATCAAAGTAAAATTGTTTTCGCCATTTTTTACGACGAAAGCAGAAGGCAAAGGAACCGGATTGGGACTGCCAATTTGCTACGATATAGTCACGAAAAAACACGGGGGAAGTTTAGAATGTTTTTCATTGCCGGGAACGGGAACAGAATTTGCGATCGCCCTTCCGGTGCACAGCATTCCTATCAAGGATAATTAGGGACTTAGGCATTGCCCTTTTTCGTGTCAACTTAAGGTCAAGCCCAGTCAGAGACGGCTGTTTGACTATTAAATCTAGATCCCCCCGCATTCTTGCCCCCTACTCCCCCTGGTTGTAGGGCTACGGTGTACACACAAGTCATGAGATCCCCCCTAACCCCCCTTAAAAAGGGGGGAACCGGAATCAAAGTCCCCCTTTTTAAGGGGGATGCGAGGGGGATCTCCGAGGATTTTGGTTCTACACAGAGATGTGTGTACACGGTAGCTTAAGAAGGGGGGGACAAGAGTCCGATCAAAGTCCCCCTTCTTAAGGGGGATTTAGGGGGATCTAGACTTGGGATAAAACCCAGATTTCTCCAGGCTTTCAGGCGATTGTTGACACGAAGATGGGCAATGCCATGTCCCTACCTGCGGATCGCGATTTCAAGTGCGATTAATGCGGTAACTTGCTCAGAGCGTGCCAAGTTCTTTTCCCCACAATTCCATCGGCTGGTAAACCCTTATTCGTTTGGAACTGGATCACCGCTACTTTTGTCATTGGCCCGAAGAATCCATCAACAGCACCGAAATAGTATCCATTCAATTTCAAGACATTCTGAACAATTTTGACATCATTACCTGAACTACCAATCATCTGAATCGGCTTATCGGGTGCACCAGAATATAGCGCTTGCCAAGTTAGAGAACCCACAACCCCATCTTCAAGTAAAAAGACGCGGTGTTGATAGTCTTTGACGGCGTTTTCAACATAGACGCCGAAAATACCATCAATCAGACCGAAATAATATTGCCAATGAAATAGAAGCTGTTGCAGTTCCTTGACAGCTTGACCTGTAGAACCGCGCCGCAAAGTGGGTTTAATCAGTCGAGATGCTTCAGAAAAGGCTAGATTTGACCCAGAAGTAGAATCGGCGGCGAGAGCCAAAGTTTCATTGTTCGTGGTTCTTTCTTCGGTGTACATGATGGAAATCCTCTTTGCATTCGAGTGTTTGCATTTGATATTTCAGGTATAACTGTTAGGTTTTATGATTGCACAGTCGCTTTTTCGAGTGTCACTCATTTGAGCGTCGCTCGTTTGAGTTAGTCAAAGAAAGAAACTGGGTTTTTTACCGAATCTTATGGTCGAGGTCTATTGTTTACTCAGAAAAATCTCGCAAAGCGGGAATTAAATATTGTGTCAATGTAAAGGCATCTACTCCTAATTCTGTCCGTTCTTTGGCTGCCATAATTGCGGCTCGAGCGTGCCACCACACTGCTGTTGCTGCCACTGATTGCGGGGGAGAATTGCGGGCGATCCTCTTCGTTGGCGCAGCCCCCGTAGGGGCGGGCTTTCCTTCGGATCGCTTCGCTAACGCTAACGCACCTGCTAACAGTCCCCCTAACAAGCCCGTGAGAACGTCGCCGCTGCCCCCTCTGGCGAGGGCTGGGGTGCTTTCGGGATTGAGATAGGTGACGGTACGCGCGGCGCAGCTATCCTGTAGGGAATCGCCGTCATCCTTCCAACTTATGCAAACTTTCGCTCCTTTGAACAACACGACTGCACCGCAAAGCTCAGCCGCGGCTTGAGTTGCGGCAATTCGACTATCGCCTGTTTTGCCGGCTAATTCGGGAAACAAACGCTTAAATTCGCCCTGGTGAGGCGTGATAATTGTCAGTGCTCGGCGTTCCGACAAAATCGGGATTGTGCCGAGTTGAGCGAGGATATTTAAACCGTCGGCATCTAAAACCAAAGGTCGATCGCACTCCAGTAGAGATTCTACAGCGATCGCGGCTTCCAATGTCAGACCGGGCCCGGCGGCGATCGCATCGTAAGCCCTCAAATCAATTGCCACCGGCAACTCCCTAATTGCACCGCTTGGGGTTTCAGGACATCCGATAACTAAAGCTTCCGGCAAGTGGCTGCTCAACATCGGTTTAATCGACTCAGGAACAGCAATTGACAGCATTCCGACACCGCTTGCTCTTGCTCCCAATGCTGACAAAATTGCGGCTCCGCTGTAGCGGCGAGAACCTGCAATAATTAGTAAATGACCGTTGGTGTATTTGTACGAAATTGGCGATCGGGGCAAGGGCAAATGCTGGATTGCCAATGGTTTGGTAATGCGTTGGATTGCTGGCGAATCGCCCAATATTGCTGCAATATCTGCTGTGGGAATATCAAAATCAATTAATTCACAACTGCCGATATATTCTAACGCTTGGTCTTGCAGAAAAGCCATTTTCCACAATCCCAAACACAAGGTATGTTTGGCCCGGATTGCCGTCCCCAAAACTGCTCCGGTATCTGTATGAATTCCCGATGGAATATCTATACTAAAAATGGGTATATTTAAATTATTTATTTCCTCAATAGCTGCGGCTGTGGGATTAGTAATTTCTCGTTCCAATCCAAAGCCAAACAAACCATCGATCAGCAAATCGCAGTTGTTCAGCGATTCAACTTTGTCAACAAAGGGAATTTTTAAAGAACGGGCATAATCAGCATGACTTTTTGTGAGTTCTTTAAGCTTAGAAAACGGGCAGTAAATAACTACGGGAAATCCTTCAAAGTGCAATTCGCGAGCCACAACCAAAGCATCGCCGCCGTTATGTCCGGGCCCAACTAATACGCCGATCGCTGGCAAGGTCGAATTAACAATCTTTTTCCCTTCTTTCCTTTTCCTGCTATCCGTTAAATCCCGTACATTGCTTGTTACCGAACTTTCCTCTTCCTTCCAGAGCGCCTGAATGCGTTTAGCAATCAATCCGGCGACTTTTTCCATTAAAGCTGCTACTGGCATTCCAGCAGCAAATATTCTGGCTTCTATTTGCCGCATTTGGTCGGCGGTGACAACAAATTTTTGAATAGTCATAATTAGAGGGAAGAAGTCATTTGTTATTTGTTATTTGTTATTTGTTATTTGTTATTTGTTATTTGTTATTTGTTATTTGTTATTTGTTATTTGTTATTTGTTATTTGTTATTTGTTATTTGTTATTTGTTATTGGTAACAACTGGCAACTG
>NZ_JBARVX010000399.1:0-1772 GCF_049646505.1 Microcoleus sp.
CGAACCATCGTCAAGTACGTGTGTTGGAAACGCGGTAAATTCTTTAGTGAAGTCAGCGCTAGAGGTACTTCACAAGAATGTCCTGAGTGCGGTACAAGAGTTAAAAAAGACTTAAGTGTCAGGGTACACTCTTGTTCTAATTGTGGTTACACAACCGATAGAGATATCGCCAGCGGTCAAGTAATTAGAAATAGAGGAATAGCTTTGATTAGTACCGATGGACAGTCGGGAATTCAAAATGCCTATGCAGACGGTTTGCCGGGGATTGAGGTGTCTCAATCTAGGTCAAAGTCGAAAACCCGCGAGGGAATAACTAGGAAATCTAAGAAGTGATTCTTAGAAGCTCCGCACCTGATAGTCGGAGTAATGTCACGAAATAGCTATTGATGCAGATGCTATTGCTAGGGCGATCGCCTATGCGATCGAGCAGCCCGCTGATGTTGATGTGAATGAAATGATCGTCCGTCCGACAAAGCAAGAACTTTAGATTAATGGGGCGATCGCAAAACAAAAAACAGTCAATTGATGAGGTAAACCAATAAATTTGGGCTAATAATTAATAAGGAGAAAATTATGACAGATATCGTGAGCCGCGAGATTCGGCTAGTCTCTCGCCCCAAGGGGATTCCTACCGCAGATAACTTTGCGATCGCCCAAACAGAACTAAAGCCACTTCAAGATGGGCAAGTGCTCGTTCGCAATCTCTATATGTCAGTCGATCCATATATGCGCGGTCGCATGAACGAGGGGAAATCCTATGTTCCATCCTTCCAGTTAGGAAAAGCACTCGAAGGCGGCGCAGTCGGCGAGGTAATCGAGTCTCGTGCCCAGGAATTAAAGCCGGGTGATGTTGTGACTTCCAACTATGGCTGGCGGGAATACTTCATCGCTGCACCAAAAGATTTGCATCAGGTTAGCCGCGACATTCAACCGCTCTCAGTTTACCTCGGTACCCTCGGCATGACAGGTATGACTGCTTGGGTTGGGTTGAATTTGGTAGAAGTCAAAGCCGGCGATGTTATTTTTATTTCGGGAGCCGCAGGCGCGGTGGGAAATGTCGCCGGACAACTAGCAAAATTGCGCGGATGTCATGTCATCGGCTCAGCCGGGTCAATGGAAAAAATCAAGTTTTTGCAGGAAGAATGCGGATTTGATAGCGCCTTCGATTACAAAGCCGGCCCTATTCTCGAACAACTAAATCAGGCAGCACCGGATGGAATTGATGTCTATTTCGATAATGTAGGAGGCGAAACGCTGCAAGCGGCGCTCTCGGCATTGCGCGTGCACGGCCGGATTATCGCTTGTGGCAGCATCTCCAGTTATAACGATGAAAAACCGCAGCCTGGCCCTTCCAATCTATTTAATATGATTGGCAAACGCTTGACCATGAAAGGGCTAATTGTTCGCGATTGGCTCGATCGCCAGAGTGAATTTGAACAAGAAGTGGGCGGCTATTTCCAAGCTGGAAAATTGAAGAATAAGGAAACAGAGGTGGCAGGAATCGAGCGAGCGGTGGATGCGTTTATCGGTCTTTTTGAGGGCAAAAATGTGGGTAAAATGGTGGTGAAACTAGATTAGCTTTCCACTAATTGAGTCGGCAGTTGCTTCATTATTTGAGCAAGTTGAAACTCTAGATCGCTGATAAATTATTTGGTTTAAGAAAGTATGGATCTCCAACTATCAGATCGGATTGCATTGGTCAGCGGTTCAACCGCCGGAATTGGATTAGCGATCGCCACGACACTTGCCCAGGAAGGAGCAACTGTCATTAT
>NZ_JBARVX010000400.1:0-25725 GCF_049646505.1 Microcoleus sp.
TTGCAGTAAATCGGAGGATGACTTGTCTTGTGAAATAATCTTTGGCGTCATGTCTCCTATTTTATGACACTTTGTGCACTCTGCTTACTTTTTTTTCTCTGCTACCCCTACTTATTGAGCGGATACCCCAAAATTGTACCCAATCAATCTGGTGGAAGGAGCAAATTTATGCCTTTCCAAAATGAAATTAACCTCTGCTGTTTGGTGGAAATTGAAAAAGATGGCAGGCAAGTGTCTGGGATGCTCCTCAATAACGGGACTAGCTACCAACTGGTATTTGGATTCCGCCTCCGAGGGCTCCACAACCTACTGTTTAGGAACGAAGTAGCGGCATTTGCAGCTTCTCTTGAAGAAGGAATGAAAGACATCCCACCCAGTGAAAAAATCACTTTCTGCACCGGCTGTTACAGCAGCGATGCTGCGAGGCAAAAAGAGTTAGAGCAATTGGCTGACACCGCTGAACTCCAACCCGTATCTGTACTGCTCCGAAACGAACAGTACCGCCTCCGCCAACAAACTCATCAAGGTACCAGGCAGGTATGGGAGCAAATTGCTTTCTGTACTTGGACAGCCGATAACGAAGGCGAAATTATCTCCAGGGATTTCATTGGCAAAGCCATTGATGGAGTCAAAAAATTGTGCGATTCCATTGTGGAAACCATTGCAGGTAACACCCGAATTTACAGAGAGCAATTTTACACCAAGCTGCTTCTCAACTCTTTTGAACAAGGATTCCTCCGCTGGGAAATTCTCCTGAACACCAAAATGGGACTCGAAATTAGTCCTATGAATTCATCAGAACTCTGGGAGTGGCTGTGGCTGCGATTTAACAGCAGTAAACCACCGCAAATCCCTCAAATTGTTAAACTTGAAGAAACCCATTCTGGCTATCAACTCAGCGAAATTAAGACAACTGACAAACACATTTGTACAGTTTTAATTGAAGGAACGAATGGCATATCCTCCTGCCCCGAACACCGCAAGACCAACAATCGCGTTTATCTCACCGGAAAGGGAAAAGAATGCGCTGTCCTGACAATGTATGACGCGCCCGCAGGCTGGATTAATACCCGCCAGCAATTGAAATGGATTTGGGAGGTGATGTCCTCAAGCTACGTCCGCGATACAGAAGCTTGGATAGAAATTAGCGCCGGAAATTCCCTTGTAATTAATGATAACTTAGCCCGACAAGCGAAAGGAGCAAAAGCCGCTAGTAGCAGAGCGATAACTAAAGGGCAAGGGCGGGATATTGGCGCTGAAATTAAACAGGAGGAATCTTTTGATGCCCAGCGCCGGCTTTACCAAGGAGCAGTACCCCTGAATACAGCCGTTGCCTTTTTAGTGTACAGAAACACTGCGGAAGAATTGAGTCAAGCCTGTAACGTACTCTCTAATAGTTTTGGAACTGCGAAAGTCATCCGCGAGCGGAACGTTGCCTGGGATATTTGGCTGCAATGCCTGCCCGTTACTTGGAAATGGTTGCTGCATAGCGGTTCATTTTTGAGCGAGCGCCGCCTTACCCTCGACACTGAAACTGCCGCTGGAATTCTGCCGCTAACAGTTCCCCGCGATTTGGATAAAAAAGGAGTTGAATTTATCACTCATCGAGGCGGAAAGCCAATTTTTATTGACTTGTTCTACAGCCAAATTAGCCGCGCTTTAATTACTGGCGAATCTGGTTCAGGCAAGAGCGTTTTGGGGTGGCGTTTTGCCATTGAAGCTCTGGCGAATAATATCCCTGTTGTCGGGATGGACATCAGCAGCGGGGGTAACAGTACCTTCAAAACCGCGATCGAACTTTTGGGCGACCAAGGCGCATATTACGACATCAGCCAAGGGTCTAGCAATTTAGTAGAACCGCCAGACCTTCGCAAGTTCGACAAAGCTGAAAGAGAGCGGCGGATGGAATCTTGGAAGGAATTTATCCGCAAAGCTGTGGTGGCGATCGCAATGGGCAAAATTCACAATCCCCACCTAGCCCAGCGGGTCGATTCGATTATCCTGCGAATGCTCGATATGTACCTTAGAGATCCAGAAATCATCGCTCGGTACAACAAAGCATTTGAAAAAGGTTGGCGATCGCCCGAATGGCAGCAAATACCAACTCTCCAAGACTTACTGAGGTTTTGCAGCAAAGAAAGGCTCAATCTTAAGTCCTTTGAGGAGTTAGACAGACTAGCCATCAATCAAATCCTCAGCCAAGGAAATGCTTTGCTAACATCCCGCTTGGGAAAAGCCATCGGTCAGCCCAGCACATTTTCCCCAGAACCGGCTGTTAAATTCTTCGCCCTATCGGGACTGTCTAACGAACAAGATGCCTATTTAATGGCAATTAACGCCCATGCTGCTTGCATCCGCAACGCTCTTTCTCACCCCAAAAGCTTATTTATTGGAGATGAATTGAGCGTGCTGCTTAAAAAAGATGGTTTTGCATCAGTTGTCGGCGAACTTTGCGCCACTGGCAGAAAAGATGGCATAGCTGTCTTGCTATTGAGCCAAGATTTTGATGCCATCTGCGAATGTTCCGCAGGAGCACAAATTCTACAAAATATGGTCTACCGAATTACCGGCAGAATCACCAATTCTGGAGTAGCAGCCGCTCACAAATATTTAGGGTACGACCCGCAAATTATCAGTTCCAATGCCACAGAATCTTTTCTACCTAGAGCTGCTGACCTCTACTCGTGCTGGCTAATTGAGAAAGGAGGAAGATTTTGGCGATCGCGATTCTACCCCGGAGAGATGATGTTGGCATCAATTGCTAACAACCAAAATGAAAAAGAAGCCCGCGATCGCATCATGGCTCAATATCCTCCTACCCTCAAAGGGCAGCTTCAAGGGCTAAAGCATTTCACCCAAGAATACATTGCAGCGGTGAAAGAAGGAAAAGGCTTCGACCACATTGGTCAAAATTTAGAAATTGCCACCCTAGCTGCCAATCCTCAGCCAAAAGTAGTATCCGACGTTCGCAGTAACAAGTCTCAAGTTTTTGCAAAAATCCCCAAATAACTGCCATGAAATATCAACTTCAATTAATGCAGCAACCTGCTACAAAACTAGCAGCAGTTTCCCTGTTAGCCAGTTGGGAATTAATCGTTCAAGTCAGGCCAAGTTTAGCTCAAACAACTCCTCCTTTCGTACCCGGTACCCAAGGAGTATCTGTAAAAACTCCAGCCCCAAGCGTTTTCGTACCCGGTACACAAGAAGCGACTGTGAAATCTCCAGCCCAAAACATTTTCCTGCCAAGTACACAAGAAATGACCGTGAAACCTCCAACCCCAACTGCGGGAAGTTTCTTAGCACCCATTCAAGATGTTTTCAAACAAGTCAACGATTTTATCGGCGACATCCAAGGGTTCGTGCAAAACGAGCTATTTGGCTCCTTAAACGAACTCCTTTCCTCCTCTCTCGGAGCCATCCAAATTCCCGATTTGAGCCAAGTCAGCAGCCAAATTATTAAAGCTCCAACATCCCAGACAGAAGGAACAAAACTATCAGATTTACTCGAAACTAAATCGAGCAAATTAGACGGCAAAGGTTCATATAACATCATGTCTGACTTAGACGCTCAAGCTCAGCGCAGCGCCGCTATCGGCATAGCTGACGGAGCAACCCTCAGCAAAGAAGCTCAAACCAACAGCTTCCAAGTGTTAGAAGCCACTCGCCAAGATACCGAACAAAACATCCAATTGGGCGAAGAATCGCAGAGCCTCGACGTTACTCAACAAATTCTCCAAAACCTATCCCAACAGACCGCATTGAGTGCACAAGTTCAAATGCGAAATTTACAGGAAGCTCAGCAAGCTCGCACAGATCGAGCCATTAATAACGTGCTGCTATCGCAAGCTGCTAAGGAAATATCCGCGATCAACACGGGCGATCGCCGAGGCAGCACTGCATCTGGAAACCAAGCCAGCTATCAGGCGGGAATGCTGATGCTCCCCGGCGGCGGCTACTTGGGAAAACCGAATGACAGCAGCACAACCCCGATTTCAACTAACAGGTTTGTCGCTCCCAATTAATGCTCCGAGCCGTTAAATTGAATCCGCAATTCTTGACCTAGTTTCTGTACCTAATAACCGCCTTATCAAATACAAAATTGAAGTTTTTCCGAGGGCAAAATGATAGAATTTATAGCACAAATTACACCACCGACGAGTGGTGCAGAAGGGTCATCCTTGGACATAGTTAGCGAGTCAATTAACCTGGCTAAGACTACCTCAGAATCTTGGGACAAAGTTTGGATTAGCACGATTGACCCAATCGCTTCTGGGCTATGGGTCGGTCTAGTATCCCTCGGCATCACCCTAGCAGCCGTCAGCATCCTGTTCTTAACTCTAAGCAGCGGGAAAGACATTATCGAAAAGCAGTCATGGTCAGAACTGGCAGCACTGTTCGTCTGGCCGCTCGTCATCATGCTGTTCCTCGGCGCTAACGGCAAATTGCTAGCCAATACCGTCATTTTTACTAGAAGTTTTGCCTACAGACAAGTCCAAAGTGTCCTAGAAGCGCAACTAGGAGAAATGACATTTAGGGACGCGATCGCCAATGTCACTATCAGCAATATCGGCCGCCAACAACTAGAAAATCTCTACGGTGAATGCCGAAATAAAGTCGGACAAGAACTGCTAACCTGCTGGAATTCCAAGCAAGAAGCTGCTCGGAAAATTGTTAGCGAAGCTGAAAGGCAAGCCGCCGGCTCAGCCCCTCTGCAAGCGCTGCGGGCTTTTGGTGAAACCCTCTGGAATAATAGCTTGCTCGGTGCTGCTCAAGATGCCACGACTTTTATAACTGACCCCGGTTCAGTGTTTCGAGAAAAAGCAATACCAATCATCCGATTCATTCTTTATAGCATCCAGTGGGCGTTTGTCAACATCCTTGAAGCAGCCCTTTTACTAACAGCATTCTTTTCGCCGATCGCGATGGGGCTGTCGCTACTTCCCTTGCAGGGCAGGCCCATTTGGGCTTGGGCAACTGGATTTCTGAGCTTATTTGGTGTCCAACTTGGATACAACATCGTTGTCGGGCTAGCAGCCACCGTGCTAGTCAATTCTGGAGCCGAATTAGCCAGCGATGTCGCCTTCCTCTTTTTCATCAGCATTTTCGCACCCGGCTTAGCCCTATTAATCGCCGGCGGCGGCGGAATTGCCCTATACAGCGGCATTGCTAGCAATGCTAAACAACTCGTCGATGTTTTGAGCAACGCCATAGGAGCAGCCGCTAATTTGGCGATGAACAAAGGATTTAAGTAATGTCACTAATTACCAAAAGATTTTATGAAGCTACAAAGATTTTCACAAACTGCATTGTTGCCAGAAGCTAAAAATCTGCTGGCATTGTGCTTCCTCATCCTAACTGGAGTAAATATCCTCGCCCTAATTCTGCACCTCTTCGTCGCGTACCGAATCAACTCGGTAGCTGCTATGAAGACAACGCAAGTCCAGCTAATCAACGGTCAAACTTACTACGTAGCAGAACGAGATCGGTTTTTTCGGTATCCCTCAGTCATCCAAAATTTTGTCAAAACTTGGGCCGAGTTAACCTTCAACTGGGACAATAAAATACCAGGAACTAACGATACAGATTCAGGGATTAAAGTCAATTCCAAACGAGTTCCTACCAGCACTTATTTTGCTTCGTTACTCCTAGAACCCAATTTTGGCAAAGCTTCTCTCCCTGACATCGCTGAACTCGTCCCCAATAAAGTTTTTACGGGTCAATTGCGAGCAACTGTCATCATTTCTTTTTTATCTGAACCCAGAGAAGTCCGTCCCGGCGAATGGGAAATTGACATGATTGCCACCCGGTTGCTTGTAGATCGCACGTCAGGAATCGATCAAAGAATTCCTTTCAATCGCACTTTCCGAATCAAAGCAGTAGAAATCCAAACCCCGCCGCTAGGTAGTCAAGCCTCAGCTTTTGAACAGAAAGTTTATGAGCTTCGCTCGGCCGGCTTAGAAATCAACAAAATTACCGAATTCAAACCCAAATAATCGGATAACAATCGAAATAATAGGAGATAAAAACATGAGTGAAAAAAAACTTCAAAATGGACACGAATTTGATGGCGAACCCGATGAAATTGAAGAAGTTTCCTACAATACGCCACCTAACAGCACAACTAGCCATCCTTTTAATGGCAACAATTCCTCTAATGAAGCCAATAACTTTTCCCACAGTTTTAATGGCAACAACTCCTCTAATGAAGCCAATAACTTTTCCCACAGTTCTAACAGTTTTCAGGCAGCTAACGCTCCTGATGGCGCTGGCAGCAATGGTAAAAAGACGTTCGGCTTGCGCTCAGTTGAGCCGTTGAGCCGTGAGGAGGAAAGAGAATTAGCTGGACATGACGGAGAAACCGATGAATTATTGACCTCTGAACACAGAATTAAACAGGACAACGAAGGAGCAGAAACTCATCCTGTTTCTGAGAAGCCCGAAGTTCGGACGTTTTCAGTATTAATGGGTACTGGCGCAGTTCTCGGCATCTTGGGATTCTTTTGGTTTGTGTTCTTTGCTCCTAAACCCGTCCGCCAACAGGCAAAAACGACAAACCCTAAACCTGCTCAAGTTTCTGAAGACGAGTCAGGAGAACTAAAAAGCCGACTGGCTTTTCAAGATCAGCAGCGGGCGCTGGAAGTTCAGCCTCCTGAACCTAAAAATCGATCAACCCCTGCTCCCAAACCGACACCTGCACCAAAACCTGTACCAGCCGCTAGAAGGTCTCAACCCCCGAGGCCGGTTCAAAACTTTAATCCGCCACCAAGGACGGTACAGACCATTCCTCCTCCACAGCCGCCATTACCGCGCCCTGCACAGCAGCCTGCACCGCCCCCGCCTCGCCCTCGTCCGACGCCATTACCGCGCCCTGTGCCGCCACCCGCACTGCTGGCACTTCGACCTGCGCCACCACCCCCGTCGCCCTCACCAGAAAAAGTAGATCCTTACGAGCGCTGGGCGCAATTAGCTTCTCTGGGGCAAAGCAGAAGTCAAGCAGTTAAAGAGCTAAATGCTGGAGGTATTTCTGCTAGTTCCCCAACTTTAGATCGCGCGATCGCGCCGGGGATGACAGCGGCAAGCTACCCTGCCATACCGCCAGCAATACTAGCAGCAACACAAACACCACCCCCCAGCACAGTAGCAATTGCGCCTACAGCAGCACAGGCACCGCCCCCTAGTGCAGTAGCAATTGCGCCGGTGCCATTGCCCCAACAGCAGCCGATGCCACCGATTTCTCAAAACCCGCAGCCAGTGCTAGTCAGTTCGCCAAAAAGCCCACAATCGGCTGCACCAATGCAAGAGATACCCGCGATCGCAATTGGAGTTACTGACTCTGCTGCAAACACCAAGGTCATGAGCCCTGGAGAAGCTGGAATCCTCAACCGCACGACCGCCGGCGAAAACACTGAAGGCAGCACAGCAATGAGAGAGATAGCCATCGGGTCATCTGCTCAAGCCAAGGTAATCGTGCCGATGATTTGGGACGAAGCAGGCCAAAGCCCGACAGCCGGAAGGTTTGCCGTCCAATTGACCGAGGACGTGATAGCAACTGACGGGGCGATCGCCTTACCATCTGGCACCGTCTTAATCACTCAAGTAGAAAATGTCACGCGCGGAAATCGACTGGTTTCTCAAAGCGTGGTGGCGCTTGTTTACCCCGATTCTGCTGGCCGCATCCAACAAGTACCCATTCCTCCCGGATACTTAATCGTTCGCGGAATCGATAACCAACCTCTCATTGCCGACAGTTTATTTGACAGAGGTTCTGAAATAGCCAAGGCTGATATTTTAGTAGGAATTCTCGGCAGCTTGGGGCGGGTAGGAGAAATAATTAATCGACCCGCCCAAGAAACTTTCAGCCAGCAGAGCGGCTTTTTTGGAAGTACGGCTGTTAAAACAACAACCTCGTCTGAACCTAACATTTTAGCAGCCGCTTTAGAGGGATTCTTTACACCTACTGCCCAACGGCTGCGAGAAAGATCGGATCGCAACGCCCAAGAACTTTTGAAGCGAGGCAACGTGGCGATCGTACCAGAAGGAACTCAAGTTTCCGTATTTGTCAATGCCTTTGTCACAGTGCAAAGATAACGGAGGTAAAATAACCATGAACAAACTCACTCGAAAAATTAGTTTGGCTTTAATTTCTCCTGCCTTAATAATTGCCACTGTATTCACTACAGTTAATATTGGGCAAGCTCAAACATCAGCGCTAAAAATTGTCGGAAGAGATGCAGCAATCAATACAACTACCAACCTTCAAGTATGGTCTGGCCGTTCCAGCGTTATTGACTTTAGCCAGACTGGTGAAGTCATTATTTACATCCGGTTAGCAGACCCTTCCAGGGCTGTCTTTAACACTGATGCTGAATTAAAAACTAACCAAGCTAGAACCATATTTGTCCAACCAATTCAACCCTTACAATTCCCTGGCGCTACAACAGCAAACATTACTAACCTGTTCGTTAAAACTCGCTCTCCTGAAGGAATTGAACGCCTTTATACCTTTAATATCGTTCACCAGAATGGGCAACCTACTAATAATGGCATTGCCATCTCTACGATAGTGCCTGGCCAAGAGCCAAGCGTAACTTTAGCAGACAATCGAACGGCGACGATCGGCGACATCGAACGGGGATTAGACATTGCCATCCGAAGAGGTTACACGCCTCCCAATGACTCCGTTGTCTTCAAAGTTCGAGAGTTCATCGCTCTAGCTCGAAATGGCACAGCTATTGCTAAAGCTGCTGAGAAAACTAATCTATCAATGTCTGTTGTTATTTCACTAGGGCAGCTAGGAATTAGTCGTGAATTATTGTTTGGGATACCACAAACACCTTCTCCTCCTATTCCCTCCAACTCAAATTTTTTAAACTCAATTCCACGTAAACCTTAGTAATTTACGCCTGATCAATGCACCCTCTTTAGCATTGTCCATTGGCATTCGTCTTTCAACATCGAAACTGTGCTGTACAACTTCTGGTTTATTAAAAGTTTCGTAAGCTAGAGGTATATCTGCATAAGGATTATGAAATATATGTAAACCATCAAGTAATGTCTCATGATAGTCTTTTTTTTCAAATATTTCAGGGATAGGTAGGCTACCTTTTTTAGGATATCGTAAAACCTCAAATACTATCAAGGTAGGATCTTTGCTCAGCGCACGAATTTTCCCTACTGTAGCTGTGCTGGTAAAAATTACAGCACTTATTTCTTTCATTTGAGAATTAGTAAAATAACCTAAAGGAATTTTTGAACCATTTGATTTTTCTATAGACTCCAAAGGCTTAATTCCTTCATAAGTATGCTCACAAGCATAAAGTACCCTTGTTATAGCTAGGATATTCTGAGAGTAAAAAAATGGTTGCTCAAAAGGAGCAATAGCTATAACAAAAGGCTGATTTTTGACTTGTTCTAAATTGAAATAATTGTTTTTATATTTCTTATATTTTGATATCAAAGCATTTGCCAGCCTAATTGTAGCAATATTAACAATCATGTTCAAATCTGATTTTGTATCTTGGTTTAAAAAAGTTTGGCGTTTTATATTTTCATCCCACTCCGGAGAAGAATCGACTGCGTTATTGGCCGTTGTTGCTTCAATACAAAAAAAGTTGTTTGGACTGATTATAACAAAATCTGGGCTAGAATAAGAAAAATCAACCTTAAGCTTTAATTCCTTTAAACACGCAAAAATATATAGCTCCCAAAAAGAGGAATTAAAGGTGGTCTGAAACTCAAGAATAAACTTGTTATCTCTATCAACAAATCCATCGGCCCATTCCAGTACCACCTGTTGGGCAAAAATATCTGGCTCTTGGATAAACTTTAGAAAGTTTGGATTGAGTTTATTTGCTTCCACAATCGGAGTAAAAAGTTCCATATATAATGCTAGATACCTATTATGAATCATTGATGCTACACAAACCATCTGGTATTGTCTTGTCTAACCTGCAATTTTATGTATCGATCGATTGTATTGCAAATCTTCAATCAGATTATCAACCCACCCCTGATAAGAGATGTATGGCACCTTAAAAACAGGTCTTAACTCTTCCCAATCCTCCACTTGAAAAAGATAGGGCGCTAACTGTTCTAAGTAGGAACGACCGAACTGAAATTCCATGTCGAGATTCCGAATCTTCGACAGTAATTTCTCTGAAATGGAAATTTTTTCAAAGATATCTAATTCTGAAATACCCTTAACTGCCATGCTGTCTATTAACAAGACATAAAGCCTTTTGCGGGATGTTATATCCGGTAATAAATCAGCTTTAATACGCTGTAAAAATAAGTCGCGCTTCTGAATTTGTTCGGCAGTTAGCGTAGCATTGAAATATTGAATAAATGGATCTTTTTCTCTTGTTAAGATGCTTTCCGATACTTCTGCTGTTGTGCTTTTTTTTTACGAGCGATCGCCTCGTAAGGATCTTCATCTCCTTCCGCATATTGCATCAACTCTGTCATAGACCAACCGATCGCATAGGCAAACTGCATTAACTTTTGCAGCCTTGGATCGGCTTTTCCCTCGCACCAGTTAGCCAGCGTGTTGAATGCAATTCCAGTTAGTCTCCCTAACTCCCTAGAGCTACCAACGCGCTCATCTCCCACCAACGCCGTTATTAACAGACCAAGACGTTTGTGGATTCGATTATCTGCTACTACATTTTCTTCTACTTTTGCTGACATTCCAGTTTCCAACTAGCCAAGGAGTAACGGCAGGGGTGGTTAGACGACCTACATTATACCAGGATAACTTATCTAACGGCCGTCGTAAATCCCTGGTTTGAGGTAAGTACACATTTAAGGTATTTCGTCAAGCAGAAATTAGATGCGATTGCCCTGGGTGTAGAAGTAACTGAGGGTGAGGCCTCAACCTAACTTTAACAAATCTTTACTTGATCAAATTTATGATCGGTTATAGGATAGTTTATGGTCAACTTTATGACCATCATTCCAATACAAGCCAATAATTGGTTTTTCTGAGAGTATACCCTTTCTGATAAAAATATTGCCTCACTCTAAACTCTAGCCGAGTCGCAAGTGAGGCTGTTGGATGACTCAAAGCGAACAGTTAGTCAGAAAAACAACCTTAGAATCCCCATTCTGAAAGTTTTTCTTTAACCAGAACGCTTCTTACAAATCAAATAACCGGGGTCTTTTGACAGTTATGACCACCGATCCTAGTCATAGTCATAGCCGGAGCTTTTAACCCTTCTCAGAGCCGGAGTTTTTAACCCTTCTCAGAGCCGGAGCTTTTAACCCTTTTTGGAGTTGAAGCTTTTAACCCTTTTCAGAGCCGGAATTTTTAGCCCCTTTGGGAGCCAAAAATTTTAGTGTTAGTCCTTCAATAATACCAAATCAGAAGCTCTGAATCAACAGATATGTTCTGGTAACTCTAACATCTAAACCCTTTTTGCTTGAAACTCCGGCTCCCGCAAACCCTTTAGTGTAGGAGCTTTCCATGCCTAACAACTCATCCGCTAGCGATCTAAATATTCGTCTTTTTCAAGGCTTATCCCGGATTCCTTCTGACTGGCAACTCTGCCTGCTGGACGGCAAAAAAGTCCCACAGGGTTTATGCTGGCAGCAAAAGCCACTGACTCCCGTCCAAATGAAAGAAGCCGTAACCAACGGCTGGACGGTAGACAAAGCCGATGGCACTCAATACCGCTGCTACCCCAAAGGATATGGGCTGATCACTGGAACTGCGATCGCTGCCAACGGGATCACCTACTATTTAATGGCAGTAGACCAAGACGGAGCTAGTGCTAGAGCGAAAATCCTTGAACTGTCCGATGGCGAAGAATTACCCCACACCGTCGCATTTACCTCCAATCGGCCCGGCCGCTGCCAATACCTATTCCTAGTCCCAGAACAATACGCCGGAGCTATCCGCACCAAAAAATTCCCCACAGGCGAAATTGGAGACGACGGCAAAGGCGAACAGCTCGAACTGCGCTGGGCGGGGTTGCAATCTTGCCTGCCTCCCAGCGTCCACCCCACTACTGGCGAGTACGTCTGGCGTTTAGGCTGCGCTCCCGATGAAACGAGCGTGGCATTAGCCCCGCAGTGGATCGTTGAACAAATGCTGGCCGAACCGCTGGGGGAATCAGAAAATTCTGAACTCCTCCCTCTAGAAAAAGCTCTAGAAGAAGCTGAAGCCAATTCTACCGCTCCCCGCCGGCGACACCTACACCGCACTCACCGCCCAGAACCGGAGTGGACTGATATCGATTGGGCGCTGTCCTACCTAGCCGCTCTGTCTCCGCCCCGCGCCGATAACTACGACGAATGGTGTGGGGTGGGAATGGTTCTCAACTCCATTGATGATTCTCTCCTCTATGAATGGGACAAGTGGAGCCGCCAATCCCTCAAATACAAGCCGGGAGAATGCGACAAAAAATGGAGGAGTTTCAAAAGCAGCGGGGTGGGCATCGGCACGCTAGCACACTGGGCGAAACAGGACGGGTGGACTTCACCATTTAAGGGGCACAATGCAGCCAACAGTCAAAAAAATGGACAGCAGAAAGCAACTCAAAACTCCCAGGACATTAGCAATGCTAGCGAACTAAATTCTAATAACCAAAACTCTGAAAAGAGCGATCGCACGGGCGGCAGCGAACCTAATTCTGGTTCACCTTCTAACGGCTCCGGTGTCAACAGATCCAACAGCGATCACTACTTGTACGATCGCGTCACTGCCATTATTAACAGTGAAATCAACCCGCCCCAACAGACAGCCGCTTTTATTGAACTATCCGCCCGTGAAAGGTTTCCTTTGAAAGGAGTCAAAGATTTAGCCACCGAAATAGAAACTCATATTAGCTACGGAGCAACTCACGCACAAGAAGTTCAAAAACTCAAAAAAATCCTCAATTACCGCCAACAGCAACTAGACATCGCTCAAATTCTGCCCGCTCCTCTAGCCCAAGCAATTTTGACTAAAGCCACTTCTGACCGCATCGACCCCATTTACATTTACCAATACCTCCTCTCCGCTTGTGGTAGCCAAATGGGGGGGCATATTGGAATGATTGGCAAAGAAGCAGCAACAATAGCCGACAGTTGGGTAGAGTATCCTATCTTCTGGACAATGGTAGTTGCTTTAGCTTCGGCTGGCAAAAGCCAGACAATGCGAGCCGTTTTTGGCACTATCAAACAGCGTTACAAGCGAGCCAAATCCGCATACGATCGGCTCAAAGAAAACTTAAAAAAGCTAGAAGAAGCGTGGCCACAAAAATCTACTCAAGAGAAAGAAAAACTCAAAAATAGCCCGTCAAATCCCGCAGTCTTTAAAGCTTCAATGCCTCCCCCCGTGCCCAAGCAATTTATTGAAGCAGGAAGTCCCGAAGGTGTTCTGCGGCGGATGAGCGAACTCTCTACCAGGACTGGTAGCGCTTGGGTTTTCGACGAATTGGTGCGGT
The DNA here is from genome assembly GCF_049646505.1 of Microcoleus sp. Taxonomy (GTDB): domain Bacteria; phylum Cyanobacteriota; class Cyanobacteriia; order Cyanobacteriales; family Microcoleaceae; genus Microcoleus. The sequence goes on from NZ_JBARVX010000400.1 coordinate 13,425, forward strand.
TGTTGAAGCTCGATCAGTATAAAGACAAGGGGGGAGATACTCGGCAAATCCTGCTACAAATGTGGAACTCGCCTGCAGATATTGAATTTGAACGGGCTGACGATAAAGATGCCTTTGAACTTAAAGATTTGTGCTTGAATTTGACAGGGGCTACTCAATTATCCAAAGTCCAACAATTGTTTAGCGACCCCGACGACGGCGACGGGCTAATCAGCCGCTTTTTAATAGCGGTGCCGTCAACTCCTGATAACTTTGCAGTTTGGTCAGACTCGCAAGTTGCAATCTCCGGGGAATTGCAAGAATTGTACGACCACCTGCGATCGCTCCACGGCGATCTCCGAGAGCTAGCGGGGTTGTCTGCCGAAAGTGAAGGTGGAGAATTGCCCCCCGTTCTGCTGTCGTTTACGACCGAGGCTCATCTGCGGTGGAAGCGGTGGTGGGAAGAAGTCAGGCGCAACCAACAAGCAGTGGAATTTGAAGACCCAGCATTTTATGCCTATTTGGGCAAAATGCTGTCTCAAACCTTGAGGTTAGCCCTCCTGCTGCACTGCATGGAATTGAAATACGAAGAAAAGCCAGACCCGCTGCGCGTCGGCCTCGATACCTTAGAGCGGGCGATCGCGGCGGCTAAGTTCAGCATCGGGCAATTCCGCATCTTGCAAACGAATAACCACGCCTCCGATTCGGCCGGAGCCCATCTCTCCTTAATTTACACCTATGCCCTGCGGAAGGGGGAGGAGGTTTCAGCCGCTCAAGTCCAGAACAGCGTCTTCAAGCGGTGCAAGCGCAAACCCACATTAGCTGAAATTCGCTCCAACTTCGCCGTTCTCACAGAAAACGGGTATGCACTTCTCTCTGGCAAGGGAAATGACCTCCGCATTCGAGCGCTTCCATTATCTAAAACCCGCGTCGGAATTCCGACAGATTCCGGCAAAAGTTCCGGCATTCCAGAAATGGCCCAAGCGCTTGCCAGGGTTAACGTTGAACCCCCTTTAACCCGCAATTCCGGCAATTCCGACACTCCAGCGCGGCGCTCCGGCAATTTACAAGATGAATGGGTGAGTCCGGCATCATCCATGTGCGCCTCGGTATCGGAAGCTGCTACTGCGATGCCGACAGCGAGCGAATTGGAAATAACAGAGGAGTCGCCACCTGCTACCGCAGCGCCGACGGTGAGCGAATCAGAAATAGAAGAGGAATTGCCACCTGCTACCGCAGCGCCGACGGTGAGCGAATCAGAAATAGAAGAGGAATCGCCACCTGCTCAAATGTGTCGGAATTGTCGGAATTCTGACATCGATGAGGTTTCAGAGGTTGAGCCAGAGCCAATTGTAGGCGATGAAAACTTGTCGGAAAATGGTCGGAACGAAGTCGGAATTTCCGACGAGTTAGGCGGTGAAGATGACGATGCCAACAGCGAATGGGAGGGTGAGTTAGATCCAAGTGACGATGCCAACAGCGAATGGAAGGGTGAGTTAGATCCAGGTGACGATGCCAACAGCGAATGGAAGGGTGAGTTAGATCTAGATGACGATTCAGACTTGGATAGCGACCCGCTCTTCGGCGATCGCGTGCCAAAACCGACTGCGCCACTCGACCGCATTGGCAGTACGGAACTAGCACCTCCAGGCGCGTCTAGCGTCCGGGGCAATAGTGACTTGGAGGCTGCCATAGTGAGCGATCGCCCCGCTCTTCTGCCCAATCCCGCTATTCTACCCACCGAGCCGCAGACTTCCAAAACACCTGCTGACCAACCTTGCCCCACTGTTGAACTGACCGAACGCCCAACCCTGGGCGAAAGTGAGGCGAGTTCCCCGTAACAACTAAGTAGCCGAAAAACGGAATAATGACGCCTACAGGCAATTTGCGGATCGTGTTTGACAACGTGACTGTCCAAGTTGAACTCCATTTCTGTGGGATGGAAGACCGCGCGATCGCGCGCCGAGGTCAGCTTGTCGATGATGGAAAATTTTCCATTGCCTTTCTCACGGACGCACCACTCCGTAAAATCGGTAATGTCCGATTAATTTTTGATTAACCTCCGCGCCTACCGTCGCGGAGTGGCTAAAAAAGTCAGCTACTGAAACCACTCTCCGCAGAGAGTGCTAATTGTGACGACTGAATGCTCATCCGCCAATGTCCCCTTCGCATTGGCGCCCGTCACGCGCGAGGCGATCGCAAAGAAAGAAAACACAACTTTTCGCTTTCCTGAAACCGCTTAGATCCTCGTACAGCAGGTCGGAGCCTTTGAATTAATTATCAGAGGAGGTGTATTTCTCCTCAGTTAATCATCCAAAAGGCTGAAGTTAATTATCCGTTTTTTCAGCCCGTGTAGCCATGCTGCACCATGTTGTCAACTGTTGCAATCTAAAAAAGGTTAGCAATGCTTACCGCGAAAATTTTGATTTGGAGTTTTCTGTTAATATGACTATCCAAACTATCAACGATGTACTATTTCCCCCTTTCCTTTTTACCACTCTCTTTTGCTTAGCCTCAGTATTCCTGCACAAACCTGAAGCAGCCCAAGAAGAACTCACAGACAATCGAACCCAAGTAAATGTGTCAACAGTCGCAACACCATCCGATGGTATTGGCAGTGCCGTAAATGGAGCAACAATTGAAATTGAGAAACCAGCCAGATCCCATCACACTCGCCATCAGACCACAGCCAAAAAAACACCAAACAAACCAGCAAAACCAATTGATTTTGCCGCACATTCAGGCGCAAGCACAACCTCAGTTCCTGCCGTTAATACTTCAATAATTTCACTTAGGCAAGCTCGCAAAATTGCTAGCGCCATCAAAGCTGCTGCGCCAGAACTGGGGTTCAAGCAAAAAGTTAACGGCTCTGATTCCTCTATTGAATGGTTGCAGGCTCAAATCAAAAATCGGCTGGAAAATTCTCCCCTAATTGTGATGCCTATCATCCTCAAGCTTGCTCCCAAAGCGGTGATTGCAAATACTCTAGCATCTGCTACTTCCGAACTAGGTGAAAGTGCGCGTTCAGTGTCCTAACAGCGAACGAAAAGTTTCTCAACCAACCAGCGTACTCGTTTACCCTCCGAAACTTATAACAATGCCCAAGCCTTCGTAAGGCTTGGGCAGTTCTTTTGACCTGAATAAGCGATTTTCCAATAAAATCCTAATTTTTTATTAAAGGGGAACAAAACTAGCAAAACAACTTGCAAAGTGAATCTAAAAATAGTATAATCAAATTATTACAAGCGCCACTTCTATTTGAGCGTACTGTTATGGCGGCAATTAAACCTGTTACCTTCCTAGACCTCATAGACGCGATCGCCACCTTGCCAATTATCAATTTGCCTGAGAATTTAAGTCAGTTGAGTAGCAATAAAAGCCAATCTAACTGCAATAAAGGACGCGGGCGGAGGCATCCTCGGCGCAGCGCCCCGCAAGTGGCCCATCAAGCGATAAAAGCTTTTCGGCAGACTTGACGAAAGGACACTTTCGTCCAATAATAAGGGAGCTTTCATTTTGGAGGGCTGCGCCGTGAAGGTTCAAGGCAACGGGCGTGCTAAGATTTTGACGCCCGCCGAAATATCTAGGCTGTTCGACCGGGGTTTTGTTACAGCAAGGGATAGGCTTTTGTTTGCTGTGACCTTTTATTGTGCCTGTCGTATTTCAGAGGCGTTAGCTTTAACAACTCAGGACATTGTTGGCGGTGTGGTGACGCTGCGGAAAGCGACAACTAAGGGCAAGTCAGCAACGCGAACGCTGCCGCTACATCCCATGTTGGCTAAGTTTTTATTGGCTTACAATCCAGATGCGGGTTTTTTGTTTCCGGGGCGAGAGGGTACGAAGCCTTTGACACGCTCTCAGGCAGACTTGATTTTTAAAGAAGCTTGCAAACGGGTAAGAATTAAGGGAGCTTCCACACATTCGATGAGGCGGACAGCACTCACGAATTTGAGCAATGCTGGGGTGCCACTGCGGGTAATTATGGAGATATCAGGTCACAAAAATTTGTCGAGCCTCCAGCGCTATTTAGAAGTGCAGCCGGAACAGCTTGTCAAGGCACTCGGGATTCTGAAGTGAAGCTATCGCGACTTTGGTTCGCCAGATTGTTTCAACAGTTGAAGGGCTCTCCCGTAAGTCTTCTTTGAATTCAGGCGATATTTGGACGCAAGGCTCGCGATGGCTACCCATTTCTTCCCGGATGTATTTTAGCTAAAACAAAGGCAACTGCTATCCGCGACAATCCTGACTGGTTTGAGCCGCCTGCTCAAGAGTGAGGTGTGAATAAGCTTTCCTGACTCTTGAGCTGTAATTGACGTAATCCCCATAACTCCATAAAAACTATCTTACGGAACCAGTCAAAGGGCAGATAGATATATACTTACTGCTGCAAATGCTAGGAAATGCCCAAATCATTAAAAATGACTCCACCAATCAACAACCCGAAGGTACTTATCAGTGCGACACCAGCAGTAAATACACCGGAATCCTGATTGTCATTACACCCACAAACCGCCAATATTTACCCCTTAAAAGTTAGATATTTGGAGTAATTTTGATTGGTAGCGACTACTATATCACTAAAAAAAAGCTCAAAGAATTAAGCTATTTTAGGGCGAAAAGCCCTTGTCAAAATCTAGGGATATTCATTCATTGATAGTCAGAAGATTGAACTGACAAATTTGTCAGTACAAGACAGGTTTGGCCTTGTCAAAGAGCGACAGCCCAGTAGGAGCGTGGTGAAGAAGGCTCTCAAACACCAGAAATTTGGTTGACGACGTTAGCGCAGCTCTCGAAGAGGATCGCTCGATCTGATTTTTTTCAACCGCGATCGACAATAAATCTTGTTGATTATCGATCGCGAGCACCTAGGATGACGTAAATACGTCGTTAGCGCAGCTCTCGAAGAGGAGCGCACGCTCCTACTGGGCTGGTCAAAGAGCGGCTATCGCCGCTATTGGGAGTGACCTGCTCATTTAAGTTTCATCCATTCTTAACAATAGCGAACGCATTCACCTAGGAAAGCCTTCATCACGGGCGATCGCCCTCAAAAAAGCCAGTTAGCTGTTAAGAATTAGGATTGACTTCTATTTCAGTTAACTGGCTCCCTTTCAATTAACCACACAAAATTCAAAGAGGGAGGCTATCTCGCCATGAACGGACAAAACTTGAATTTACTGCCAGTACCACTACCGCCCATGCTGCCAGAAATGGTGGGTATCGTTGGTGATTCCCGATACTTCGCCATGTTTTATATGGGCAGCAAAGCTACTTGGACTGATGGTAGAGGGTTAGGGACTTTCAGTTACTATGCCGTGTACGAGCCACTTACTGAACATCCCACTCTCGCCCTCGATCTGGAACCATACCACCTCGGTTCCGATGATGAATTTCCCACCCATGCAATTGTGTGCGATCGCTTGGAAGAAAAGATGTATGTCGGAGATTACCCAGAAGTAGAGAAATTTCTCAATATCCAGCACCCGCCGCTGCCCACTCTGTCACCAGAAGAGGTTGAACAGCAACGGCAAAGGATTGAGGAAGAACTGGCAAACTTTGACATTTCCACGTTCCAGAAGTTGGGGATGTTTGAGTTGTTGGCAGGGCACAATCAACAACAAAAGCAGGAGCTAGTGGAATTGGGGCATTGGCTTGACCAACAAGTAACTGAAGATTTGCTCCGGCGATATCTCGAAGCTGCTAATAAAGGTAATTGGACAGCGATTTCTGTACTGCCAAGATTTTTGCAACGCATCCCTAAAAATTTTTGACAACAGAATTATTACCATTAAGCGAACGCAATCTTTCCTTGTAACTATGAGAGAGATTGGTATTATTGCCAATTCCTAGCAACACTAATTAATGGCCAAAAACTCTGCCTATTTCCGTAACACAAATAAAACACAGAATCAAGTAGTAGCCATTGGAGAAAGAGCGCTTGTACAATGCGTTAAAAGCTGGTGTCCTCCCAGTTTTGAATCAAGATTTCCAGGGGGAATCATCCCTTTCTGGATTCCTATACTTCCTGAGCGACCGCACTCTGATGCAGAAATTCTCAAGTTTGAACCGCTCCACTATCACTTTGACTTTCGCTTTTGGCATGACCGACTTATCAACTTATTCTTCACAGATGGGGAAACGGCTGAAGATTGGCAAGCACGAGTTCAATTAGCTTGTGAAGTTATCGAAATAAAACAAGTGGTGCGCTTGTGCTACCGCAATATACCAATCCTTTCAGCAGACTACAACTTCTTGCCACGCTTGGAGGAAGCTTACTCGAATTGCTCCTTGCTGCCTGGTAATATTTGCCCCCACAAAGGTTATAAACTTTTGCCAAATACCAAGCACCCTAATTTAGGAACCTGCCCGGGTCACGGCTTAGCATTTAATTTCAAAACTGGGCAATTATGCCGGAGAAAGGAATTTACACAGCTTGATTTCAGTTGATTGATTTAGGGGAATATCGCGCTGCAATTTCTTTATCAAGAAATTTGCCTGAAAACCTGTCAAAAAAAGTCAGGTGCAATCGATTCACAGCTATGAACTTATGTCAATCTTAAAAGGAAGTCGAGATTTGATTTCGGCGCTGTTGCTAAGAGATTTGAAGGGGATGCCACCTTCAATCGAATTGCCTGCTAATTTTGCCAAAATTCACACGCCGCGCTTTGAGTGCGGCGACATGGTGCGCTGGACGGGTGTTGGCGAAGAAGCTGATTGGGGGATAGTTATTGGCAAATTTTACAACTGCGAACCGCGCCGGTACTGTTGGATGTGGTGCTACATAATTTGGCTGGCTGCTAATTCCAAGAGCGCAGCTTGGTGTCAGTTTGATACGGCGCGGGAGGAAGATTTGGAGGGGTTTGAGGATGAAAAAGCCGCAGACTTTGACAGATAGAGAGCGCAATTTAATTGCAGCTTACAGCCAATGCCAATTGGGAATGACGCCGAAGCAGTTTTATGGCAAGTGGGCGGTGAGTTACGAGGAAATCGCTTTTATTTGTTCCCGTTCTAATTCTACAGTGCGGGGTTGGTTTAAAAAGGGAAAAAATCGAAGATTTCCTACTGCTGTTGATTTGCGCCATTTGGCAGTAATGGACTTTCTGCTGGAACATTTTGAGGAAATTCCAGAGGCACTGGCAACCTTGCTATGTCGGCTTTCTGAAGATAATAGCGTGCATTAGTAGTGGCGCGTCTGCTTGAAATTAGTGCATTGAACAATTGCCCGTGTTTTCTCAAATTGATAAACTTCAAAGCGTTTCACGGAGGCCCAGCACCCGTTATGGATCAAAGAAACTCTTTCTCCCCCTCTCCCCTTCTCCCCCTCTCCCCTTCTCCCTTCTCCCCTGCGAGTTTCTGAGGAGATTTCTAATGCCTCATTTCCAAATAGACGCGCCACTATTGTTTTTGATTTTATATACATCAAGCCTTTTCAGCATCAAAAAATAATTTGAGCTGGTTTCAGCACAAATATAGTCAATTGTCAATATCACCGTGACCTGTCTTAGACAATATTGTTTCAATTAAGGTAATGGCAGGTAATCAAACACAAACACAATTTGTTACTGTTATCAGGAGGTTAAAATGACCTATTTTGAGAAGTTGCACCCGTGGTGCTTAATTCGCTTACTTCCTAATTGCCAGCGTATTGTTGTGGCGCGATTTCGCAAGAGAAACGATGCAGATGAGCATCTGCGGGTTTTGCAACGGTTGGTTAAACATCGCACATTTGTGATTATTTTTGATAGTCAAGAACAGCCAGTTTTGCCTCAAGATTGATGGGCCAAGCTTATTTTGAAGTCGAATTAGTCAAAGTACCTGCATTAGATTAATAACTCCGCTTCTCCACAATTTCTCCTAGTTATCAATCCAACTGATAACTGGGAGAGTTTTTGATGGGTGCATAAGTCCTAACTATGGAAAATTTGAGTAGCAGTCAAATCAACAGAACAAATTATACAAGACTTACGCCCCAAGTGTTTAAATACACTATTGGTAGCGGTAAGGTGCTTATGGCTCTCCCTACATATAGAGGTTATGCGTAAGTCCTGTTAGAGTTATTATTATCGTCTCCATCAATTATAGGACTTACGCATTGTAACGGTGTAACAAGGCTTTGCGATTACTTCGCGACCCTCGTAATGACAGAAATACGTTGTTCTTGCGTAAGGCCTGAATTAATGATTGCGTAAATTTCAGCTACCGCTGATTAGTGTTTGAAAGATAGTAGAAGAAACCAACCCTATGATTCAAACACTGGTAAAACCGAATTTTCAATTAACTTCTCAACAAAACAACGCCCTCCAACTCCTCGAACAATTTGTAGCAAGTTCTAAACGGGTATTCGGGCTATTTGGATATGCAGGTACGGGAAAATCAACCCTTGTCAACCTGGTAGCAGAACAATTAGTCAGCGCCGGAAAGAGAGTCGCTTTCACCGCTCCCACCAATAAAGCTGTAGGCGTATTGCGGCGGATGGCTGCTGAAAAAGGACTGAGAGGAGTAGACTTTATGACCATCCACCAGCTATTGGGGTTAGCTCCAGTCAAACAGGGGCAAAATAAAATCCTCAAACAAGTTTCTCCTTCTTTCCTTCACCTGTACGACACCATTTTTCTCGATGAGTGCAGTATGGTTACAGCAGAACTGTGGAATATTATTCAAGAAAGAATTGCTAGCGCTTTACTCATCGGCAGCAATCGGCAGCTTATTGTCATGGGCGACCCCGCACAATTGCCTCCTGTTAATAAGGGCGAAATAGAAGAGAAAAAATCTCAATCCTTCAGCGTGCCTGAAAAAGCCGTTTTAACAGAGGTCGTCAGGCAAGGTGCGGGCAGCCCCCTGCTAGAATTCGTAACAGCTTGCCGCACGGCTGTCAAGAGCAAAGAGGCGTTCAAACCCTTCTCCAAATTCAGCCTTGATAAAAAAAACGGAGCCTTCTTAGTCAGAGAAAAAACGCTGCTGAAATACGCCTTAAAAAAGTTCTCTTCTACTTTCCCTCAAGACCCTGATTGCTTTCGCATCCTCTGCTACACTAACGAGCGCGTCGCCTACTGGAATAGCAAAATCAGAGCCAAAATCTACGGAAAAAATGCTCCCAGATTTATTATTGGAGAGAGGTTGATTGCTAAAGCTCCCGTTATTGCTCCCGACGGCAAAACCGTCATCCTGCCCACATCAGCAGAAGTGGAAATTGCCGAATTTCAAGAGGATAGGTACTCTGGCTATAAAGCCTGGAATCTCCAGGTTAAAACCGATGCAGGCGACCAACGCCAAATTTACATCCTCCACGAAAGTGACGCTTGCCGATTCCAACAGGACAATGCTAGGTTGCTGCAAAATGCTAAAAGCAATCCAAGCTTATGGAAAGCATGGTATAACCATTGTGAAATCTTTGCAGACATGAGAAATTGTTGGGCAATTACTGTGCATAATTCTCAAGGATCTACCTTCACGGAGGTGGGAATTGACAGCAGTGATATCGGCAGGAAAGTTGCTACTAAATTGCTGTATCTTGCTCAAGTTTTCCCTTGTAAAAAACCTCAATTTGTTAAAGAATACCGCGACAGTATTCGAGCGCACAATCAGCTTATGTACGTGAGTTGTAGTCGTGCGAAGCAGCGGGTTTTTGTTACTAAGTAAGCCTAGTTTATATTGGCTGAATGGCACTTTTAGAGTTTAAGGGCGATGCCTGCGGACTTCGACGGTTCCGGCTGAGCGCAAACCGTCGAACGCTAGCTACTCCTACTTGCTTGCAGTCTGACCAGACGATCGCCCTTGAAATGTGCTACTTTTTTAATCGTACTCAAGGGCGATTACAGTAATGTTTATATAAAGATAGCATCGGGTACAATAACAATACGGGACTAAAAGCTGAGAAAATTGTTAGGTTGCGATCGCACTCTTTATCTCACCAAAAAAGTTGCACCAACTTAAAACAGTGCCACACAGACGGAAGTAGTGTCAAAATTTCCCAGAGGATGGTATGAGTTTAACTAGAGCAATTCCAGAACTGGGTCAGTTAGTCAAAGTGCGATCGCGCCAATACGTCGTCACCGAAATCCGGCCCACTGCCATACCTGTTAATCCCATGCTACCAGGGTTACAGCAGTCGCAAAACCTGGTGATGCTTTCCTCTGTGGAAGATGATGCTTTGGGAGAAGAATTACAGGTAATCTGGGAATTAGAACCGGGGGCTTTTATTCGCGAACGGATGGAACTACCGCCACCTACAGGTTTTGATGAACCCGCTAAATTAGACGCTTTTTTGGATGCGGTACGCTGGGGGGGCGCTTCAACTGCTGATATTCGTACTATACAATCTCCCTTTCGCAGCGGTATTGATATTGAAGATTATCAACTTGACCCCGTTGTGCGTGCCATTCAAATGCCCCGTGTTAACTTACTAATTGCTGATGATGTAGGATTAGGGAAAACCATAGAGGCGGGATTAGTCGCGCAGGAGTTGACAATTCGCCATCGTTGCCGTCGTATTTTGATTATCTGCCCTTCAGCGCTACAAATTCAATGGCGTGACCAAATGCGGGATAAATTTGGTTTAGATTTTCGGATTGTGGATAGTAACTTGATGAAGGAGTTACGGCGTTCTCGCGGGATTCATGTTAATCCTTGGCAGCATTTTCCCAGATTGATTACCTCGATCGACTTTATCAAGCGCGATCGCCCCCTGCGTCTTTTTCGCGAACTCCTCCCCGCCGAAGGCGAACCCCTCTATCCCCGCCGTTTTGACTTGCTGATTGTCGATGAAGCGCACAACGTCGCACCATCCGGCGGCGGAAAATATGCAGTTGACTCGCTCCGAACGACTACAATTAGATTATTAGTTCCTCATTTTGAACACAAATTATTTTTAACCGCTACTCCCCATAACGGTTATCCCGAAAGTTTCACCGCTTTATTAGAATTGTTAGACTCCCAAAGATTTGCTAGGGGTGTTTCTCCTGACAAAAACCAACTGCAAGTTGTCATGGTGCGGCGACTGAAACAGGAGATGCAAAACTGGGATGGTTCGCCTTTATTTCCAGTACGGAATTTAGCACCTATTTTAGTAGATTATCCCGCAGGAGAACGGAGGGCGCACGCAGCTTTAAAGCATTACACCGAATTACGCGGTAAAGGTGTGGCAGATAATACAGAAAAGTATGCTACTGAATTTGTTTTAAAACTGTTAAAGAAACGCTTGTTTTCTTCACCAGAAGCTTTTGCGATTACCTTAGCCCAGCACGAAAAATCTTTAACTTCTGCCCGTCGCCGGACTGCTACCACTTTATCACGACCAACTGAGGGAATTTTACGCCGTCAATTAGAGCAAGTTGAAGAAGAATTTGCCGATGATGCGGTTTACGAAGAAGCAACCGATGAGGCAATTACTAATACTAGCAGATTGTTTCGCCCACTTTCGGCAGCAGAACAACAATTATTACAAGAAATGCGACAATGGGCAGAAGATGCCGCCAAACGACCGGATGCCAAAGCTCAAGAGTTATTGAATTGGATTCATACTCAGATCAAACCTAATGGGAAATGGTCGAAAGAACGGGTTATTATTTTCACCGAATATCGCGCCACTCAAAAATGGTTGTATAATTTATTAGCAGCCGAAAGATTAATCGAAGGAGACAGATTGATGACTCTTTATGGCGGCATGGTTTCGGAAGATAGGGAAAAAGTCAAAGCAGCTTTTCAAACCGACCCTGATATTTCCCCTGTGCGGATTTTACTGGCAACTGATGCAGCTTCGGAAGGGTTAGATTTACAGAATTATTGTTCTAAATTGATTCATTATGAAATTCCTTGGAATCCGAATCGGATGGAACAGCGGAATGGCAGAATTGACCGTCACGGACAAAAAGCTCAGGAGGTTTTAGTTTATCATTTTGTCGGCAAAGATTATAAACAAAATTCGGTAACGGGAACTAAACCGGGTGATTTAGAAGGTGATTTAGAATTTTTAATGCGGGCGGCCTTAAAAGTTAATAATATCAGAGAAGATTTGGGTAAAGTGGGTATGGTGATTGCCCAGCAAGTAGAAGAAGCAATGTTAGGATATCGCACTACTTTAGATACTAGCAAATCTGAACGGGAATCGGAACCTGTGCGACGGATGTTAAAGTTTGAGCGCAAAGTGAGAGAACAGATTGATAAATTGCGGGAACAATTAAACGAAACTCGCCAAAATTTACGGTTGACTCCTGATAATATAGAATCAGTAGTAAAAATTGGGCTAGAGTTAGCAGAACAACCGCCACTGATAGAAACTCAGGTAGCAGGTTTAAATGGAAAAGCCTTTTATTTACCAGCCCTAAAA
>NZ_JBARVX010000401.1:0-4307 GCF_049646505.1 Microcoleus sp.
GAAACATCAATGGGATGGGCGGCAGATGTGACTCGCACTTGGCCTGTTTCGGGCAAGTTTTCGCCAACTCAAAGAGCAATTTATGATATAGTTTTGGCAGCGCACGATGCTTGTATTGATAAAATTAGTCCTGGGACGGAATATCAAGACATTCACCTGTTAGCTGCTCGAATTATAGCGGCAGGATTGGTGGATTTGGGCATTTTGCGGGGGAATGTTGAAGATTTGGTAGAAATGGATGCTCACGCGCTGTTTTTTGTCCACGGCATCGGGCATTTAATCGGTTTGGACGTTCACGATATGGAAGATTTGGGCGATTTGGCTGGCTATGCAGCCCCAAGAACGAGAAGCAGTCGGTTTGGGTTGGGTTTTTTGCGGCTGAATCGAGTTTTGCGTCCGGGAATGCTGGTATCGATCGAACCGGGATTTTACCAAGTTCCGGCAATTTTGAATAACTCTGAAAATCGCGCCAAATATAAAGACTTCGTAAAGTGGGACGAGTTGGAAAAATTCGCCGACGTGCGGGGAATACGCATTGAAGATGATATACTTGTTACCGAAGAGGGTAGAGAAGTATTAACAGGGAACCTACCAGCGAAAGCTCAGGAAATTGAAGAGTTAGTTGCGGTGAGTGCATAAGTATCGATCGCAGTTCAATCAGGCGTAAAAAAACAAATAAAGATGAATAAAGCTTGGCAAACAGGTATTTTGATGCTAGTTGAAAAACTGGCAGCAAAAATCCAAAAATTCGCCGCAAGGAAACTGGCGCGGATTTTTCGCAACCGTGTATCATCGCCGCCGCCGATGCAAGCTGCACCTTTGCCCAGCAACGAAGAAGAGAGACTCAAAGCACTTCACCGCTACAATGTTCTCGATACAGATGCCGACGCAGCTTTTGACGATCTAACAGCTTTAGCATCCTATATTTGCGGCACTCCTATTGCTTTAGTCAGCTTAGTAGATGCTAACCGACAGTGGTTTAAGTCAAAGGTTGGTTTGGACGCGCCAGAAACTCCGAGAGAATTAGCGTTTTGCTCTCACGCTATTTTAAATCCCAACGAATTGCTAGTTATACCCAATGCTTTAGAAGACGATCGCTTTGCGGGGAATCCGCTAGTAACTTCCAATCCCAATATTCGGTTTTATGCAGGAGCACCGCTAGTAACTCCTGAAGGTTTCCCGATCGGCACTTTGTGCGCGATAGATACAGTCCCCCGCCATCTCAGCCCAGCACAACTAGAAGCGCTGCGGACTTTAGGAAGGCAAGTTATTAGCCAAATGGAGTTGCGAATTAATTATGCTAAATTAAAGCGCGCGCAGTTCAGACAAAAACAAGTTGAAGCAAAACTCCGTTCTACTGACGAGCAAATTGTCAATTTTTTAGAAGGAATGAGCGATGCTTTTTTTGCTCTCGACCTTCAGTGGCAGTTTACTTATGTCAATTACAAAGCATCGCAATTTTTGCAGCGTTCGCCAGAAGAACTTTTTGGTAAAAATTTTTGGGAAGAGTTTCCTGATTTAATCAGTGCGGTATTTTATGACGAGTGTCACGAAGCTGTAGCCAAACAAGTGGGAGTGAGTTTTGACAAATATTACCGTCCCTTAAGAGTGTGGTTTGAAGTCCGGGCTTTTCCCAGTCACGACGGCATTTCTGTATTTTTTCACGACATCACCAAGCGCAAAAAGATGCAATCAGCACTGAGGAAAGAACAGAGAAAAACTGAGGATTTACTGCTTAATATTTTGCCAGAACCCATTGCTGACAGGTTGCGGCACGAACCGGGGGTAATTGCCGACAAGTTTGAAAAAGCAACTATTCTTTTTGCTGACTTGGTGAATTTTACCCAAATTTCTACCACGATGCCCGCCACTCAATTAGTATATTTGCTGAATGAAATTTTCTCAATTTTTGACAAACTCAGCGACAAGCACGGGTTAGAGAAAATCAAAACGATTGGGGATGCTTATATGGTAGCGGGCGGTATTCCGATTGAACGCCCGGATCACGCTGAGGCGATCGCCGAAATGGCACTGGATATGTTAGTAGCAATTCAGGAATTAAATGTGAAGCTAGAGGCGAATTTTCAGATCCGCATCGGGATTAATAGCGGCCCGGTGGTGGCGGGGGTAATCGGCACTAAAAAATTTATTTACGATTTGTGGGGAAATGCGGTGAATACAGCCAGCCGCATGGAATCTCACGGCATACCGGGCCGCATTCAAGTCAGCCACTATACTTATAACTTGCTGCACGATAAATATGAATTTGAAGACCGGGGCGAGATCGAGATTAAAGGGAAAGGGGAAATGCGGACTTATTGGCTGACGGGCAGGAAAACAGCAAGGGAGATGGAAATCGGAGAGTGAATAGGGAGCATCCCGATTTTATAAAAAGCGTTTTTTTAGGAGCGCGATCCGAAGAGATCGAAGCGAGATACAGCACTTTTGCGCTTGTTTGTAAGGTACATAGAAAGCCCTTGTAGGGACACTCCAAGAGCCTTTCGTCGTGTCAACTTAACGTCAAACCCAGTCACAGAATGCTGTTTGACTCTTAAGGCCAGATCCCCCCTTAGCTTGCCCCCTACTCGACCCCTACTCCCCTTAAGAAGGGGGGGACAGGAAGCCTCTTTAAGTCCCCCTTCTTAAGGGGGATTTAGGGGGATCTAGACTTGGCGTAAAACCAAGATTTCTCAAGGGTTTCAGCCTGGTTGTTGACACTAATAGGCATTGCCGTGTCCCTACGGGGAGTGTGAAAGTGGCTGCGATCGCCAGCCAAGCAAAACGACAGTAACATATCGACCAAATCAGATTATGCTATACACAGAGATATCCGAGCAATCCCGCGCGGTACTCAACGTTATAAAAATACTAAGTTGAAGTCCTCGGAGCCTTTAATATGGTTCAATTTCATATTCAAACAGATAGCGATATCCCCGCATCCACGCAACTATTCAATCAAATCAGGTTTGCGATCGCCTCGCGCCAGTTTCCGCCCGGACACCGCTTGCCGAGCACCAGACAACTAGCGATGCAGACGGGCTTGCACCGCAACACCATCAGCAAAGTCTACCGACAGCTAGAAAATACCGGACTGGTAGAGGCCCAAGCCGGATCTGGCATTTACGTCCGCGCTCAAGGCCACGAAGGCGGCAGCAAACTCAAATCCGCGATCCTCGAAGAATATCCCCTCGCCAACAGAATAGTTCAAGAAAGTATGGATCAACTGCTGGGACAGGGCTGTACGCTCAACCAAGCGAGGGAATTATTTTTGGCCGAAATTGACTGGCGGCTCCGGTGCAGCGCGCGAGTCGTCGTCACAGCCCCCACAGAAGACATCGGCGTGGGCGAGCTGATGGCGAAAGAACTCGAACAAGCTCTCCGCATTCCCATACAATTAGTGCCGATGGAACAGCTAGGTACTTTTTTGGATCAAATCTCTTCGGGAACTGTGATCACGAGTCGATATTTTATCGGAGAAGCAGAATCAATTTCCGCGCCGCGTTCGGTGCGAGTCATTCCCGTAGACATCTACGACTATGTTCAGGAGATACAGTTAGTGGGGGGTTTGCCGAAAGACAGTTATTTGGGTTTAGTCAGCTTGAGTCCGGGAATGCTGCGATCGACCGAAGTGATCATCCACAGCATCCGGGGCGAGGATTTGCTGGTGATGACGGCTTTGCTGTCGGATACCTACAAGATTAACTCGATCGTGCGATCGGCAAGAACAATTTTCTGCGACCAACCGAGCTTTGCTACAGTAAAAGCTGCCATTAACGCTGCCAGAGAGGATCTGATTCGTCCCCCGCAACTGATATGCTCTGAAAATTACATCGGCTCTAAGTCAATTAATTTGCTCAAGCGCGAGTTGGGTTTGGGGTAAGTCAGTTGGCAGTTGGCAGTTGGTAGGGGCGGTGCCCCCGTGCCCGCCCTCTTAGTTAACAGTCAACAGTTAACAGTCTGTAGGGGCGGTGCCCCCGTGCCCGCCCTCAACAGTCAACAGTCAACAGTCAACAGTCAACAGTCAACAGTCAACAGTCAACAGTCATTAGTTAATTCCCATTCCCAATGACTACTAACAACTAACAACTAACAACTAACAACTGACTACTAACAACTAACAACTAACAACTAACAACTAACAACTAACAACTGACTACTGACCAATGACTAATTACCAATTACCAATAACCCATGCCAATTGAAATCCAACCTTCAATTAATGTTAAAACTGCGATCGAAAGCCGGCGGGCCGCGCGCAGCTTCAAGCCCGATCGAATTCCCTCAGCCATATTGGCAGAAATTTTGCG
>NZ_JBARVX010000402.1:0-13937 GCF_049646505.1 Microcoleus sp.
CCGATGTCCAGAGGCTCTGCCTCGGCTGCGAAAAAAGGAGGCAGAGCCTCTGGATCTGCGTTACCAGGCAGAGCCTGGTAACGAGTAAACAGAGCCTGGTAACGAGTAAATCTTTAACTGGTTCCCAGGCAGAGCCTGGGAACCGATGTCCAGAGGCTCTGCCTCGGTTGCGAAAAAAGGAGGCAGAGCCTCTGGATCTGCGTTACCAGGCAGAGCCTGGTAACGAGTAAACAGAGCCTGGTAACGAGTAAATCTTAGCCCCCCCGAACTCGCGGGGGGGTTGGGGGGGTAATATCTAGCGCTACTTTATAAAATTGGTATCAGATGCTCGCTTCCGGATCTGCCCTGCTTTCGCTCGAACTGGTAACGAGTAGTCCCACAAATCTTTGAGGATTGTTATAGCTTCCAAGCAATCAGGTTTCTCAGTCTAAAATTTATCATGGTAAAAATAAACCCGCCCCGCTGCAAGTCTGTGGGGGCGGGTTTATCAAGTTTAGAACACGGGCAAAAACCGATTTTTTTGGGTAAATACTTTGTGGCGATGTGTATGGTGGAACAACCTGGTTTGTTTAATTCTGCGGAGGCGGCTGATATCTCCGATCGGGGATTGAAATTTAAACCAGGAACTGATTTAATTGCTGCACAGAAGCAGCGATCGTATCGTTAATAGTTCGGCGGAATGCACGATGGACGAACAGCGTCGCAAAACTGATGTTAATATGCTCCAAGTGCTGCTGGAAAATCCTGTGGACTCAGGAATAGATTTGATTTTGAAGACAGATTCAAAGTCGATCGACTTTGGGTTCGTGCAAACGCTTTACTTGGAAGTGCCGGCACCGACGCCAGAAAGTTTGCTCAAAGCTGCAAAATTTTTCCAAAAGGCGATCGCACCCTTAGAATCTGCAAAGGGAAATCCTCAAACCGGGGTAGCATATCTGGTTTTTTTAGCAGAAGTATTGCAAGCAGTGGCGCGCAGCGGCGATTCGCACCACCTGTACTCGCTGCTGAGAAATAATTTAGACAAACTCGACCATAATTTCGCAGAATTGCTGCGCTGCTGGGCAACTTTGATACTTCCTGCTGCCGCTTCATCCGAGACGACGCGGATTGCAGCCCTGATCGGCAATCTGAGCAACAAAATTGGGCGGTTTCCCCTCGGTAGCAAGGCTAATAATTTGGAAATCGAAATTGCCGGTTACGAAACTGTTGCTAAGGTGTTTACCCGCAAAGACTTTCCCCAAGAGTGGGCGGTGATGCAAAACAATTTGGGCAACGCTTACAGCGATCGCCCTAAGGGCGATAAGGGTCAAAATATCGAAATGGCGATCGCTTGCTTTGCAAATGCCCTGGAAGTGCGGACTCCCGAAGAGTACCCCTTTCAGTGGGCGACGCTGCAAAACAATCTGGGAAATGCTTACAGCGATCGCCTCAGAGGAGATCCGGCAGACAATCTAGAACAGGCGATCGACTGCTATCAAAACGCGCTGCGAGTTCGCAGCCGCGAGGCTTTCGGCCATGAGTGGGCTAGCACTCAAAATAATCTCGGCCGCGCTTACAGCCGCCGGCTGCGGGGCGACAAAGCCCAAAATCTGGAACAGGCAGTCGCTTGCTACCACAATGCTTTGCAAGTTTACAACCGCAAGGTGTTTCCGCGGCGCTGGGCAACGACTCAAAATAATCTGGCAAATGCTTACTGCGATTTCCAGGAGGGCAACCGAGCCGAAAATCTCGAATACGCGGTAACTTGCTATCAGAGAGCTTTGCAAGTGCGGACTAGGGAAGCTTTTCCGCTGCAGTGGGCGACGACTCAAAGGAATTTGGGGCGGGTGTTTATCGATCGGGCTAAAGGCGATCCGGTGGAAAATCTGGAAATGGCGATCGCTTGTTTTGACAATGCTTTACAAGTCTACACCCGGATCAAATTTCCCGATGCGTGGGCTTCGATCCAAACTTACCTCGGCAGAATCTACAGCGTGCGGGTGAAAGGGGATCGAGCCGAAAATATCGAAATTGCGATCGCCTGCTATCAAAATGCTTTGCTCTTTTGCAACCGCCAAAAATCTCCCGATCGCTGGGCAATGCTGTGCACCTACCTCGGCCGCGCTTTCAGCGAACATCTCAGAGGGGAAAAAAACCGCAACCTCAAAAGCGCGATCGCCTGCTATCAAAATGCCAGCCAAGTCTACACCAAACAGGCAGAACCCAACCGCTGGGCAATGCTGCAAATTTATATCGGGCGGGCTTTTGCGAAACTGGCAGAGGCGGACAACTCGTCCCACCTCGATCGGGCGATCGGCTGCTATCTGGGTGCCTCAAAAGTCTACACTCGCGAAACCTACCCCTACCGCTGGGTTCAAATTGTATTTTATTTGGGTCAAGCTTACCGAGTTCGAGGCGAGTTGCTTCGCGCTTGCGGCGTTTTTACTGCTGCTATCGATACTGTGGAATTCTTGCGCCCTGAAGCTGGGGTTGGTGCGGCAGATTTGGGCGATGCAAAAGTCAAATTAGCCAGCACCTGCACTCTTCTCTATAAATCTATGGTAGAAGTTTGCCTGGAACTAGGCACTACCCAGCCGGAATATTGCGCTAAGGCTCTGGAATACGCCGAACGCCACAAAAATCGGAATTTGGTAGAACTGCTGCTGAAATGCGACCTGACCCCCAAGGGCGACATTCCAGCAGCGGTGCTTGGCTCGTTGCAGTCGCTGCAACTGGAAATAGCCCGGACGCAGCGGCAGCAAGAACAGCGGCAGCCCGCATCCAGCAATGGCTTGATTTGTGAAAGCGACAGCCGAGATTTGAGCAGCGGTTCTCTGCTGCCGAGCTCGGACTCGATCGACTTAAATCAATTGTGGCGGCAGTTTGATGGGTTGATTGCTCGATCGGTGCAGGCAAACGACCCTTTCTTCAGCTTAGCTCGCAAAGTTGAACCGATCGCTTTCGAGCAAATTCGCCAATTGTTGCCTGATGCCAATTGTGCTGCTGTGGTGTGGGCGAGTTTCGAGAATTTGCTGGTGGCTTTTGTGGTAGTTGCTGACGTGCAATATCCCGCCGTTCACCTGTGTTCGCCGGAAAATGCTTTGGCTGTCGAAAGTTGGGCCAGGGAGTACCTCAGCGCTTATTCTGAGCAAAAAGGTCGCTGGATCAATCATCTGCCGGCTCGGCTCAAACGCTTGTCCGCGCTGCTGGAAATCGATCGGCTGGTGGCGCTGATTCCCCAGAATTGCGATCGGCTGATTTTTGTGCCGCACCGATTTTTGCACGCTTTGCCCCTCCACGCTTTGCCTCTGGGAGTGAGAGAAGGGTTTGACGAGGGCGGGACAAGTTTTAAATCTGGGTGGAGTTCGAGCAGCGGTTTTGATGGGGAGGCGCACAGCGGTTCGGATTGTTCTCAAGGTTCGGCTTTTAGTGAAGTTTCAGCGGCTGCGGGTTATTTGATCGATCGATTTGCAGGAGGAATTCGCTATGCTCCTAGCTGCGAGCTATTGCGGTTGAAACAAATCGCGCGCAGCACAGCTATAGGCCGGTACAGACCGCGTTTGCAGCACCTTTTGGCAGTTCCTACTTTCACGAAAGATTCGCACTACAGCAACATTGAAATCGGCACTGTTTCCGAATACTTTTCCAGTACAGAAGTTTTGCGCCAGAAGCCGGCAATCGAACAAGCTTTTTCCCCGAAAACAGGGAAGTTTCAGCAGAAAAAATGCGCTCACATTGCTTGTTTGAGTTTGCTGAATTTGGGCGAATCGTTGAAATCCGCTGTGTTTTTGAGGAATGACTCTGTGAGTTTGGCAGAAATTTTTAATTGGGATTTTCGGCAATACTTTTTAGTTACTTTATCGGCTTGCAAAATTGCGGGCGATTCCCTCGGCGGCGCAGAAGATTTTGTCGGTTTGTCGGCGGGTTTGTTGTATGCTGGTACGTCTAGTGTAGTCAGCAGTCTGTGGAGGGCGAACGATATTTCGACGCTGCTGCTGACGAGAAAATTTTATGAAAATATCGGGCGGTTTCCTCGGTTGCAGGCGGGGGATGTGGCGATGGCGCTGATTGAGGCTCAAAGCTGGCTGCGGGATTTGACTGGCGAGGAATTGGAGGTGTTGCTGGCGGATTTTCAACCTCAAATTTCGCAAACGTTCGATCGGCTTTCTCAAAGTTCTCGCCTGATTGCAGAGGCATCTTTGCAGCAAATTCGCAACCGCAAACCCTATCCTTTTGCTAATCCTTATTATTGGGCAGCTTTTACTGCGGCTGGGGTTTAGTCATTGGCGATCGGGCCGATTGTTCTATGTTGGGGAATAGTTCGTTTTGACATACTCTTTTAGTACCGGTGCAAGGGTAAAAAATGTACGTGAAGCGTAGCTATCCCGTAGGGAATCGCCCTTTTGGATTTTTTCAACTAATGAACGCCTTCCCAAGGATTGCATAACTTTCAAAAATTGCGATCGGGATAATTGCATATTCTCTGGCACTTTTGAGATGGAAACTGGCGCGGTTTCACTCGCTAGCCATGACATTACCTGTTTTTCTGACTCGGATAAGCGATTAAATGGCTGATGCAGTAAAGATTCTAAATCCCCTAAAAATAGTGGATCGTCAGACAAAAATTCCGATAGGCTGCCGTCAAACAAATCTTGAATCATTGTAGCAACTATTTTTAACCACAAGGGATTGCCTCTGTATTGTTCAATTATTTCTGACCATTTTGCATCTTCAGTTAAACCTTTTTCTCTGAGAATTTCCCCCGCTTCTGCACCTAAGCCATTGAGTTGTAACGATCGCACTGGTTGGTTTTTGCCTTCTAATACGGCAATTTCTCTAGGTGTTTCCCAACTGAGCAACACTAAGCAACTGTTATGAGATAATTCTGCTACTTGTCGAAATAGCGTGCCGTAATCTTCGTATCCAGGTTTGTAATCACCAGCGAGTTGTCCGCTGCTATTTACCATTTGTACGTCATCGAGTATCAGCAGACAGCGGTATTTTTGCAAGTATTCCAGTAGGGGCAATCCCCCCGTGGTTGCCCCTTCTTCTGGGGAGTGGGCGGGCACGGGGGCTGCATTTGGGGCGGGCACGGGAGCACCGCCCCTACGGAAACATTGAATTATATTTGTTTGAAGTATTGACAGGGGTGGAGATGTGGCGAGACTTCGCCAGATGACGAAATCAAATTCATCTTTGATTTGTTGGACAAGTTGGGCGGCGAGTGCGGTTTTGCCAATGCCGACTATGCCTAGTATGGCGAGTAGGCGGGTGTTTTCGTGGAGAATCCACTGTTTGAGGGTGGTGAGAGAGGTGGTGCGATCGTAGAAAATGCCAGACTTAGGCATTTCAGCTAACAATTGACGCAATTTTGGTTGATTGTTGCCTTTGGTTAGAGGTTCTTCATCAATTGGTGAGTTGGGGACTTTTGGGGAATGTGAATTATTTTCACAGACGTTGACGTTACCAATGTGTACACAATCTTTATTATTGAAGTTCCAGAAATTTGAGAATTTTACTTGCTCCAATCTGACTCTAAAATTTCCTTTATTGACTTCTTCGCCTAATACTTCTGATAGTAGCTTCCATAATTCAGAGGCAATATCTTTAATGTGACCTTCACTACAGTGAGATTCATCTGCTATTTTTGAGTATTTCTGACCTTGCAAAGTTCCCCGCAGTATCACCTCTTGCAGATTGTCTAAGTGTTTTCCCGTATTGACAAAAACTAGGTCGTCTGCAATTTTTAATATTTCTTGAACGTCCATAGGTCGGTGGTGTAGGAGTTTTACCTATTATGTCCTACTTTATCCGACCTTTTCTGGCCTTACCTACTTTATCCGGCTTTATCCGACTTAATAAGCTAAAAGAAAATTAAAATTCCCTACTTGTTCCGACTTTTACCGACTGTACAAAACGGAAGAATTACGTTTAAATAATATTTAAATTAGGCATTCATTAAGTTTATTTCAACATAAATAACATGAAAGTAAGGCTATTAATTTTGGGACTTTGCCTACCAGTAACGATTGGTATGGTGTTGTTGTGTAACGTCAAGCCATCGAAAGCTGGCTGGAATCGAATTGGTGGCAAGGGTGCGGGTCAATATATAACAGCTAATAATAATCAAGAACGTCAAAATAGCGGGTTATTCTTGATGGGAATAGGAATAGTAGGAGGTATTATAAGCGCTGCTCTTAAAAAACCATAAGCAACACCTATAGGGTTGTCAATAGGTAGTAATAGCTAAGGCGGTAAATCCTGTCTACTTAAACCTTCGCTATTAGTTCTAATTATTTTTCATTTACAGTCAAGGTTTGGAGAAGTTTCTCCTTAGAAAATAGAAGTAAAAAGCTAACATGGTAAAAAAAACAACCACCCCTAAAATCAAAGTAATTTCGGGAGTAATTACTATTGTTTTTCTCGTTATTAACATCAGAGGATATGTTAGGGCGCAGCTAAACCTTCCTCCTATAAACTTCAATTCTCAGGAGCAGTTGCGTCCCCCATCAGGGTACAACCCGTTCGATCATCCTTTGGAAAAAGATATGATTTACCAGCGACAGCTTGAGTCAAATCGGCAGCAATGGGCAAACAATATAAATTCTCAAATGTATGCTTACGAGCAAAACGACAATTTAATAGAAAAGTTAGATCTCCTATTTATATTTCTAGCTATCGCTAGTAGTGGTGGCTGGATCTTCTATTGTTCTAAAGTTAAAGGTAAAAACGCTACAAATCATAGCAATCAAGAATAACCATCACTTTTAATACTTAATTGAACGTTTATATGTCCTTAAAAGCTGGCTTATTCTCGATATTAGCCTACCTTGTTCGACTGGTATATAGATTATTTCAACAAAAATAATCTTTCTTCAGATGATTGCTATAGCTTTAGTTTAGTTAAACTTCTAACATTTATGAATACTTACCCAGTGATTTTGTATCCACTTTCTATTGAGAAAGCTTTGGCAAGCTTACCTCCAGTACCAGAACCACCTAAAGTTTTCCCTCCGCCAATACTTCAACTACTACCTAAGCCAGAAGAACCAGAAGTTTTTATTGAATCACCTCCTGTCAGGATAAAATTAATTCCATTATTTCTTTCTGAACTAGGAGTATCTATAATCAGTGCCTTAGTTGGTAGTGCTAGTAATAGCATGGGAGCCGGATGGACTTTTTTTATAATGTTAACATTAGGAGTGTTTGGGTTTGGTTATACCCAGGTTAAAAGCTATCCTATCAGACTTAGCCAATATCGGGAAGAACTAGCAGCTTACCAGGAAAAACGCAATAGTTATCCTAAAATTATTAAAGACTGGGAACAATCCATACATCAAGAGACAATTAAACATAATGAGTTGCTTGCTGAAGGGGAACGTCAAAAGCAAAACTTAGAAAGAATCTACCAAGAGGAAGTTGAAAACTTACGAACTCCCCAAAAAGTCAGTGATTGGAGGATGGAATCTTGCAAAAAAGAATTTTCATCACTTAACCCCCAAGATTTTGACATAGAACCAGCAGAAGACAGAAGAGGATTCACAGAATACCCTGACAATTGTCGATTTCCTAACCTGCTCAGAAACTATTTTGGTGATGATAAAATATTTATCTTAAAAAGGGTATTGTATTACACACCAGATTTTGTCTATGTTGAGCCTGAAAACAACTGGTTTTCAATAGATATTGAAATAGATGAACCATACACCCCACGCCAATATCCTAACAATTCTCCGTTGAAACCCACTCATTGTATAGGTCAAGACGATAACCGTAACTACTTTTTTCAACAGCATGACTGGTATGTAATTCGTTTTAGCGAAAGACAGGTATTTCTTTATCCTGAAAGTTGCTGCAAAGTGATAGCTCAACTGATTTATACATTTACAGGTAACGAATCAGTTTTAAGGCAGTTTGATAAAATTCCCGACTTACAGCCAGAACCATTGTGGACAGAAGATAATTCCATCAACAAAGCCGAAAGGCAAGAGAGATTAAATTATAGGTAAGTCATGCCACCTGGCCGTTCCCGCCTCACAATGAGAGAATTACTGGAAAACGAAATGCTGAAAAGAGCTAAAAGGGATTGAAGTGCGATCGCTCTTTGGTATAATGAAAGAATCCCGATCGCAGACAAGCCAATGGAATCTATTGAATGCAGTAACTGTGACAAATCGCCAAATTTGGGATGAACTTGCTCAACTATTAGCACCGATCGCCCTAAATCACCTCATCGAGAAACATCTAGAATCCTGCAATTACAAAATACGCGGTTATTGGGATGACAATAAGTTTTATGAAGAAATAGCTTTCATTCATCCCATCTGTGCTGAGTTGATCGGGCGATCGATCGGCACAAATATCATCAACAACCATCCCACTTCCCACTGGATTAAACTTAAATTTTTACTCAAAGCCGATTTATCTGCGGTTGAAAACAACCTGGTTAGCGATGATGGCGACGATGAAATTGGCGAACTGACTCTGATTTTAGATCCCAATCTCCAAGTGACTGATGAAAACTGGTTGATCGATCTCGAATCTCCTTTTGTTGTTGCCAAAATTCACCCAGATTTGCAGCATTCTGCCTAAAGTGCGATCGCGAATGTCGATCGCACTCCCACTTAAACCTTAACTGCTTCCTGCGATTGAATTTCCATCACCTGCAAAGCTCTAAATGCAGCCTCAACTACCCCATTCCACTCAGAAGATTTAATATACTCCTCATCAGAAACTCCTGTCCCCAAAACCTCAAACACTAAATCTATAGCCTGACAAACTGCTGACATCAAACGAGCTTCTTTTTCATCTTCAATAATTACTCCGATCGCCGCATCAGGGTTTTCTGCCAACACAGTATCGTCGTAAAGAAAATGAACCGCCTCATCAAAACTGTCGGACTCAATTCCGGGCGGATAATCGCTCTCTAGCCAAGCTTTATGTTGATATTCTCTATCTGCCAAACTGCGGAGAGTTTCTAATAACTCCTCTCTCATTTTCGGATACTTTACCATACAACTTTCTCCTTTACTAAGGTGCGTACCAGGTTTGCCATTGCAACCATTCATCTAAAGGGATGTGAGCTTCTGTGGGATGATTTTTGATGCTACCTGCGATCGGCTGGCCATTTTTACCGATAACTTGACCGTCTTTTCTAAGAATAACGTGGTCTACCTGCTGAGAAGGAAAACTGCTATCTGCATCCCCTCTGTCAATCCTCACGCCATTTCCCTGATTTGCGGGATCTCGCCACCGCCAACCCGGTTTCTTTTTGTTTGGCTGTGCATCGCCCCAGGATTCGGGTATTTTCGAGCTAGCTGCTTCTGGAAATGTCCAATCTTGACTTGAAATCACCTCGCACCTGGTTTATGCTTAATCTTGTTTCTCTATAGTAATTTTAACATAAAGGATATATCGCCCTCCAATCATTTACAACAAATATGAAAATCAACGATAAACTCAAGAACATACTGAGTCAATTACGATCGCACTTCCAGCAACTCTACGACAGTCTCCTCACCAAAATGGTACTCTACGGTTCCCAAGGGCGAGGCGACCCACATCCCGTATCAAATATTGATGTTTTGGCAGTTCTCAAAACACCAGCTCGATCGGGTGAATAAATTGATAAAACTTTCCCAATTGTAGCAGATTTATCCCTGCAAAATGACGTAGTGATTAGCTGCCAGTTGATCAATGAAAAACGGTTTACTAATTATCAATGCCCGCCACTCAAAAATATCCCTTCAGAGGGAATTTTAAGATGACGCCCGCTCAATAATTGCGAAATGCTGGAGATTGGGGCGAACTTGATGCCGTTACGATCGCCCGATCGGCAGAATCGATCGCCCAAGCACAAGAATTTCTCGAATTCGTTCAAAATTAGCTCGGCCCCCTACCCCCCGCCCTCAATAAATCAGAGAGCTGCAATTCAGCCACACTGCACTTTAGCCAATTACTAACCTTTGGTAGAGGCCGATCGGATGGCTTTGGCATAAAATTAGCTGTGATCTATTGGCTAACACTCTTGTGAATACAACAACAAAAATTACCGATGTTTGGAGTAAAATCCAGGCAATGGCAAACGACTTCCTGATTTTATTACCAAATCTTGTACTGGCACTGATTGTTTTTGCAATTTTCTTTTTTATTGGCAGAACCCTGAAACGAGCGGTCAGAAGACTCACCACCGCTCACCGCCAAGCTCGCAATTTAGGATTGGTGCTGGGGCGATTAGCACAAGGAGTAACCGTTCTTACAGGATTGTTTATTGCTTTGTCGATCGTCATTCCGTCCATCAAAGCAAGCGATCTCGTTCAGCTATTGGGGATTAGCGGTGTGGCGATCGGGTTTGCGTTTCGCGATATCCTGCAAAATTTTCTGGCGGGTATTTTGATCCTGTTAACTGAACCCTTCCAAATTGATGACCAAATTGTCTTCAAAAACTTTGAGGGAACTGTAGAAAATATTCAAACGCGGGCGACAATAATCAAAACCTATGATGGTAGGCGCATAGTAATTCCCAACTCAGAACTATTCACCAACTCAGTCATCGTGAACACAGCGTTTGAAAATCGCCGCTTGCAGTATGACATCGGGATTGGCTACGGAGATGATATTGATACCGCCAGACAATTAATTTTAGAGGCAATTGATGAAGTTGATGGAGTGCTAAAAAATCCGGCTCCCGATGCGATCGTCGTAGAATTGGCCGGTAGCAGTGTTAACATTCGCGCTCGCTGGTGGGTGCAGCCTCCTCGCCGTGCCGAACTCTTAGATTTTCAAGACCGCGTATTAACTAACATTAAAAACAAGCTAGTAGCACATGGGATCGATCTGCCCTTCCCAACTCAGCAGATTTTGTTCCACGATCAGACAGAAGACACAGACGGCGATCGCGCCCGTCAACGGGAAGGCTGGCCCGCCGGACAAGCTGAAGTTCCCAAATCGCGCAGTATCAGCCGCGCCCTCAGACAACTGGCCGCAACAGAGTTTCAACGCACTAAATCTGAGGATGGCAAAGTAATGTCCAACAATAAATATACTGAGGGGAACGATCGGTGAAAAATACGAAGTTCAGCAACTTTTGGGACTCCTTAAATTCGAGTTTCTGGTTTGTACCAACCGTCATGGTTTTTTTGGCGACCGCACTTTCGTTCGTCACCATCTGGATTGACCAAAATCAAAAAACTAAGCTGATTGGAGAATTGGGCTGGGCCTATACTCTAGGCCCGAGCGGTTCGCGCGCGATTCTTTCGGCGATCGCCAGTTCAATGATGAGCGTTGCTACCACAGCTTTTTCAATTACGATCGTTGCCCTTCAACTTGCATCTTCGCAGTTTGGCCCTCGCTTGCTGCGTAACTTCATGCAAGATAGGGGCAACCAAATTGTGCTGGGAACGTTCATTTCCACATTTGTATATAGCTTGATGGTGCTGCGAACGATCAACGGGTTAGAAGAACACGAGTTTGTCCCCCACCTGGCGGTAACTTTCGGCATTGCTTTGGCGATCGCCAGCATTGGCGTATTGATTTATTTCATTCATCATTCTGCCTCATCAATTCAGGTCGATCACGTAATTAAATTAGTTGGTAGGGAACTTGATGGTGCGATCGATCGGCTGTTTCCTGAAAGTATTGGAACCAGTAAAGCTAAAAACAAGCAGCAAGACAATCCATCGGATATTTCCGCTGAGATTCCAGCTAATTTTGACCGAGATGCCCGTCCAGTTTCAGCAATCAATGGCGGTTACATTCAAGCGATTAATAATCACGAACTAATGCAAATTGCCAGCGAGCACAACCTGCTGTTACAAATTCAACAGCGTCCGGGTCGCTTTATTGTCGAAGGAATTGAACTCGCACAAGTCTTTCCTGGAAAACAGGTAAACGATGAACTTGAATCCAAGATTAACGGTGCCTTTCTGATTGGATCGCAGCGCACGGAGCAGCAGGATGTAGAGTTTTCGATCGACCAACTCGTTGAGATTGCAGTACGCGCTCTTTCCCCAGGAATCAACGATCCGTTTACGGCTATCCGCTGTATCGACCAACTGAGTGCGGCCCTTTGTCGTTTAACCCAAAGAGAAATTCCCTCTCCCTACCGCTACGACGACAGCAACCAGTTGCGGATGATTGCAGAACCGATCTCCTTTGCAGATGTGATCGATGCAGCATTTAACCAAATTCGACAGAATGGAAAATCGAATGTAGCTGTCACCATGCGCTTGCTAGAGGCGATCGCGGTTGTGGCCCGTTTCACCGATCGAACCACACACCGAAAAGCACTCAGGCGACACGCAGATTTGACTGAACGCGCTAGCCAGCAGGCAAGTTTCGATGAATTAGATTGCAAAGACATTCAAGAGCGATATTTAGCAGCATTAAAAGCTATAGAGCAGGATTGAGGACTACCGGAAGTTTCAATATTTCGACTGCTGAATTAGTTAAGTTGTTGTGTATAGGATTTCGAGTTCTCATATTAGGTAATGTCGGGCATAGGGCATAGGCCAAACCGGGCATAGGGCTATCCTCACAACGCGATCGAACCGCTATAGAACCCATTTGATATCTATTCTGCGTAAATCTCAGAAACCGGGTTGATCTCTATATTTCTCGTCACCCAACCAAAAACTCCAAGAATACCCGGTTTCTCGCCCCTTGCGTAAATCTCAGAAACCAGTTGATCTCTAAAAGTTGCAATTGCGAACACTTTCATCTCCTTTAACTTTCTCTACCGCCGCCCTAAAACAGAATACCGAAATCCCCGACTTCTTCAAGAAGTCGGGGATATAAAACAAGAAAACAGCCCCTACAGATTAATGACTGCCAGCTCCAGCCGCCCGTTTGAAAGCCTCATCCAGCACTTCCGAAAGCGTCGGGTGCGTGTGAACTCGGAACGCTAAAGTGTTGACAGAATCCCGTTGGGCGATCGCATTTGCCGCCTCCTGAATCAAATCCGAAGCGTGCAAACCAAAAATGTGAACTCCCAACAACTCCCCAGTATCTTTCCGGTAAATCAACTTAGCCATACCGTCGGTTTCACCCTCCGCAATAGCCTTAGAATTTCCCTTAAAATAACTCTTGACAGAAGCGACCTCAAACCCTTCGGTTTTTCCTAACTCTTTTGCCGCAGGTTCATTCATACCCACATAGCTAATTTCCGGGTGAGTGAAAGCCGCCGCCGGAATGCTCAAATAGTCAACTTCCCTGGCGCGCCCGCAAATATTTTCGACAGCCGCAATTCCCTGGGCCGATGCAGCGTGCGCTAACATCATTTTGCCATTAACATCGCCGATCGCCCACAAATTCGCGATCGGTTCTCCCGCCGCCAAAACCTGCATCTTATCGTTAACTGGGATATAACCGCGCATCGTTTCCACACCAACAGTTTCTAATCCCAAATTCTTGCTCACCGGAACTCGGCCAGTCGCTACCAAACAAGCGTCAACTTCCAAAACTTCAACAACTTCCTTCGTTTTGAAATCAGCTAATTCAATGATTACCGGGGAACCGGGAATAATTTTTTTAGCCAACAAACCCACTTTTGTTTCAATATCGCGGGGTGCAATTAACACTCGTTCTGCTAATTTAGCAATATCAGGATCAAAAGTCGGCATCAATTGATCTAGAGCTTCAATCATCGTAATTTCGCAGCCCAAGGCTGTGTAAATATCCGAAAACTCTAAACCGATGTAACCGCTGCCAATAATTGCGATCCACTTCGGTAGTGATTCCAATCTGACAGCATCGTCGCTGGTAAATACAGTTTTGCCGTCAATTTCTATCCCTGGAGGGACGAAGGGAATCGAACCGGGAGCGAGAATAATATCCTTGGCGGTAATAGTTTTCTCGCCTTTATCTGTTTCGACAGTAATTTTTTGAGCGGCGGCAATTTTGCCCCAACCTTGGATGATATCGACGTTCAAACGTTTGAGGCTGTTGGTTAAGTCGCCGCG
>NZ_JBARVX010000403.1:0-7821 GCF_049646505.1 Microcoleus sp.
TCTGCGGTAAAAAAAAAGGCGTTGCTCTGGCGTATGAATCAACTTTTCGCTTGATGTTACAAAGCTCAGCATACTTGGCTTATAGCAATTGGGAAATCTTGAATTCATATTTGTATTCAGCAACGCCTAACTTAAGCACCTCCTACAGTCCTCTCTCCTGCAAGTTGCCAGATAAAAGGAGGCAGAGCCAAAGCATCTGCATTACCAGGCAGAGCCTGGTAACGAGCAAACAGTCAACAGTCAGTAGGGGCGGTGGATGGTGCGTGCCCGCCCTCAACAGTCAACAGTCAACAGTCAACAGTCAACAGTCAACTATTTTCAAACCATCTCTGGCGAAACTTGCATTGCCGGCTGCGGCTGGAACTGGAACAGCGAATAAACCACGTTGCGGCGGATATCCGTCATCATGTCCAAAAACAGCTCGTAACCTTCAGTTTTGTACTCGATTAACGGGTCTTTTTGTCCGTAACCGCGCAACCCGACAGACTCGCGCAAAGCATCCATTTGCTGCAAGTGTTCCCGCCACAAAGTATCAATTTGCTGCAAGATAAAGAACCGCTCAGCATCGCGCATCAATTCCGCTCGGATGGCGTTAACTTCCGCTTCTTTCATGTCGTAAGCGTTGCGAACTTGTTCGTGGAGGAAAGTTTTAATTTCCTCAACTGACAAATCATCTAATTGATCCGGAGTCATGTCAGCTAGGAGATAAACAAATTCCTTCACTTTGCTGACAAGTTTGTCGAGTTCCCATTCTTCTGAAGGTAATTCAGGATTGATGTATGCTCCCACGATGTCGTCCATCGTTTGTTCGGCATATTTAATTACCTGTTCCTTCGAGTCCAAACCTTCCAAGACTCGGCGGCGTTCCGCATAGATTGCTCGACGCTGATTGTTCATCACTTCGTCGTATTCAAATACCTGCTTGCGGATGTCGTAGTAGTAGGTTTCGACTTTTTTCTGAGCGCCTTCGAGGGAGCGAGTCAGCATTCCAGATTCGATCGGCATATCTTCCTCAACACCGAACATTTTCATCAAATTGGACACCCGTTCGCCGCCGAAAATCCTCAGCAAATTGTCTTCCAAACTCAAGAAAAACCGCGTAGAACCGGGGTCTCCTTGGCGTCCCGCCCGGCCCCGCAACTGATTGTCAATCCGGCGCGATTCGTGGCGTTCGGTACCGATGACGTGGAGGCCTCCCAACTGCACAACTTCATCGTGTTCGCTGCTGGTAAAAGCATCGTACTCGCTGCGAGTTAAATTGTAAGCTTCCCGCAATTTTTGAATTACGATGTCTTTCGTCGGGGCTTTTTCCGAGGCTACAGCCACAATGTCATCGGCTTTCAATTCCGAGAGCGATCGCTCCCCGTACTGCTTCACCGCCAATTCCACCGACGTTTTGAGCAGTTGCTCAGCATCTTTCGATAGCTGCGTCGGGAAAATCTGCGCCGAAGCTTTCCAAGACTTGACCTTTTTGGCAGTTTCACCAAAACCTCGAGCTGCGGGGCGGCCGCCAATACCGGGAACTTGCACCAGCGAAAACCCTTCTTCATCCTCCGGCTGCACGATCCGGGGCATCAAATACTCCCGCAACTTCAGCCGCCCCATGTACTCAGAATTACCGCCCAAAATGATGTCTGTACCCCGTCCGGCCATGTTAGTGGCGATCGTCACAGCGCCTTTGCGTCCGGCTTGAGCGATAATTTCCGACTCCCGTTCCACATTTTCCGGTTTCGCGTTGAGCAAATTGTGAGGAATCTTGAGTTCTTGGAGCAGCCGCGACAGCAACTCGGATTTTTCCACGCTGGTAGTACCCACCAGCACCGGGCGACCGAGTTCGTGCATTTCGGCACATTCTTGGGCGATCGCCTTCCACTTCCCGGCCTCCGCCTTGTAAACCATATCCGAAAGGTCAGCGCGGCTCGTCACCCGGTTTGTCGGAATCAGCGTCACTTCCAGACTGTAAATCTTCTCAAATTCGGTTTCTTCAGTCTTCGCCGTCCCAGTCATTCCCGACAGCTTCGGATAAAGCAAAAAGAAATTCTGATAGGTAATCGTCGCCAGCGTCTGAGTTTCCGGCTGAATTTCCGCGTGTTCCTTCGCTTCGATCGCCTGGTGCAAACCGTCGCTCCAGCGCCTTCCGGGCATCACCCGGCCCGTAAACTCATCCACAATCACCACTTCGCGATCGGGATTGACAATGTAGTTAATATCCTTAATAAACAATTCCTTCGCCTTGATCGCATTAAAAATGTAATGCGCCCAAGGGTCAGCCGGGTCGTACAAATCCGTAACGCCCAACAAATTCTCAGCTTCACCAAACCCTTCATCGGTCAACAGCACATTCCGCGCCTTTTCGTCAACCTCGTAATGTTCCTCATTTTCCTTTCTTAGGGAAGCCGCAACTTCAGCCGCCCGCATATACTTCTCGCTGGGGCGTTCCACCTGGCCCGAAATAATCAGAGGTGTCCGAGCTTCATCGATCAGCACCGAGTCAACCTCATCAATCACGCAGAAATTAAAAGGACGCTGGACTACATCTTCCATCACAGTAGCCATGTTGTCCCGCAAATAATCAAAACCCACCTCGCTGTTCGTCGCGTAGGTAATATCGCAGTTATAATTTTTCTTGCGTTCGACCTGATCCATGCCCTGCTGGATCAGCCCCACCGTCAATCCCAGAAAGCGGTGCACCTGCCCCATCCATTCCGCGTCCCGCCTTGCGAGATAATCGTTGACGGTGATGATGTGTACCCCTTTGCCGTTGAGGGCGTTGAGGTAAGCCGGCAGCGTCGCCACCAGAGTTTTGCCTTCGCCGGTTTTCATTTCGGCAATTTGGCCTTTGTGCAGGATGATGCCGCCGAGGAGTTGGACATCAAAGTGGCGCATTCCCAAAACCCGCTGACCGGCTTCCCGCACCACGGCAAAAGCTTCTGGCAAGATTTCGTCTAGGATTTCTTTCTCTTCGTTGAGAGATTTAGCTTTTGCCAGACGTTCTTGAAATTCCGCTGTTTTGCCTTTCAGCTCGTCGTCTGAGAGGGCGCGGAAGTCTTCTTCCAAGATATTGATATCAGCTACCCAAGGCTGAAATTTTCTCAGTTTGCGCGCGTTGGGATCGCCTAACAGATTTTTAAACATGGCAGGAGAGGCAGATTTTTAATAATTTAGCTATTAGCTTTCAGGGTTACGGGCTGTAGTGTTAGCCACAGAGTTTACCTTTCCCGATTGTAGCAACCATTGGCCGCCCTGGGCCGTCGCTGCGGTCGATCGCCCTTTTTGGATTTTAGATTTTAGATTTTGGATTGAAGAATTGATTCCTCTTGCCCCCTCCCGATTAAGCAAATCATTTCCAGAAACTATTGAGTAAGGGCGTTATGCGGGCAGTTTGTGGATGAGGTGTATAGCCCGAAGGCGGATGAGGAGATTTTAGAGCAACGGGAAGTCATTGTAGTTATGTCATTCTGAGCGAAGAATCTCGATCGATTCTTCCCGGAGTTTACTTGCAGAACCCTTCACTCCGTTCTGCCAGTAAACTCCGGGTCGGGATCGGAATGACAGACAATAGATGCGTAAGTCCTGTACTCAACAAAACGGTTACTCAGTTTTACTGACGAACTTATAAGCTTGATAACCTCCGTAGGGTGAACTACCAGACGCTGATGCTACGCATACAGCACTGGCTTCCTGATTCATTGGGATGTGCTGTTGCTATCCGTTGAAGCAAGTAGTCTGATCTTCCCTCCACAGGCAGGAGTCCTAGTTCCTAAGACCCATACTTTTTCTGGCTACACGCTCCGTTTAGCTTGGTTTTCGCCTAGGAGGATAGTGGTCAAGATAGTGCAATTGTATCACTGATTCGCTATCGCTCAACTTGTTTCTGGTTCGTTTTCATCCCGTCACCCACCTGAGTACAGGTAGGGTGCGGGACTTCCCACTCACATTCAGTTAAAAGTGCCCCTGCTGCCACAATTCCTGCAACTGGGAGAGTCACAGGAGCAGCCACAATAGTTGTTGCTGTCGTTGTCAAGCCCAACCAACCTGCGACACCAGCAGCAGGCACTGTTGCAGTAGTGGCTATAGGTACGGTGGCAATTGTAATTGAACCCAATGACGAACCACCAAGTGCAGCGATTCCAGCGAGCCAACCGTTGTTTTCCATTTTTCTAACTATTGTGATAATTTTATATTTTATTTCATAATAAACTGCATATTTTATGGCCTGTCAATATCGAATTAAAACAAATTAGGATTTTCCAGTGTTTGCACCGGGCTGCAACGCAGCATTTTAAAATATCTATCTCAACTATCTCTAAATTTAGGACACACTTCAAACGCTAATTGCGATCCATAAAAACAAATATCAAACTCATTAAAAAAATTAGTTAGCCCTAAAAGAATCGGAATATTATTCAGCCTAGTCCAGGCAAAAACTAACTGAACTGGATCGAAGTCCCCTACTTTTGCCAAGACTAATAACCCTTTCGTTTCAGCCCTCGCTAAATTTCCCGCTAAAGTAACAGAAAATCTTTGCTCTTCCCAAATTGCCCCTAATTGCACCCCAACATTATAGGGCAAAACATTTACACGCTTCTCCTGTATCCAGTAAACCCATAACCTCAACAGAACGATTTTGATAAGTTATATCAATTCCGGTTGCACTCCTCATGATGTTAACTGTTAACTGTTAACTGTTAACTGTTAACAGTCAACAGTCAACAGTGAATTTACTATTCCGATGCTAACAGATTTGATGTTAGTGTTAAAGGCAAATACGGAACATCAGCTAAAACACCAGATTTATCTCGTTTAGGCTGAAAAGAATATCGCCTACCATTAAACATTTTGAGTTTGTTTTTGTTCTATTTCTAGTAACTGCATTAATTGCTCTGCTGCACTATTGGAATTATGCACTGAATACATAATTTCAGCAGATTCGTTGCCCATGACAATTCCTTCTTCTTTCGCCAATTCTGCTATTAAAAACAGCATCATCTGAAATTTATCAGTACGGGACAATTGCTGCAGTTGGGCTAATAATTCAAAATTTGACATAAAACGCCATTGAATTCGTTTTTTCATTTTACCACGACCTTGAGATTTAAACCACTCCAAAACAGTAGTGTCAATCCCTAATTTCTGAACAGGCAAGATGCCTGTTCCACAAAAAATCAATCTTTTTTTTTGTGCGTCGTAACATCTCAGACCAGATTAAATAGCCCTAGTCTGAAACAGGCCTGGGTATTTCGTAACTCAGGAAATCGTAAGCCATTTTTGTATTTGGAAAAATGGCCTGGGCTTCTTTGAGCAAATCATCTAGGACGATCGCATTTCCCGGAGCGTAACGCGGGCTAAAATGCGTCATAATTAACTGTTTCGCCCCAGCCAGCAAAGCAACTTGAGCCGCCATTGTTGAGGTTGAATGCAGGCGATCGAAGGCCATTTGAGCATCGAGATGGGCAAAAGTCGCTTCGTGCACCAACAAATCGGCATCCTTCGCCAATTCCACCGCCCCGTCACAAAAAACTGTGTCTGTACAATAAACAAACTTCCGCCCAATTTGATCCGGGCCGCAAAAATCGCCACCTTGAAACTGTCGCCCGTCCGATAATTTTACCGTTTTTCCTTGTTTTAATTGCCCGTAAATTGGCCCGGAAGGAATACCCGCAGCCTTGGCTTTTTCTACATCAAAATGTCCGGGACGATTTTTCTCAGTTACTCGATAACCAAAAGCAGTAACTCGATGCTTCAAAGGAGCGCAACTAACAATATATTCGTCGTCTTCATAGATAACTCCCGGCTGAATTTTGTGGATCTTTACCGGGTAAGAAAAATGAGTTTGAGAATAGCGCACGCCAGCTTGCAAATATTCTTCTAGTCCCGGAGGCCCGTAAAGATCGATGCGCTTGACATTCCCCGCCAAACCGCAGCTAGCCAGCAAACCCATTAAGCCGAAAATGTGGTCGCCGTGCAGGTGAGTGATGAAAATACGGCTCAGTTGGCTGACTTTGAGCTCGCTACGGAGGAATTGGTGCTGAGTTCCTTCGCCGCAGTCAAACAGCCAGAGTTCCGCTCGCTGGGGCAAACGCAGGGCGATGCTGGAAACGTTGCGCGATCGCGTGGGGACACCGGAGCTAGTTCCGAGAAATGTAATCTGCAAGAGTCAAATCACCTCAATTAAATCTTAAAAAATATGTTACATATATCCAGAGTGCGGCAAATCCGACATCAATGAAATAGTCGCAGGCAGGAACCGGGATAAATCGCTGTTGCTGCGAGCATCGAGTCGTTCCAATCTTTTTTGACAGGCGCACAAAGTGCCAAACCCAATTCTAACGTTTTCTTTCTGCCGTTCTCCTTCCTTTTTCCCGAACCAAACCTTCCCCTTAAAAATTCTCAAACTCGTACAGCACAGGAGGAAATTTTTCTAATGCAGCCAGGAGTGTTATTTGCTTCCCTTCTTTCGAGATTAACAAAACGCTACTTTTGGATTTCTCTGTTGTTTTGGCTGGTAATGGTAGCCCCAGCACAGGCGGCGCTGATCTTGCGAGTGGCGGTACAAGACGGCGCAAGTCAGATCAAAGTCGGCAGTTCTACTAAGGCTGCAATCCGCGACGGTAGCGGGCGCAATTTGGGCGAACTGTCTGCCAACAGTTCTGGATCGGCTCAATTTCGATCGGGCAAAGTGGCGATCGGGCGCTGGGCTGCCAATCAAATTTGGATCGAGCCGACCGGGAACGGGTATGTTTGGATTGGCGATCGGTGGTATCGCGGACGCACCCTTGTAGTTCCCCAAAAAGGAGCCCTGACAGCAGTCAACTACGTTGATATCGAACAGTATCTCTACAGCGTTCTCGGTGCCGAAATGAGCGGCAATTGGCCCCTTGAGGCCTTGAAAGCCCAAGCAGTCGCCGCCCGTTCCTACGCTATCCACGAGCGCCTCAAAAGCGAAACCGACCTTTACGATGTGGACGACACTCAGTCTTCGCAAGTTTACAAAGGACTGCAAACAGAATCTTCGGGTACTTATAGCGCAGTCGATGCCACCGCAGGTCAAGTTCTCACCTACAACGGTCAAATTATTTTAGCCGTTTTCCACTCGGCATCTGGCGGACATACCGAAAATGTTGAGGATGTTTGGACCCAACCCCTGCCTTACCTGCGCGGTGTTCCTGACTTCGACCAAGGCGCGCCGGTTTATCAGTGGAAAGAAAATTTCTCCCGCGCTCAAATCAGCAGCAAAATTTCGGGTGTCGGTAACGTCATCTCGATGAAGCCAGAACGCACTACCGCTTACGGCAGCGTTTTGAGGATGAAAGTTGTGGGAGATGGCGGTTCTAGGGTGATGACTGGGGCAGATTTGCGTCGGGTTCTGAGTTTGAGGAGCACGCGGTTTACGGTGATTCCTCAGTATGCAGGCGGGAGCGCCAGGAACAGCGGCCAAGCTCCTACGAGTTTTCAAGTTGCTGGCAAAGGTTTCGGTCACGGTGTGGGCATGAGCCAGTGGGGAGCCTACAATTTGGCCAGGCAGGGATACGGCTACCAGCAGATTTTGTTGCACTATTACCGGGGCGCTGCTTTGGCTAGAATTGCTGTTCAGTAACTGCGGGGAAGAAGGAAGTTTGGCAGCGGGTTTTTTAACGGATTTAATGGGTTTAACGGATGGATTTTGAGGAGCAAAGTCTGAAGGTTGAAGCAAAAAAATAGTTATTAACTGGTTCCCAGGCAGAGCCTGGGAACCCATGTAAGCGAGGCTCTGCCTCGTCGTCGTCGGCGGCGAAGAGGGAGGCAGAGCCTCCGCACCTGCATTACCAGGCAGAGCCTGGT
>NZ_JBARVX010000404.1:0-10075 GCF_049646505.1 Microcoleus sp.
AATTTAGTCTACGCCAACCGCAGCGGCTCAACTCAAATCATCCACAATCAAATGCAAGCGCCCCTCAAGGTGCAGCGCCCGTTTTATCCTGAAGGGAAAGAGGTTTGTCACAGCGTCATTTTGCACACGGCTGGGGGAGTTGTCGGGGGCGATCGGCTTTCCAGCAATTTTCACCTCCAACCCAACACCAAAGCCTTGATTACCAGCGCCGCTGCTAGTAAAATCTATCGCAGCAGCGGACTAAAATCACAACAAAATATCGACATCAAACTAGAATCTGGTACTAATTTAGAATGGCTACCGCAGGAAACAATCGTTTTTGACGGCGCAATTTATCAGCAAAATCTGCGGGTAGAATTAGCACCGACAGCGAGGATTTTGCTGTGGGAAATTACCCGGTTTGGACGCAGTGCTAGGGGCGAAAAGTTCTTGTCGGGAGAATGGCGATCGCACACCGAAGTCTGGCAACAAAACAGCCCTCTGTGGATTGACAGACAATTGCTCAAAGGTGGATCGGAAATGCTCGAAAGTCCTCACGGTTTAGCAGGAAAACCCGTAGTCGCCACCCTCGCTTGGATCGGCGAACCAGTCACTACAGAAATAGTAAAAAAAGTGCGAGCTTTGCCATCTGAGGCAACAATTTATCCTGGTAACTCCACCGCCGGCGTGACTCGTATTCCTAACGGTTTGCTGTGCCGATATCGCGGTTCATCCACCACCGCAGCTAGAGACTGGTTTGTCAGCATTTGGCACTTGCTGCGCTTATCTTTTTCAGAACGCCCTTGCTGTTTGCCCAGAGTTTGGATAAAATAGGATAATCTTTTAGTTTCAAGGTATAGTTGCCCTCCTAACTAGATTATTCATCTCTCTCTTCTGGAGACTCTGCGCCCTCTGCGCCCTCTGCGGTTCAATCATTCACAAACAACCGTAAACGATATCATAACCAAATAATGCGATCGCCCTTACCAGAATAAAAATGCAACTCACCCCCCAAGAAAAAGACAAACTACTGATTTTTACCGCCGCCCTGGTAGCAGAGCGCCGAAAACAAAGAGGCTTAAAATTGAACTATCCAGAAGCACTAGCCTACATTTCCGCCGCGATTTTAGAAGGAGCAAGAGACGGCCTCACCGTCGCAGATTTAATGAGCTACGGGACAACTCTCCTGACGCGGGAAGATGTCATGGAAGGGATACCGGAAATGGTGCACGAAGTGCAAGTTGAGGCGACTTTTCCCGACGGCACTAAACTCGTTACAGTACACGATCCGATTCGTTAAATATTCCACCGCAACAACTCGCAGGAGATAGATATGATTCCGGGAGAAATGATTGTTTCAGCAGGCGAAATTGAATTAAATGCAGGGCGTGAAACAGTGCGATTGCTGGTAGGGAATACGGGAGACAGACCGATTCAAATCGGTTCCCACTATCACTTTTATGAAGCGAACGAAGCCTTGGCATTTAATCGAGAACAAGCAAAAGGAATGCGGCTGGATATCCCCGCAGGTACAGCAGTCCGATTTGAACCCGGAGATGAAAGGGAAGTGCAATTAGTACCGTTTGTCGGCAGTCGTGAAGTCTACGGCTTTAACGGGAAAGTCAACGGTAAGTTAGATGGATGAGACTTGTTTGCCGAGCTTAAAAAGAATAATTAGTAGGATTATAATTCGATATGTCAGATCAAATTAGATTGTGGCAAATATCAAAGGATAAATTGAATGAAATTACCGAATCTAAGTTAGACTTAGAATCGCGTTTGGAAACCTGGTTAGATCGTGATATTTCAATCCTAGCAGACGATCTCTTGGTAATTGGTCGGCAAGTGATTACTGATTATGGTGGACAACTTGACCTTTTATGTATAGATAGGAACGGAGATTTAGTCATTGTTGAGTTAAAGAAGGACAAAACATCAAGAGAAGTAACAGCACAAGCCTTGGATTACGCCTCATGGGTTAAGGATTTGTCAAAAAAGAGAGTTACAGAAATTGCCAATGCTTATTTACTGACTAAAAATGGCAGTAACTTAGAAGATGCTTTCTGTGAGAAGTTTAGATCGGATTTCCCTGATATTTTGAATTATCAGCACAACATTATAATTGTAGCTGCACAGATAGATAGTAATTCTGAAAGGATTATTAAATACTTGTCAGAAACTTATGGTGTGAGAATCAATGTCGCAACATTCCAGTATTTCCGTGACTCAAGCGGTAGAGAGTTACTAGCAAGAAAAATGTTGATTGATGCTGAAATAAAACCTGTAAATATATCCAAAAAAAATCCCAACTTGACCCTAGAACAATTATCTGAAATGGCAGATGGCAATGAATTTGGAAAAGTGTATAGACTACTTTATGACGAAGTGGTACCAGATATATTTTGGATAAATACAACAACAAAAGGTCTGGCATTGAGAGAAAGAAGTCGAAATGGCAAACTTATCTTAAATCTTTTGTTAACTGAAAGCACGCCTAGGGATGGTCTAAAAGTTAAGGTATACATAGATAGAATTTCCAACTATTTAAACATTGATGCAGAAGAGTTTGCTGATTTGTTACCTAACTATCAAGAAATAGAACAAGATGATTCCTTTGGTTTAATTGCTGAAGGATTCTTTAAAACAGAAGAACAGGTTAAGCAGTTTGTGGCAAAATTAAATCAAGTAAGGAGTGCATTAATATGAGTTACAGAATGGATCGTCGCGCCTACGCGGAAACTTTTGGGCCGACAACGGGCGATCGCGTCCGGTTAGCCGATACAGAATTATTCATTGAAGTTGAACAAGACTTCACAACCTACGGGGATGAAGTTAAATTTGGCGGCGGCAAAGTCATTCGCGATGGTATGGGACAGTCGCCTATTTCTAATGCTGACGGTGCTGTTGACACGGTAATTACTAATGCTTTAATATTGGATTGGTGGGGAATTGTTAAAGCAGATGTCGGGATTAAAGACGGCAAAATTTACAAAATTGGTAAAGCCGGAAATCCTTACATTCAAGATAGAGTAGATATTATTATCGGGCCGGGTACAGAAGTGATTGCCGGTGAAGGAATGATTCTCACTGCTGGGGGAATTGACTCTCACATTCACTTTATTTGCCCGCAACAAATAGAAGTGGCGATCGCCTCTGGAATCACGACAATGATCGGCGGCGGCACTGGCCCCGCAACGGGTACAAACGCCACAACTTGCACTCCCGGCCCTTGGCATATGTACAGAATGCTGCAAGCAGCCGACGCTTTCCCGGTGAATCTGGGATTTTTAGGTAAAGGAAATAGCAGTCAACCTCAAGGATTAGTCGAACAAGTTTTTGCCGGTGCAATGGGTTTGAAACTCCACGAAGATTGGGGAACTACGCCATCGACGATCGACAATTGTTTGAGTGTAGCTGACGAGTACGACGTGCAAGTTGCAATTCACACCGATACTCTCAATGAAGCTGGATTTGTGGAAGCGACAATTGCGGCTTTTAAAAATCGGGCAATCCACACTTACCACACTGAAGGTGCTGGCGGCGGACACGCACCGGATATTATTAAAGTCTGCGGCCAAGCTAATGTTTTGCCTTCCTCTACTAACCCGACTCGCCCTTACACTGTCAATACTTTGGAAGAACATTTAGATATGTTGATGGTTTGCCACCATTTGGATCGGGGGATTCCTGAAGATGTGGCTTTTGCTGAGTCGAGAATTAGAAGGGAAACTATTGCTGCTGAGGATATTTTGCACGATTTGGGCGCGTTTAGTATGATTTCTTCTGACTCGCAGGCGATGGGAAGGGTTGGGGAAGTGATTATTCGGACTTGGCAAACGGCTCATAAAATGAAGGTGCAAAGGGGGAATTTACCCCCCCTAACCCCCCCTTATCAAGGGGGGGGAACAAGAGGGATAACCCCCCCTTATCAAGGGGGGGGAACAAGAGGGATAACTCCCCTTTATCAAGGGGGGGAAATAGAGGGAGAAAATGACAATTTTCGGGCGAAGCGGTACATTGCAAAATATACAATTAATCCGGCGATTACTCACGGAATTAGTCAGTATGTGGGCTCGGTGGAAGAGGGGAAATTGGCGGATTTGTGTTTGTGGCGGCCGGCTTTTTTTGGGGTGAAACCGGAGTTGGTAATTAAGGGAGGGGCGATCGCCTACGGGCAGATGGGAGACGCTAACGCCAGCATTCCCACGCCGCAGCCGGTGCATATGCGGCCGATGTTTGGCAGTTTTGGCGGTGCGATTGGGGCGACTTGTTTGACGTTTGTTTCTCAGGCGGCGCGCGATCGAGATATTGCCGCACAGCTCGGTTTGCAAAAGCCAACTGTAGCAGTTTCGGGCACGCGGCAGATTAGTAAAAGAGATATGAAACTCAACGATTATTTGCCGCAGATGGAAGTCGATCCAGAAACCTATGAAGTGAGGGCGGATGGGGAATTGTTAACTTGCGAACCGGCAACTGTTTTGCCGATGGCGCAGAGATATTTTCTGTTTTAACTGACATCTTGCACCATTTTCAAGAACAGGCAAGATGCCTGTTCCACAAGAGATGAATTTATTTTGTGGAGCAGGCATCTTGCCTGTTCATAAAAGGTTTATTGACAATGGTGCAAGATGTGAGTTTAACCGATTATACAATCATGTAGGGGCGGGTTTTACCAAGAATGTTTGCCAAAAACCGACAATCTCAAAAACCCGCCCCCACCCAACGGCAAATCTTCATCTTACTTCATTTTGCATTTGATTTATTGTTATAAAAATCGATCGATCGCACGATCGAACCCTGACACACAAACCAAAAATAAAGTGCAATATTAATCCCGCTCAACAGCTTCGGAATTCCCTCCAACAAGCTCGAAACAATCTCGTTTTTTAAAGGCAGCGCTTCTGCAAAAAAGGCAACAAATAACAACCCAACTCCGCTCAACAGTAAAGGGTAGGGAGTCAATTTAATTTGCCTCCTAAAAGTTAATCCGTATGCCACTGCCAGTACGGCATAAAATATAACAATTGTCACCTTCGGAAAACCCGCACGTCCCAGATGAACGTGGGTGCGAAAAACTTCATTGAACAAAAAGCAGCCTGCAAACATTGCCGAATATAAAATAAATCGATTTTCCGGGCGATTTGGTTGAATAATTTTCAGCAACCCAAAGGTAAAAGCGCATACCATTACCGATAAATAAAATAACATTTGGAACGCCAAGAAAAAGAAACCAGCACCCGGATACGTGGCGGAGCAAGGCGGCAAAAATAACCCTTTTACCGAAGAACCGAATAAACTCAAGCACCCAGTCACTAGCCCAACTAGCAGTAAAGTTAGGCTGTTAAAAAATAATACAGTTTTGTAATTCGCCATGACTCATGAGTAAAAACTAACAACAGTATATGGCGCGTCAAACCATTTTTTGCTAGGGCTTGTGTACGGGGGTTCAGAAACCGGGTTTTTTACGAAAATACTGCGTTGTGACCCGCAAATTCGGTAAAAAACTCGGTTTCTCTGTCGGAGTGGGTAAGTTGCGATCGTGTTCTTTGGGTAAAGGTGAAATATTCGGTGAATCGACTAATGTTTCTGAATAGACTTCTCCAAAAATTATATTATTGTGGAACAGACATCCTGCCTGTTCAAGACTTGCATTTCTGGAGAATTTTAATAGTTGCTGCCTATTTTCCCTAGGCTATTATCTTATTTGAATTGGCTGTTGAAATCAAGATTTGCTCAACTTGAGCTGGAGTTAGATTCGGATTGGCACTCAAAACTAAAGCCGCTACACCCGCTACGTGAGGGGCAGCCATCGATGTGCCTTCGTAGGTTTTATAAGTGTTATTTGGAGTTGTAGAAAGGATGTCTACTCCCGGTGCAATTACGTAATCCAAAGGTGCGGAACCTGCACGGTTAGAGAAGTCAGCCATCTTGCTATTTC
The DNA here is from genome assembly GCF_049646505.1 of Microcoleus sp. Taxonomy (GTDB): domain Bacteria; phylum Cyanobacteriota; class Cyanobacteriia; order Cyanobacteriales; family Microcoleaceae; genus Microcoleus. Next base: position 5,918 of record NZ_JBARVX010000404.1, read on the forward strand.
TATCGACGGCTCCGACAGCAATTCCAAAGCTATCGGCATTTCTAGCTGGATAATCTGGTTTGCTAAAACCATCATTTCCGGCTGACATGACGACAACAACTCCTTTGTCTGTTGCATACTTAATTGCGTCATCAATTTCCCTGCTAGGAAACCAGCCGCCCGCACTATAGTTAATTACATTAGCTCCATTATCAGCAGCATAGCGAATTCCAGCAGCAACATTAATCGAATTACCGAAACCAAATGTCGGCAAAACTCTCACAGGCATAATCTTGGCATCGGGGGCAACTCCTGTGATGTGAAAACCATTGCGTTCGGCCGCGATCGCACCTGCTACGTGAGTCCCGTGACCGAAAAGCTGACCATTTCTTAAAAACTTCTCGTCCATCGGGTTGTTGTCGTTACCCACAAAATCCCAACCCCGAATATCATCAATATATCCGTTGCGATCGTCGTCAATACCGTTGTTGGGAATTTCACCCGCATTCTGCCAAATATTGGCATCTAAATCGAGATGGGTGTAGTCAACGCCGGTATCGACGACAGCTACAACAATCCCATTTCCGGTAATTCCCCCCTGCCAAACTTCCGGCGCATTTACCATGTCTCTTGCCCAATCATTCCCGCCCAAATTAGGAACTTCTGGGAACTTAACTGGACTGTTAAAAGTGCGGGCTACTGCTGCATTTGCATCCACTAAACCGTATCCGTAATTGCTGCTAAAACCAGTAGCAGGTGTTGCAGTAAGCTCCAGGTTGTAATTCTTATAGCCAGAGTAACTATAAACTCCGACATAGTAATCTCCGGGAGTCAGACCAAATAAATTTATCTCGCCGGATGCACCTGCTGAGGCATAATCCCTGCCAATAATTTCATCATAATCAGCCTTACCGTTGCGATTTTTATCTTGAATCAACTCGATGCCGGCCCCATTCAAAACGTCGAGACGCAAGGTTAAATCGCTATTGCTGTTAATAGTAAAGCGGTAATAATCATCGTTGTCGTCAACTCCGACAAAATCATTGAAGGTGAGGCGATTGTTATCAACGACACCAATATTGCGTGCAGTTGCTAAGGAGTTGCCTGGGTCTGATAAATCCAATTGAGAAGCCGTTCTCGTTCCTGTGAGGGGATCTGTACCCACAGCGATCGCATCTGAGTTCGATTGTTGTCGATCGGGAGATGTACCGCTAGCGGCTCGATCGTTGGCCCAGTAACTGAGGCTATCGCTGCTTTGGGCTACTACAAAATTTGCTATTTGTTGTTGTTCGCCGATCGCCATCGCTGTCAAATTATCAGTGTCAAAGCCGTTGCTAGGGACGCTACCGTTAAATTGACTGGATGCAGTGAAAAAGTTAAGCCGATCGCTGTTACCAAAGGTTGTTAATGCTGCTGTGAGCTGCTGTTGGCGATCGATTGCTATACCGAGCGTACTTTCCATAAATTCACTCCTGATAATTTGAGATTAACTTGTGTTGAGGAGAGACAATGGTTGATTTGAAATTAATCAACATTCTTCCATAGGCGAGATCGTCTGTCAATTCATAAATTCATTGCTTGAATTCATAAAAGTCATAAGCCTAGTTTCATAAAAGTCATAAGCCTAGTTTCATAAAAGTCATATTTTTCGGCAAGTTATGCCGTTTCAAGCTGAAGCTGTTGTTTTTCCGTCAAAACCATCGCTATGTGTTTTTCGTAATAGGCAGCTTCGTTAATGAATACAGGGAAAACAGTAGATTCTCCTGAATAGGGGAGCGATTCTCCCGTAAATGTGAGAAACATCGGTTCACCGGGATGCAAGGGTTCATAGTCTTTGAACTGAAGTTGGGGATGGATCGCAGCTTGCAATTCGCCTACTGAATTTCTGGGATAGTCTATTGAGCCGATCGCCTGATATACAGTTAAATGTGATGGTGTAGGAAGCGGTTTTCCCCGATTTTGTGCATCGAGATAATCCAGAATGGCGTGAACCAGCATTTCGGTTTGCTGCAACTGACGGGCGTTAATGACTCCCTGGGCGATCGGCCCAACTTCTACGGTGCAACCGAAAGCAGAGAGCGATCGAAGCATTGGGGCATCGTTACCGTAATGCTCCCCCAAACAAACTCGCACTGAGGGATCGATCTCACTCAAATAGGCTAATAATTGCAAATTGAATGGATGTTTGCTAGATGGTAAAATTGTCAGCCCCATGTTGGCCGTTGTGCTGTGAAGGTCGAGGATTGCATCAGCCCCATGTTGGTCTTTCGGACATAGTTGGGCCCAGATTTCCTTAGCACGCCTGTCCTCGTAACCCCTCAAATCTGGGTTAGACAAATCTTCCTCGCCAAAGCAACGGTTCAAATCGCGATCGACATAACGCCGATTGAACTTTACCGCTTGAGGATTAGCTAATAGAGTAACCACCTCAAAGCTCGATCGTTTCAGCAAGTCTGGGAATTGTTGAAACTTCTTAATCAGATAAACCCCAGTCAACTCGTTTCCGTGGGTTCCTCCCACAACTGCAACTCGTCGAATTACGTGCGAAATCATGAATAATCCTCATTAAGCAATACTTAAATGGGTAGTTTTTGCCGAAATTATTAACTCTTACTTTCACGATAAATAATTGATTGCTATATGTCAAATACTTGTTTATATATAACAATATACTTAAAAAATATAGTATTTAAAATTAGTTAAAATAGAGAATGCAACTTTATACCAGTGTTCCAAACCATGATAGTAATCATTCATTCCCAATCGTTCAATTCTAAAATCTAAAATCGTATAACCTATGGAACTTCGCCATCTCCGTTACTTCATTGCAGTGGCAGACGAACTGAGCTTTAGCCGCGCGGCAAAGCGATTGCACATGGCCCAACCGCCCCTAAGTCAACAAATTAAAGATTTAGAGGCCCAATTGGGTGTGAAGCTATTCGATCGCAAAAGTCGCCCGCTTCAGCTAACCCCAGCAGGACAGGCGTTTTTAGAAGAAGCTCGCGCAACTTTGGTACAGTTAGAACAAGCGGTACATAAAACACAGCGAATTCATCAGGGTGAATTGGGCTATTTGACGGTGGGTTTTCCCAGTTCGATCGCCAATGGTATCTTTCCAGAGATGCTGCGAACTTTTCGACAGCGATATCCAGAGGTACAACTGATTTTGCAGGAAGAACATAGTGCTTCCCTAATTCAGAGGTTGCGCGATCGCCAGACTGATATCATTTTTCTCTATCTCTACCACGATATTTCTGAAGCCAATGATTTAGAAACGATGTCTCTCACGCAAGAACCACTTGTCGCCGTTTTACCCAAAAACCATCCACTTGCAGCCCAATCCAAAATTTCGCTTTTCGATCTAAAAGAGCAAGAATTTGTAATGCCCCTTCATCAGATTGTGGCTGGCTTATCTGAGGAAATTTACCATGTATGTTCGCAAGCTGGATTTATTCCTAAAGTTGCTCAAACAGCCGTCTTTATGGTCACAATTTTGGGATTAGTCGCAGGCGAAACAGGTATCAGCATTCTGCCATCTCACGTACAGAATCTTCAACGCGAAGGAGTAGTCTATCGTCCGATTCAGGAACAAACGACAACCACTCAATTAACTGCTGTTTGGCGGCACAATCATTCGTCCACCATTTTGCAGCAATTCCTCGATATCATTAAAACCTTCTCAATTTATATCAATCCTTGCAAGAGTGGTGACAAACATGCATAGGTAAAAAGCTTTGAAAAGTCAATGAGATTCATCCTGAAAGAGCAGCCGTAAGGTGTGCAACCTGCACCCTACATATAGCACTTCTTAGGTTTCTGGAGGTACTCACGGGCATGGGGCATGGGGCATGGGGAATTGGGCGGAGCGAAGCGGAGGGATGGGGCTTTTTTTGTAATTTATTCCCTGTGTCCTATTGAACTCAAATAAGCGTTAAGTTTTGGTAGTAACTTATCGACAATTGGTTTAAATTTGCTTACTTCTTCGCTTGTGATAAGTTGTCTAGCTTATGCTAATCTTAACCAGTTTACGGTTTCGTACAAAGAGCCTAAGCGCAATTTTTACAAAACGCCGATTATCGGGAGTCATTATAACGACCTCTTCCTTCAGCAATATTAGCACAGACACTATCAGCAGACCGAACGATCTGTTTGCCGATCGTATCTTTTGTGAAGTAATCC
>NZ_JBARVX010000405.1:0-5687 GCF_049646505.1 Microcoleus sp.
CCGTAGGGACTTAGGCTTTCGCCGTGTCCTTACGGGAATTTATCGCTCCGGGGCGTACTTCAGAAAGGTGGAATCTGCTCTATTTGCAAGCAATCTCTTGTTGAGATCGCGCTACAAATACAAAACACAGATGCTTTCTCTGAAGTCATATCGTTTCCGGTTGCATCGGAATAATAAAATCGAGTCAACCGTCAACAGTCAACCGTCAACAGTCAACCGTCATGAGGAATGCAACCGGAATTGATATCACTTCTCCTGCGAAATATTCTGGATTTTTGATTTTTGATTCTTTTACGATCGATCTTAAATTTTTCGCGGAATTTCGATCTTAAATGTCGAACCTTTTTCAAGCTGACTTTCTGCGGTAATTGTGCCGTCCATCATCTGGACTAAAGAGGCACAAATTGCTAGTCCTAAACCGGTGCCTGGATAATTGCGGGTTGTGGTTTGGTCTCCTTGGCGGAATTTGTCAAAAATGTGGGGCATATCGGTTTCACAGATGCCGATTCCTGTGTCGCGAACGGTGATATTTAGCCGATCGCCATTTAATTGACCCACCTCAATCCAAATGCAGCCGCGATCCGTGAATTTAACCGCGTTGGAAATCAGATTGACCACAACTTGTCGCAGCCGCCACTTGTCATTAACTATAAACTGATCCTGCAAGCAGACGCTGACTGACATTGCCACATTCTTTTCGCTGGCTTGAGTTCCGAATTCCAGGGCGGCATCCATTACTAAATGCGCTAAATCAAATTTTTCTGTTTTTAATTCAGTGCTGCAGCTCTCAATTTTGGAGAGGTCGAGGATATCGTTAATCAGCAAGAGCAGATTTTTACCGTTATTTAAAATGCGCGCTACCATGTCTGTTTGCTGGGGGCTCAGCAGTTGTTTGTGCTGGCGCAGCAGCAATTGGGAAAAGCCGATAATTGCATTCATGGGAGTTCGCAATTCGTGGGACATGGTGCCCAAAAATTGCGATTTTAACTTGGCTGCTTCTAGCAGTTGCAATTTTTGCTGTTGAATGCGCCGGCCCTGATTTTCCAATTCTTCCTGCTGGCGAATTAACAGCTCGTTTTGCAAGTCTAAAAGCTGTTCCTGCTTTTTTAATTTTTCGATCGCCCGCGCGCTGTTAATCGCGATCGCAGCTTGTTTTCCCATCACCGCCAGCAGTGGTAAAGATCCGTCAATGGCGGCGCACTCTTTCCCGCTGCCGATCGCCAACACGCCCAAACGCCCGGTTCCCCCCGACTCGATCGCCGCGGCGACCTGTGCCGCCGCCACCGAGCAGCCCGACTCAGAGTACCACAGTTGAGACTCTCCCGTCGCAAAGGCTTTCAACAGCAGGTTGTCTTGCACCTGCGGGGTTTTGCCTTTCTCAAAGTTTTGGGTGCCTCCGACAGCGCTGAATTTGAGGCCGCTGCAATCGCAGTCGGGGAGCGCCACCAGGCAAAATTCAGCTCCGGCGATCGCCTCCACAGTCGCGTCCGCGATCGCTTGCAACAACTCCGACAAGTTGCCCGCCCGCTGGCTTAACAGATTTGTAAACCGCTCGATCGCCTGCAAATCTTGTCCTGCATCCGTTACCTTCATAACTTCGCACAAATTTTCGGCCCTGAAGTTAGGTTCCGAGCACCCTTGGCGGTGCCAAAATTCTGGTTCTCCTTCTGGCCAAGCTTGAGTTTGTTCGACCGCATCCATATCTGTGTAGGTTCCCACCCACTCTAAAACATCTTGACTGTCCGGGCTCGCGGGGGAGCCTCTAGCTATGTTCCAGCGGTAAGTGCCGCAGCGCGCCTGGAGACGAAATTTTATTTCGTAACTTTGCGCCTCCCTGACAGAAGCGCGCGATCGCGCCAACAGACGGGGGCGGTCTTCTGGGTGGACGCACGCCAGATAGCCGAAACCCAATCCTGCTGCTGCTGGTACCCCCGTGTACTCCTCCCAGCAATGACTCAAATAGGTCGCCTGACCGTTGGCATTGACTTTCCAAACTATGTGAGCAAATGCCGGTACAGGGCGATCGTCCTGAGTTTCGCAGCCGCAAACTTGCCCTTCGGGGGAGGTTATTTCTGATACTTTGTGTAATCTTTCCCTGTCGGAAAATTCGGAGCGAAAATAGTTATTGCCGTGATAGTGAGTCATAACTGGTTTTTATCAATAAGCATTCAACTTGAGCCCTAACATCGATTCAAGACTCGTGCTGCTAGCTTTGTTTATTTTGAGTGCTCTAGTGCATCTAAAGTTTTTATACTTTAAATCTATCTGAGTAGTGTTATATTTACCTCTATCAACGGGCGGACAATGGCATAATTCAGTTAAACTGTTGAAACATTCAGAGCTTGCCGTCCCGCGATCGGGCGCAAGCCGGCGATCGCAGCAAAATAACTTAAAAATTAACTTGCAACAGGGTGACTGCATGAGTATGCTTAAAAAAGATGTGCGGGTTGTCAAACCCTAAATCGGGACACATTCTCAAATTTACTCAGTTTGGCTGAGTTAGTTGACGATATTTTAAAAATTTAGCGGACTATTGGAAGAAAGATGAGTAAAATTCGCGTTGCTTTGATTGAAGACCACGACCTGACAAGAGTCGGCATCCGCACAGCTTTACAACAGCGTGACACGATAGAAGTAGTCGGCGATGCAGCTAACGCTACAGACGGATTGAAACTGCTTCAGTCTTCAAAGCCTGACGTAGCAATTGTAGACATTGGCTTGCCGGATTTTGACGGCATTGAACTGACACAAAAATTCAAAAAATCGGTAACGGAATCCGATCCCGATACAAAAATTTTGATTCTGACTTTTCAGGACAATCAAGAAGAAGTGCTGGCAGCTTTTGCCGCCGGAGCTGACTCTTACTGCATGAAAGATATCAGCTTCGATCAGTTATTAGATGTCGTAAAAGTAACTCACGAAGGTAACTCTTGGATCGATCCGGCGATCGCCCGCATTGTCCTGAAACAAGCTCGCACTAAAGAGTCTGCCCCGGAAGAACCGAAGGCTGAAGGCAAAAGAGTCACAATTAAGGCTGCCGAACCCGAGTTCAGTCACATCATTGAAACTTACCCTTTAACCGAGCGGGAATTAGAGGTTTTGGAACTGATCGTGCAGGGTTACAGCAATGCTGCGATCGCCGAAAAGCTGTACATTACTGTCGGTACGGTCAAGACTCACGTCCGCAATATTTTAAACAAGTTGTGCGCCGACGATCGCACTCAGGCAGCCGTGCTCGCCCTCCGTTCCGGCTTGGTGGGATAAAGCGCGACCTGCAGGCAAAAGCAACTTAAAAGTAGGGTGCTGGCGGCGAAGTGTTCCCGATAATCTCAGGTTCGCCGCCAGCACCCAGCCGCATACTTTTAAGTTTAAAAACAAGCTATTTTAAAATTTAAATCTATCCCAGTGCAGATATTTAAAAGAATACTTGTGCAAATAAATATACCTCAAGATAGATCCCAAATAACGAATGGATTAGTAATGCTTAGGGGGATCGATCGCCAATTAGAAGAATTGCGATCGGACTGACGAATACTGGCGCGATTTCACACAAAATGCAGCGGCAGGGGCAAGGTATTCATACTTTTAGGAATAGTTTAGCAGTTAAAAAAGTTATATCCCCAGACTGATGCCTGAGTTCGCTTGAATTTGCGAAATTAAAAGTATCAACTCTTACTTAAATATCCTAAAAAGAGGAACTATGGCCGCTCCCATTGAATTTAAGTTATTTGCTCCCTACAACAAAGGAGCTGCCTTGATGGGGTGTTTTTCTAATTGGGAAGAAATCCCGATGGAAAAGGACGAAGAAGGTTATTTCCGTACCACAGTTGATTTGGAGGATGGCCTTCATCAATACAAATTCCGCGTGCAGTCGAAAAGCTGGTTTGTGGAAGCAGATGAGTGGGTAGATGTGGTAGATCCCTACGCGACTGACATCGACGATCCGACTCAAAACGCCGTTGTTCGGATCGAAGATGGCTCGCGCATCATCGATACCTACGTCTGGAAACACGACGACAAACCCCTCCCAGCCGATCGAGAATTAGTGATTTACGAAATGCACGTTGCCGACTTTTCCGGCGGCGAAGCAGATCCCCTCGCCCGCGGCAAGTACAAGCACGTAGTCGAAAAACTCGATTACCTAGCGGATCTCGGCATCAACGCGATCGAACTCATGCCCCTCAAAGAATACCCCGGCGACTACAGTTGGGGCTACAACCCCCGCTACTTCTTCGCAGCAGAGTCCAGCTACGGCACCACAGAAGAACTCAAAAACCTCATAGACGAGTGTCACGCCCGCGGCATTCGCGTCATCATCGACGGGATTTACAACCACTCCGAATCATCCAGCCCCCTCACCCAAATCGATCACGATTATTGGTACCACCACGCCCCCCGCGATCCAGACAACAATTGGGGCCCAGAATTCAACTACGAATTTTACGACGAAAAGTTAGGAACTTACCCCGCGCGCAAATTTGCCGGCGATGCAGTCCGCTATTGGGTTCAAGAATACCATCTCGACGGCATTCGTTTCGACGCAGCGCGACAAATTGCCAACTACGATTTCATGCACTGGATCGTTCAAGAAGCTAAAAGTGTTGCCGGCCCAAAACCGTTTTACACTATTGCCGAATACATTCCCGAAGATCCTAGCATCACCAATGTAGACGGGCCGATGGACGGCTGCTGGCACGACAGTTTCTATCACTCCATAATTCCACAACTGTGCGGCGATAATTTTGATTTAGAGCGGCTCAAAGAAGTAATCGACTGCAAGCGGCAAGGTTTCTTGGGCGCTACGAATGTAGTCAATTATTTGAGCAATCACGACCACGATCGCGTATTCTCAGAATTGGGCGATCGGGGAATTTTGGATGAAGCAGCATTCAAGCGGGCGAAGTTGGGAGTTGCGCTGTTAATGACGGCAGTTGGCGTGCCGCTGATTTGGATGGGCGAAGAATTTGGCGAATACAAACCCAAAACAATCGAGCAATCTAAAATCGACTGGACGCTGCTAGGAAATGACATGAATAAAGGTTTGTGGGAATACTACAAAGGCTTGATTCACCTGCGTAAAAACAACCAAGCACTTTACACAGAAAACATTGATTTTTTCCACGAAGATCCAGACGCGAAAGTGTTTGCTTACACTCGGTGGAACGATGAAGGTTCGAGAGTAGTGGTAGTGGCGAATATGTCGGAAAATTATCTAGCAGGTTACAGCGTTCCCCACTTCCCGGCCAACGGAAATTGGCACGAATGGACGGGAAATTATGATGTTGAATCCGGCGATGACAATATTATGATTGACTTGCCGGAATACGAAGCAAAAGTGTTTGTTTGGCAGTAATATCAATTCCGCTTGCACTCATACCGGAATTGTTGACTGTTGACTGTTGATTGTTGACTGTTTGCTCGTTACCAGGCTCTGCCTGGTAATGCAGATCCGGAGGCTCTGCCTCCTTCGAGGAAAGCAACTTACAGGAGAGAGGAGTGTAGGAGGTGTTTAAGTTATTAAGTTTTCGATCCTAACCTGTCTTAAGGACAATCAAATTTGGGCGTTGCTGAATACAAATATGAATTCAAGATTTCCCAATTGCTATAAGCCAAGTATGCTGAGCTTTGTAACATCAAGCGAAAAGTTGATTCATACGCCAGAGCAACGCCTTTTTTTTTACCGCAGA
>NZ_JBARVX010000406.1:0-4821 GCF_049646505.1 Microcoleus sp.
TCCGAGAAATTTAAAAATTGCTATCTTAGTCATCAGAAAATCTGATAAAAATTCCCAAAAATTAGGTAGCTAAATTAACTTTTTAGCGCTATATTGATATACAGAATACAAAACCTAGGTGACTCACTTGGCTGATATCGTTGATACCGCCGTTTCGGCAGGCTCTTTTACAACTCTAGTTGCTGCCGTTAAAGCTGCTGGTTTAGTAGATACTCTCAAAGGCCCAGGCCCTTTCACAGTTTTCGCTCCTACAGACGAAGCTTTTGCTAAGCTTCCCGCAGGTACTGTAGATTCACTGCTTAAGGACATCCCTAAGCTCAAAAAAATCTTGACTTATCACGTCGTTTCTGGAAAAGTTATGGCTGCTGATGCGGCTAAGCTGAAATCTGCGAAGACAGTTGAAGGCTCGGAAATCAAAATTGATGCTTCCAATGGTGTCAAAATCAATGATTCTACCGTTACCAAAGCAGACGTTGCTGCTGATAATGGTGTCATTCACATCATCGATGCAGTCTTGCTTCCTGCGTAAGCACGGATTTAGATAGCGCAAAACTATCTTGAGGGCGGTGGCTATTTTTAGCCACCGCCCTGTTTTAGCTGAAATTTAAATATTGTACGTAGAAAACAGGTGACAAGCCAAGTGCCTTTGTACTGTGGGGCTGCGGGTTGATGGGTAGGTGCTGTGCCGCCCAACCCAAAAATTCTCCCAGAAACCGGGTTGACGGGCCGTTGTCCTAAATAAGATAGAATAAGAAACACAAGGAAAGTGCGATCGACATTATTTGACATTCAAGCTATGCAATCTCTAACTCAGTCCGAGACAGAACCGGCGATGGACGCTCCCAAACACGGCTTACCCGTTACCATCATTACAGGATTTCTCGGCAGCGGCAAAACAACCCTGCTCAACCACATCCTGACCAACCAGCAAGGTTTGAAAACAGCAGTTTTGGTCAATGAATTTGGCGAAATCGGCATCGACAACGAACTGATTGTCACCACCGACGACAACATGGTTGAGCTCAACAACGGCTGCATCTGCTGCACAATTAATGAAGATTTGGTAAATGCAGTTTACAAAGTTTTAGAACGTCAAGAAAACCTCGATTATCTAGTAGTAGAAACAACCGGACTCGCCGATCCCCTGCCAGTTGCTCTAACTTTTTTAGGCACAGAACTGCGCGACCTAACCCGTCTAGATTCGATAGTGACAGTAGTAGACGCGGCCAACTACAGCTTAGATTTGTTTAACTCAGAAGCAGCTTACAGTCAAATAGCTTACGGCGATATAATTATCCTCAACAAAACAGATTTGGTTGAAGAAGCAGATTTAGATTTGTTGGAAGTTAAGATTCGCGATATCAAAGAAGGTGCTCGAATTGTGCGAACAGTAAAATCGCAAGTTCCCCTACCGCTAGTCCTCAGCGTCGGGTTGTTTGAATCTGACAAATATTTCCAATCTGAGGAAACTGCTAGCAGTCACGAACATCACGAACATCACGAACATCACGAACATCACGAACATCACGACCACGGCCACAGCCACCACGACCACAGCCATCACGACCACAGCCATCACGACCATCACGACCACTCCGACCATTTAGAAAATGACGGATTCACTTCAATTTCTTTCCAAAGCGAAAAGCCGTTTTCTCTGAGAAAATTTCAATATTTCTTAGACAACCAACTGCCAACAAACGTGTTTCGCGCGAAGGGGATTATGTGGTTTGAAGAAAGTCCGAAACGGCATATTTTCCATTTGAGCGGCAAGCGATTTTCGATGGACGACGACGAGTGGAAAGGCGACGATCGCAAAAACCAGCTTGTTTTGATCGGTCAGGGTTTGGATACCGAGACTTTGCGATCGCAAATCGAAAACTGTCTCTGTATGCCTGCACCCAATCGCGGCAAAGGTTTTGGGAAAAACTAACAGTAAAATATTACTGGTTCCCCGGCCAAGAGCCGGGGAACCGATGTAAGCGAGGCTCTGCCTCTCTGGATACTTAGGAAGATAGGAGGCAGAGCCAAAGCATCTGCGTTACCAGGCCAAGAGCCTGGTAACGAGTAATTATACCAATTTCATAAAGTAGCGCTAGATATTACCCCCCCCAACCCCCCCGCGATTTCGGGGGGGCTTCGGATTTCATCCATAGCATATATGAAAGAAAAATGGTATTACCTATTACCAATTAACGATTTTCCATGCGAGTTATCATTCAGCGAGTCAAATCCTCTCAAGTCGAAGTTAACGGCGAAATTGTCGGCAAAATTGGCTGCGGACTCAACTTGCTTGTGGGTATTGCGGACACCGACACCGAAACAGAACTCGACTGGATGGCTCGCAAATGCCTGGAACTGCGTTTGTTTCCCGACACTGCCAGCGAGGGCGGCCGCTGGGACAAGTCCGTACAAGACATCGGCGGCGAGTTGCTGGTGGTCAGTCAGTTTACCCTCTACGGGGACTGCCGCAAAGGTCGGCGACCTTCCTTTGACCGATCGGCAGCTCCTGAACGAGCCGAATTTTTTTATGATAAATTTGTCGAAAAGTTGCGCCAGAGCGGCTTAAAAGTCGAAACAGGCGTGTTTGGAGCTCAGATGCAAGTTTTGATAGAGAATGACGGGCCTGTGACTTTGGTATTGGAGAGAGAATCGGCATCAATAGTTTGACAGGCCTCTCTGTACTTCTCTTCTCTTCCTTCGTGTCCTTTGCGTCTTCGCGGTTCGTTCCAAAAAATCCCTTGCGCCTTTTTCAAACAAATTTGTAGATTAACCGGGTTTCCTAACTTCTGTGGCGTAGCTTCTGAAGATAGTGCAGTTCGCTACACTCTGCCTGCTATCGATTCCAGAATCTCGATCGCCCAAAATCGGCTCAAACAGCCAGTTAGTAAATTGTCCACTCACAGGCCCCAGAATACCGTCTGTCAGAGGAGCGATCGCCATACCGGAATTACAGCTCAGAATGCTTGTACAGTCAGGCTTTAAGGACAAAAAAAACAATCTTTCACAGCCAGCGCTTAGAATCAGATTCAGCAGCCAAAAACTGTTGCATGAGAGAGTGGAACACTGACATAACTGCGATTATCTCTACTTCCCTATATTCAATGTATAGAGAGTTGAATCAGCACAGCAAGCGAAACCGCCAGCAACTGCCGCCTCGCTCTCTGACAAATGTCCTCGCACGCTGTGCGCTACCACCAGATAAACGCTATGACTGTCCAAACTGCCAACAACACCGCCAACACCGTCAACTGCAACACCGCTTCTGGCCTCAACTTCATTCCGGCTGCCTCCGACGAACAAACCGCCGAAATCAATACTGCTCCCAGCCTCGATGTTCTGGCTTTGGCTGAATTTGCCCTCCAAGAATTGGAAGCCGAAATGAAAAATCCCAGCCGCAGCGCTAGAGCGGTGGCGATGCGGATTGCTAAGGAAGTCGAACGGATTTGCCAAAAAAGCGATCGCATCCAAGTTTCCGGCGAAGTTGAAGCTTGGCAAATCACCTTAGCCGAACACCGGTTGCAAAAAACTCTGCAATTCTACCGCCTCGGTTCCAAGCAAGGCCGCGTCGAACTGCACTCTCACCTGGCATCGATGATTTACCGCCATGTTGCATCTTTCCGATCGAACTTGAACTTCCAAGCTCGCTACAACATGATTGAAGACTTTTTGCAAGGCTTTTATATCGAATCTCTGCGAGCTTTCCGCCGCGAACACCAAGTCGATGTTACCTACCAGCCCCGCACGCAGCTAGAATTGGCTGAGTACATGGCTTTCACCGAACAGTACGCCAAGCGCCAAATCGGCTTGCCCGGCCGCAACCGCCAACGTTTGATCGTGCTTCGCGCTCAAGGATTTGCTAAGGGCCAGCCACCCGAAACTGCGATCGACATTGAAATGGCTGTAGAGTCGGGCAAGGGAGAAGATGCGGAAATGTACAGCCGCTCTCCGGTGCTGCAACAAGTGCGCGAACAAATGGTTTCGGAAACTGTCGATCCGGCTGATGCTGTACTGCGCGATCGAGTAGTCGCTGAATTGATCGCTTATCTGGAAGCTCAAAATCAGCCCGAATGCGTGAATTACTTAATGTTGAAATTGCAAGACCTTTCGGCTTCGGAAATCGATCGAGTTCTCGGTTTGTCTTCCCGCCAGCGCGACTACTTGCAACAGCGGTTTAAGTACCACGTCGAAAAATTTGCCCGCACTCAAAATTGGAAACTCGTCCACGAATGGCTGGGTGCTGATGTCGATCAAAAGCTGGGAATGACTTCCGACAAATGGGAAGAATTTCGCGCAGGGCTGTTGCCCCAAATGCAGCAACTGTTAGAAATGAAGCGGAATCAAGAAAGCGACAAGGCGATCGCCACCGAGCTCAAATGCACTCCCAAACAAGTCCAAAAACGCTGGGCGCAACTGTTGGATCTGGCAAGCCAGACTCGCAACAGCAGCCAAGGCTAACGGGTGATCCAATATGAACGCAACTGTTTTCTTGAGGTCACGAAAGGCGATCGGGTGCGGCGCAATCTCCAAAATGCCCGCCCCGGCCTCCCCTGTCAAATCTCCCACAGGGGATGCTGGATTATGAAAGCTTTTGAGCTAATTAAATATATTAAAATTGCACTATTTTTGGTTAATATTTATGTTTCCCAGGCTATCCCTGGGAATTTGTTTTTGGAGTAGAAACAGGCAAGATGCCTGTTCCACAAGAAAAATTAATTTTTATTTGTTTTTGGAGTAGAAACAGGCTGTCCGGCCTGTTCCACAAGAAAAATTAATTTTTGTTTGTTTTGAGAGTAGGAACAGGCAAGATGCCTGTTCCAC
>NZ_JBARVX010000407.1:0-5846 GCF_049646505.1 Microcoleus sp.
TAGAAAATAACTTGACAATTGGGGCATTTACGGGCGATCGCACTGAAGTCATCCAACTGTTGTGCGCGCAAGCGGCGATTTCACTCGAAAATGCCCGCTTGTACCAACAATCTCAGGCTTACGCCCAAGAATTAGAACGATCGCTCGTTGACTTGCAGCAAGCACAGTTACAGGTAGTGCAAAGCGAAAAAATGTCCGCATTGGGCAATCTCGTCGCCGGAGTCGCCCACGAAATCAACAATCCTGTCGGCTTTATCAGCGGCAATATTAATGAAGCAACGACCACCATCAAAGATGTAATCAACCACTTGAAATTATATCAAGAAAAACTGCCAGATCCGGGCCCACAAATCGAACAAGATGCTGATAAGATTGATTTAGAGTATGCTTTAGAAGATTTGCCCAAGATGCTGTCGTCGATGAAAGTGGGATGCGATCGCATTCGCGGCATCAGCACCAGCCTCCGCACCTTCTCCAGAGCTGATAAAGACTACAAAGTTCGGTTTGATATCCATGAAGGTATTGAGAGCACCATTTTAATATTGAAACACCGGCTGAAAGCTAACCAACACCGTCCGGCGATCGAAGTTGTTACAGATTACGAGAATCTACCGAAAATCGAATGCTTTCCCGGTCAACTAAACCAAGTTTTTATGAATTTGCTGGCAAATGCGATCGATGCGCTGGAAGAGTCGAGTCAAGGACGCAGTTTTGCGGAAATCGAAGCCAATCCCAACAAAATCGCGGTTCGTACCAGTATGTTGGACGATCGCCACATTAAAATTACAATTGCCGATAATGGTGGGGGAATGAGTGAAGAAGTAAAACAGCAGATTTTTGACCATTTGTTCACAACGAAGGCGGTAGGAAAAGGCACTGGGTTAGGATTGGCGATCGCCCGCCAGATTGTCGAAGAGACTCATGGGGGTACAATTGAGGTCGATTCTGAGTTAGGACAAGGCACAATTTTTAAGATGCAGCTCCCGATCGGGCGATCGGCTCCTCGCTCAACTTGAAATGATATCACTTGAAGATAACTGGAACTTAGTCTCAATCTGATTTGCCTAATTTTAATATTAATCAAGGAGACTGTTGTGGCAAATATTGCAGAGTTCGGGAAGTCGCGGAACAACAAAAATCAGTCGCAATATCGGTTGCTATCGACAACTGTTTTACTTTCTCTGCTATTGGCAGGGTATGCGGGCAATTACTTCAAAATCCCTATCATCCTCCATATAGACTGGCTATTTGGCAGTATTTTTGTCATGTTGGTTGTGAGGCTGTACGGGTTGGGTTGGGGCGCGATCGCCGCCGCCATTTCCAGCTTCTATACAATTTTGCTGTGGCACCATCCCTATGGCTTTATTCTCTACACTCTGGAAGCAATTTTTGTAGGTTGGGGACTCCGACACCGCAGCAGCAACTTATTACTCCTAGATGTTTTTTATTGGGGAATTATCGGATTTCCCCTGCTTTGGTTGCTCTATGCTGGTGTCGGTGAAATTCCCCCTCAAACTGTTTTATTAATCTCCTTCAAAAATCCCCTGAATCAAATTTGTAATAGCCTGATTGCCAGTCTAATTTTAACTCACACGCCCATTACCAAGTGGCTGCGCGCCAACACTATCAAAACTCATGCCTTTGAACAAACTCTCCTCAATTTGCTAGTAGCCTTTGTCTTGCTGCCAGCACTGGCACTGACTGTTTGGAACTGTCAGGATGCCACTTTTGCTCAAGAAAAAAACGTTTTAGTTCATCTAGAAGACACCAGACAAAATATTAGTACCGATCTGCTGAACTGGCACCAGCAAAGTCTGGGGAAGTTGCAAGGAGTAGCATCTAGCATTCAAAACCGCAATCCATCGAACCGTTCCCAAATACAGGAAAAAATTCAAATTGCTCAACAAACAATTTCCGAGTTCCGCCATCTCTACATTACAGATACAGACGGAAAGATTGTCAATTCCACCCAGGAAAAAAACGCCGCAGAAAATTCTGCTCAACTGGACAATTTTCCATTTCCGGCTTTACTGAAAGCAAAACAGCCAATGCTTTCTGAGGTGATGGCGATATCCAACGCACCGACGATTTTTCAGACAGTACCTATTTTGCAGGGCGACAGCCTAGTGGGTCAAATTGTTGCAGAAATCGATGTAAATACCGTGAAACAAAGGTGGCTACAGAGTCAAATCCCATCGACAAGCCGATCGACTCGGTTGGTAAGTTTACTAGATATCGAAGATCGGGTGATTGCTAGCACTCGCGACGAGCTGAAGGTAGGGCAACCCTTCGATCGAGATAAAAACGGTGAAATCTACCGGATCGATCGAAACACCCACATTTGGATACCGAATATTCCAAAAATGGCTAAAGTCGTGCGCTGGAGAAAGTCATTTTACGTGTCCAAGAGCGCGATTGGGGGCAATCTTCCCTGGATAATGGCGATCGAAGAAGCCAACTATCCCCATCTGGTAGCACTCGATGGAATTTATACCAAAAGCTTCGCTATTCTGATGGCGATCGCAATTCTGGCACCTGTTTTGGCAAAATATATTAGTAGCAGTTTAGTCAAACCCTTGCTGCAACTTGCCAATCTCACCAGCAATTTACCCGATAAACTCACAGAACAACAATCGCTACAAATTCCAGCCAGTTCAATTACCGAAATTAACACTCTTTCTAGTAACTTCCAACTCATGGCAATTGCTCTGCAAGACAAATTTCAGGAAATTCAGCAAGCCAGTTTGGAACTTCAGCAAGCAAAAGAAACTGCCGACAGCGCCAACGCAGCCAAAAGCGAATTCCTTGCCAACATGAGCCACGAATTACGCACCCCCCTCAACGGTGTTCTTGGCTACGCCCAAATCTTAAAACGCAGCGAACCTCTCACCGAAAAAGGGCAAAACGGCATCGATATCATCTATCAGTGCGGTTCTCACTTATTGAATCTAATTAACGATGTATTGGAGCTTGCCAAAATCGAAGCCAGAAAATTAGAACTACATCCCACAGCCTTGCACCTGCCTTCTTTGCTGCAAAGCGTCGTCGAAATTAATCGCATTCGTGCGGAAGAAAAAGGGATTATCTTCAATTTTCAAGTTGACGAAAAATTACCTGTAGGTGTGTGTGTCGATGAAAAACGTTTGCGTCAGGTTCTGATCAACCTTCTGGGCAATGCCATCAAATTTACCGAGACTGGTAGCGTTACTTTTAAGATTCAATCCATCGCTCCCAAAATTCGGTTCCAGATAGAAGATACTGGAGTGGGGATGACTCCAGAACAAATCCAGAAAATCTTCCTCCCCTTTGAGCAAGTCGGCGATACCAAAAAGCAAGCTGAAGGAACTGGATTGGGATTGGCAATTACCCACAAAATTATCGAATTGATGCAAAGCAAAATCGATGTTCAAAGCGTGTTAGGCTCAGGCAGCACCTTTTCCTTTGAACTAGAACTGCCTGAAGCTAAAAATTGGGCAGCGTCTTCTAGAGTGATGCCCCAAGGGGCGATCGAGGGTTATGCAGGTTCAAAATGCAAAATTCTCGTCATCGACGATCGTTGGGAAAATCGTTCGGTGTTGCTTAACCTGCTAGAGCCCATCGGCTTTGAAATTCTCGAAGCTAACAATGGACAAGAAGGTATCGAACTGGCTTTGAAATTCTCGCCGGATTTAATTATTACTGATTTAGCGATGCCCCTGATGGACGGGTTTGAGTTTTTAGAGAAAGTGCGATCGTCTCCCCAACTGCACAACCAAATTGTTGTCGTCTCCTCTGCCAGCGTCTTCGAGATCGACCGGCACAAAAGCCTAGATGCGGGGGGAAATGATTTCTTACCCAAACCCGTGCAAGCCGAAATTTTGCTAGAGCTCCTGCAAAAATATCTACAATTAGATTGGATTTATCAAGAAAATAACGCCCAGAAGCAGAATCCTCAACTTGCTCCCGATCGAATGCAGCCACCCGAACCCGCAATCTTGCATCAACTCTTGGAGTTAGCCGAAGACGGAGAACTCGATGGCATCATTGAAATTGCAGGGCAAATCCAGGATACTAATACGGCTGCCTTTACCCGAGAACTTATCCGCCTTGCCGAAGCTTGCAAACTCAAACAATTGCGGGCATTTATCCAACACTATCTCCCTTAACACTCTCGAACCGGAAACCGACACCTATGCCATACTCAACCCGACCGTTTATCTTAATTGTAGATGACAATGAAGCTAACTTATTTGTGTTGTCTCAATCCTTAAAAGCTGCTGGCTACAAAGTCCGCATGGCCGTTGATGGCGAAGATGCTCTCACCCTAGTGAAACGCCACCAACCAGAACTAATTTTGCTTGACATTGAAATGCCGCAAATGAATGGTTTTGAAACCTGTCGCCGCCTCCAGGAAAATCCTGCAACTAAAGGAATTCCTGTTATTTTTATGACGGCTTTAGCTGATGCCGAAAACAAAGTCAAAGGCTTATCGTTAGGCGCTGTCGATTACATCACCAAACCCTTTGAAGAAGCGGAAGTGCTAGCGCGGGTGAAAATCCACTGGCGACTGAAATGGCTGACGGATAGTTTAGAAAAGCAAGTAGTAGAACGTACCCAGGCATTGCAACAGGCTCAACTGAAATTGGTACAGCAGGAGAAACTTTCGGCTTTGGGGCAATTAGTGGCTGGAGTTGCCCATGAAATTAATAATCCGATCGGTTGTATTGTGGGCAATGTCGGTGCTGTCCAAGATTACATCCATGATTTATTGAGTGTCATCGATCTCTATCGCGAGAAATTCCCTGAACCCGGTACAGAAATTGAAGATGAATTAGAAGCGATCGACCTCGATTACGTGCGAGAAGATTTACCGAAGTTAATTCAGGCGATCGAAGATGGAGGATCTCGCATTACATCGATCAGCCAAAGTCTCCGTATTTTCTCCCGTTCCGATAGCAATACCAAGCAACTTTTCAACCTGTACGAAGGGCTCGATAGCACCTTGTTAATTTTGCGCCACCGGCTAAAAGCTAACGAACACCGTCCGGCGATCGAAGTTGTCACAGAGTACGAGAATCTACCGAAAATCGAATGTTTTCCCGGTCAACTCAACCAAGTGTTGATGAATTTGCTAGCAAATGCGATCGATGCCCTAGAAGAGTCAAGTCAAGGACGCAGTTTTGCGGAAATCCAAGCCAATCCCAACAAAATCGCGGTTAGTACCTGTATGTTGGACGATCGCCACATCAAAATTACAATTGCCGATAACGGTGCGGGGATGAGAGAAGAAGTCAAACAGCAGATTTTTGATTATTTGTTCACAACGAAGGCGGTAGGAAAAGGTACTGGGTTAGGATTGGCGATCGCCCGCCAGATAGTCGAAGAGACTCATGGAGGTAAGTTGAGTTGCAACAGTGCGGTTGGCGAGGGAACTGAATTTGCGATCGAGCTACCTGTGGCAGAAAAAAAATACCAGGTAGAAGGCATTAGTCAGTTAGGAGAATATTATAAACAAAAGTTGTAGGGGGTTCACTTAGCCAACAATTTATTATGATGAAAAGCAATCACACAAAGCGGCAACGCCAACTATAAAAAACTACGGTTAATTTATTGGTAAAATCGGGTTTCAATGTCTGGATGCGTAATATCAATATATCAATTCCGGCGGCACCGATAAAGTAAAATCCAGTCAAAAGTCAACAATAACGGATGAATGTTACAACCAAAACCGCTATAATTCATCAGCGTTAATCCGTGTTAATCTGCCCTCATCTGCGGTAAAAAAAAGCAAATGTATTAACCGCAGATGACAAGGGATTGACGCAGATTCACGCAGATGCAGATTAGTCATTAGTCCTTAGTCATCC
>NZ_JBARVX010000408.1:0-10307 GCF_049646505.1 Microcoleus sp.
CCCCTAGCCCCCCCTTGTAAAGGGGGGGGACAAGAATACTGTTGCATTATTTTTTGAAATTGGTACGATCTCAGAAATCCAAAACCGTTCGCAGTGCGAACCAAATCTGCTAAACTCAGAAACCCGGTTTCTTCTTATATTTCTCGTTTTTCCAAAATTCGTAAAAACCGGGTTTCTAGCTCCCCACGCCTCAGCCTTGAAATTGTCCGATTGTTTTACTAGATATAGTTAAAGCATACCCGAAAAAATACATACTCTGTTATTCGCATAAGTTCAAGAAAATCTGCTGGATTTTACTGATTTTTTTACCCTCGCACGGCGAGAATTATACCTAGTGAAAAAGCCGATCGCACAAACCGCACAAATCTGACTCAATCATTCACATATCCCGGAAATCCGGCATTCCCTGGTGGACTGGCCCCTCGCCGCACTGAGATAAACTACGGCTGGCGGCTCCTCAATTACAGCTCGAACATTTTCTGTCATAAGTTTAGTAACCTCCATTGGCGGCTCCTCAATTACAGCTTGAAGATTTTCTGTCATAAATTTAGTAATCTCCATATCTAAGTTAGTAGCTGAAAAATCAGGTCGATCCCAATCCTCGCTTTCTTCAATGGCGATTGTTGTCGGTAGCACCATCTCAAAATCTAGCTCGTCGCCAAAAGTTGAAACTTCTTTAATTGGATCGATTTTCTGAACAGTATCGGCGGCCAAAGCTTGATTTGTATTAGCCATTAGTGCGATCGGCAGTGCGATCGCTGCACTTATCCTTTGTCGCGCCGTGATTTTTCCCATGAGAGCCTCCTGGTATTAACTAAATTTTTCTCCTCTAAATTCAACATCCGCCACTACTTTAGATCCCTGTTATTAATGAATAGTAGTTTGTTGTCAGATAAAATATAATTCGAGCTTTGAAACTTCGCGCGAAGTTTGCACGGGCGGAGGCTGAGGGTATTTTGTCAAGGGTTCCTACTTCTGTTTACTACGTAAAAACTCTTAAACAGTCAGGTTTTCCAATTAAGTAATTCCCGAACTCGATCGCCCGTGTGAATCCCAGAGTCAAAACGGTGAGAACTTCGATCGCAGCCCCGCGCTGCCGCCTGCTAACTGATTTGCCATACCATACCCACCGCAGATGTGTCAATAATTATATCTTAACATTTTTAATTTTTTGCAGCATTCTCGTTACCAGGAAGAGCCTGGTAACGCAGAGCGGGGAGGAAGAGCCCGAAGCAAAGTCGAGAGGAATCCTACTGAGTCAAGCCGTGTTCGAGAGCGAAGCGAACCAACTCAGTACGGCTGTTAGTACCCGTCTTGCTAAACAAACGGCTGACGTACTTTTCCACATTCCGCACGCTGGTTTCCAAGCGGCGGGCAATTTCCTTATTCATCAAACCTTGAGCAACTAAATCCAAAACACTTTGCTCTCGCGGAGTCAAATCAATTTTGATCGGCGAAGCACTTTGGACGATCGAACTTCGCCCGCTCAGCAAAGACTCAATTCTCGCCATTTGGCTGGCCAAAGCAGCAATATTAGGACTTTCAGGATTTTCGCCTGTCTCCTTAGCAGCCGCGCGGCGCGCCAACAAATTCGTGACAATTGCGACTAATTCGTCGGGATCGAAGGGCTTAGAAAGATAAGCATCGCAGCCGGCTTGATAGCCTTGAATGCGATCGCCCGTCATCCCCTTAGCCGTCAAAAACACCACCGGCAAAGCCTTGTACCGAGGATCTTCCCGCACTTGCTTGAGAAACTGATAGCCGTCCACCTGCGGCATCATGATGTCTGAAATCACCAAATCCGGATTGTACTGCTGCAAGAGTTCCCACCCATCCCGAGCATTACTGGCAACCTCAACCGAAAAATCGCTATCTTCCAAATAAGCTTGTACCGCTTCCCGCAAGCCCGGTTCATCATCTACCAATAATAATCGTGCTGACATATCCGTTACCCTTAAGTTCGATCGCTATTATCTGTCAACTTAGCTGAATTCAACTATCCTTGTCACTCCATCTATAGAAGCAATTCAAAAAATTTCGATTAAACTCCTATAGGCTTGGGTTAAACCCGATCCCCCCCAGCCAAGAGGGCGGGCACTCTTGACACCGCCCCTACAAGTGGGGAACAAGAAATTGCTCAAAGTTGGTCTTTTTAAGGGGCAAGCGATGGATATCTCCGGGGGATAAACATCATTAACTAAACCGTATTGTGGTTAAATTCAAGAGTTTTGAGTTTCGTTTTAATCCATTGATTAACAACTGATTTTTTTGATTCACAACTCAAAACCGCGCAGACTTGTTCGCGATCGCGCGGCAATCTCACAATTATTCTTGAACTATTCCGAGTTAAACTTTTGAACGATCGGTCAAAATTTCATAACCGGTGTCCGTCACCAACACAGTATGCTCAAACTGAGCCGACATAGCATTGTCAACCGTTACAGCAGTCCACTTGTCAGCCAGCGTCCGAGTGTACTTAGAACCCGCATTCAGAATCGGCTCGATCGCCAATGTCATGCCCGATCGCAATTTCACATTCGGCATTTCGCGAGTGCGGAAATTGAAAACCGACGGTTCCTCGTGCAAATTGCGCCCGACACCGTGGCCGGTAAACTCCTCAACGATACTAAAACCGTTGCTTTTGACATGATCTTCGATCGCGCCGGCGAGATCGAGCAAATAAGCTCCAGCCTTCACTTGTTCGATACCTTTATATAGAGCTTCTTCTGCAACTCTAATTAATTTTGCCGATTCCGGTGTCACCTCCACAACTGCGATCGTGATGCAAGAATCGCCGTGAAAACCTTGGTAATATGCTCCCGTATCTACTTTCAGAACATCTCCGGCCCGAATTACTTTTTTGCGGCTGGGGATGCCGTGAACAACTTCGTTATTAATGCTAGAGCAAATCGAGCCGGTGAAACCGTGATAGCCTTTAAAACTGGGAGTTGCACCCATTTCTCGGATGCGTTTTTCGGCATAAACATCCAAATCAGCAGTAGTCATTCCCGGTTTCACAATTTGCGAAATTTCTTTCAGTACCGTTGCGACAATTTTCGCCGCCTGCCGCATTATTTCGATTTCGCGTTCCGACTTAATTTCAATGCCTCGACGCTGTTTTGTGACTTGGGGTTGTTTCGTTGGCGCGGAAAGCAGACTGCTAAAAATATTCATTGAATGTCAGGTAATTTTGTAGTTTGAAGGCAGGTTAAAGCAAAAAACGGCAACTATCCGGCTGTTTGGGGAAAAACGGGTGTCTTCCAACTGTCGATCGCTTGTCCTTTAAGCTAGCTTAATATTTTTCTCACAAATTCGCACGGAATTGGTTCGATCGCGATCGGGAAGATGGGAAAGAGTCCGAGAGAGTCCGAGAGAGTTCGAGAGAGCCTGAAAGACAGACAGGGAGAAGATTTTACGGTTTTCGACCTACCGCCGTCGAAAAATACAATCTAATCAAATACGCTCAGCCGCAAAGCTTTAGCTATTTGTTCCAATAGAAATAAGCCCCCGACAGAATTTCCCTCTCGATCTAGGGGCGGACTGTAACAGCCGATCGCGCCCTCGCCCGGAATTACCGAAAGCATTGCCCCGCTAACCCCCGACTTGGCCGGCAGTCCCACCCGCAGCGCAAAACGACCGGATGCTTCATACAAACCGCAAGTAGCCATCAGCGCTTTGACAGTGCGGCAGTTTTCCCAGAGTGCTTCCTCACTCTTTACCAGCACCATTCCCAGCTTGGCCAAATCCTCCACAGTTCCCGACAAACAACAAACTCGATTGTAGGTTTCTAAGGCAATTTCCGAGTTTTGCAGATAACCGGATTTTACCATTGCTAAGGCAAGATCCCGATTATTTTGATTCCGCTTTTCATTTACTGAATCCAGCATTAACTCGTCCACAAATAACCGACTGTTTGCTTGTTGGTTCAGCCAAGTTCGCAAGTTTTGACAGCGCGCCGCAGCATTGTTACCCGGAATCAGAGACGCTAGGGCGATCGCCCCGCTATTAATCATCGGATTTCTCGGCTTCCCTCCATCTGTTTCGAGTTGAGTCAGGGAATTGAAAGGCATTTCCGAAGGATCGCAGCCCGCGCAGTCAAAAACCGTTTTTTCGCCCAATTCGCACAGCAAGTAAAGCAGCACGAAGGGTTTGACAGCGCTCATCAGCGGGAATGTTTGAGCGATGCTACCCCAGCTCAATATTTTACCGTCAATTGCCCGAATTTGTACGGCAAACCCTTCTCTGTCGGCTCGCGCAAGCAGAGGTACGTATGCGGGCACTTGACCGGATTTACTGCGATTAATTGCCTCTTTTGCCCAAGCTGCCAGTTGTTCCGGTTGCAGGGAAGATAGTTTGCTAGTGGATGTGTTCACTGTCGATTAAGTCCGCAGGCGCAAATAAACCGATCGAGCGATACCAAATCCGGGTTGGCCACCCCTTTATTTTTGATTCGGCGCAGGCCGACATCGTTTGTGTAGACGCGGTTTCAACCGCCGAATCGTTAAGGGGGTATGTTACCCGGATTTGGTATCGCTCGATCGTCCAAGACCTATGTATTTTCAAACTTCATCACCTACATTTAGATCCTTTGAGATTTGAAATTAGCAGTCCGATCGCGCGATCGATACCAGTTTCAAAAAAACAATGCAACTGCAGGCAAACTTTAAACCCTTATGCAGCCTGTCATTTCCAATCTTATATTGAAACTATAAAAATGACAATTCTCTGAGCCAGAAATCAGTTTCTTAAAATAATTGCGCCACTCCAGAGGTATTGCCAGAAACACGGTTACTTACGTGATACAAAGCAAACTCAGCTTTAAATGTATTGACATTTTCATCGGCGCGGAGATAATAAATTTATTGACAGTTTTTGAGAAAAAATCTGTCTTTGCATAAAAACCTGTCTTTCACCCAGATATATAATTAGCAGCCCGACCGGCAGCGCTGCCAACCACAACCAACCAGCACTGGCTTGAAAGGCCTTCAGGTTCTTATGGTTTAATCCCCAGCAAGGGGCGGGGTGCATATGTAACTTAATTCTTTCAGAGTTCGCCCAATCCTGTCCGGAGACCCCCCGAACCTTTAAGAATGACTATCCAACCGGATTCACCAAAACCAGGATAAAACAATGGCAGAAGCAGAAGCACCAAAACCCGCTCCCCTGACCTTTAAGGGCGTATGCAAAGACGGAGTTCTCAAAGGCAAAGAAATCGAGGGCAAATTAGACATCAAAATCAACGTTGAATCAGTCAAAGCCACAGAAACACCTCCAAAAAAATCCGAGTGGGAAGCACCTATCTTTTGGGCGGTGTTCTTGTTAACTGCCAACTTTGCCGTCGGAGACCCCGCTGGAATCAGAAATTACAGCTCCCCACAAAGGCGTCATTCTCAGGAGATGTTAAACCAATCTGGGGAGCAGTCGCTGTTGCCTAAGAAAAACACCAGCAACTCGCCACTTTAGGCCCTGGGAGCCTGCCAGCCGCGCATATAGTAATAAAGAGACCCGAAATATTCATCGAATACTTTCGTCGTAGTTACCAAGGCTTCTGCACTAGGCAGAAAATCTCCCGCGTCTAAACGGAGTCGGGATTTCCCTCCAGACACGGGCTGGTAAGTGTAGAAGTCGGTAGCTCTGGGAATCACCTGAATGCCCATATTTGCAAAAGCTAGGCTGGCACGGCGCATCTGAATCGCAGATGTTACCAGGATTACTTTACGCCCGACGCCGCGGCTGTCGAGGATCTTTCTCACTTCCTCGGCGCTGGTGCGTATATTGCTGCCGTTATCGTCGAGAACGATACTGGTGCGGGGCAGGCCCATGTTGCTTGCCAGCAAAGTCTCGATATCTTTGGCTTCGCCAGTATAATTCTGTAACTCTGCTCTGGGCCCTGCGCTAACGATGACCAAAGGTGCTAGTTGTTTTTTATACAAAACGGCAGCGTAGGGCAGGCGATTGCCTGCATCTGTCAGTTGAATTGCTTCTCGGTGGTGAGGATGAGTCGTTCCCTTGCCCAGCAGGACTATGGCTGCTGCTGTTTCGTCGCAGCAAACTGTGCGGGCTGCGGCATCGCGTTCTGCTTGATCGGCGAACCAGTAAGCGACAACTGGCATACTCGACAGGATCAAAACTAGCAGTGCAGCCAGGATCATTCTCGGTGCCGGGTTGCGGATGCCCCCGTTGGTGATCAGCGCCGATGCAATCACCAGCAGCGTGATCGAAAAGCCCAGGGGCTTAAAGAAGAAGGCTATGAGACCGAAAATCGCTGCTCCGACTGGCGTGTCTGGCGCGAAAAAAGCCAGGAACAAAAGGCTGATCAGCAGCAAAACGCGCAGCCGGTCTATTAACGGATTGTCTTTGCCTCCTGATTGATCCCACCACGATTTGATCAGTGAGAAGAGGAGGAATAGAAATAGAATGCGAGCTAAAAGTTCTGGCATCTTGCAATATTCTGTGTCTTCATAAATTAGTACAGAAGTGTGGAAACGAGCGCGAACTTAGCTGCGGGAAGAACTGCGGGTATCGGTGGGTTTTTAACTTTAGCCAATAACGCAGTCCGATCGCACTTATCAGAAATGCTCGATTCCGGTCAGCTACCAACTATTGGTTGCAGGCAATCGAGCCCGCGACTTCCAATCACAGATTGCTGACAGTTAATTGGTAATTGATAACTGGTAATGATTGATTGGTAATTGGTAATGGAGCGAGTACAGGCAAGTGAAATTGGCAATTCAAGCCTGCTTTCTGCTGCCTGCTTTTTTTTTCCATACCTGTTACCCATTCACCAACCCCAATTTATCGGCGTTTCAGTTGATTCCGAATTGCCTGCGTTACCGTTTGAATTACTTTAACACGAGCATAATACTTGTTATCGGCCGCAACTAGCGTCCAGGGAGCAGCCGGGGTGCTGGTGCGCTGAATCATTTGATTTACCGCCACTTCATAATAATTCCACTTTTGGCGATTCCGCCAATCTTCCTCGGTAAGTTTGTATTGTTTAAATGAATTGTTTTGTCGCTCTGTAAACCGCTTTAGTTGCTCGTCTGGACTGATGTGCAGCCAGAATTTAACTAAGACACAACCGAAACTGGTGAGTTGCTCCTCAAATTCGTTGATTTCCTGGTAAGCTCGGCGCCATTCGAGGTCGGTGGCAAATCCTTCGACTCGCTCGACGAGCACTCTACCGTACCAACTGCGATCGCAAATGCTGATTTTACCAGCACTCGGCAACTCTCGCCAGAACCGCCAGAGGTAGTGGTGAGCTTTTTCTTCGTCTGTCGGGACCCCAAAGGCGTTGACGGTATAGCTGCGGGGGTCTAATATGTCCGTCAAGCGTTTGATCGCGCCTCCTTTACCCGCCGCATCCCAACCTTCAAACAGCACTAACACGGGGATTTCATCTTCGTGGATGCTTTGTTGCAGTTTGCCAAAATCGGTTTGTGCTTCGCGAAGTTGCTGTTTGTATTCGTCTGGCGACAAGGATAGAGTTAAATCTACTTGGGCGAGCAAGTCGGGCTCGGTGGGCTGCAACTTTTCTTGAAGCGGCAGTTTCAGGGGTGCAGATTGCGCCGGCAGCCTGTCTAGGGCTTCTGTAATTTTGGCTGCCATTTGCGTTAAAACTTTGACTCTCGCCCAGCGCTGACAGTCACCTTCTACTAGCGTCCAAGGTGCCGGGCCCGTGCCGGTTTGAGTTATCATTTCTTCGGCTAAAGTCGTGTATTCTTGATATTTTTTGGCTTGTTTCCAATCTTCCGGCCGCACTCGCCAAGCTTGTAAGGTATCGTCTTCTAGTTTTTTGAGCCGGTGCTTGAGTTCTTTTTTGCTCAGGTGAATCCAAAATTTGGCAATTGCCGCGCCGTCGTTTACCATCATTCGCTCGAAGGCGTTGATTTGTCTGATGATTGTCGGTACTTGGGCGTCGGAGACTCTCTGGAACAACCGGTCTTCTAAAACATGAGTGTACCAACTGTGATAAAAAAAGCCAATCCGCCCCCGCGCTGGAAGTTTCTGCCAAAACCGCCACATAAAAGGATAGTCCATTTCTGCATCTGAGGGCGGCCAAATCGGGTGGACGGCAAACCCGCGCGGGTCCATGTAACCCACCATTTTTTTGACCAGAGCGCCTTTGCCCGCAGCCGCCCAGCCTTCGAGTACGATGATGGCGGGCATTTTTTTTTCCCAGCAAGCTTTTTGGAGCGATCGCAACTGCTGCATTAAAACTTCGATTTTGGCATCGTAGGTTTCTTTATCCAGGGAAATATCTAAATCGAGGTTGTCGAACATATTCACCTCATACAAATCCGAGAAAACTGTTTAACGTTAGTTTAACGTTTGGAGAAAATTAAATCTTCAACTGCGGTCAAAAGTTATTAAAACTACACTTAAGACCGGTTGCAAGCGGGGTGCTTGTGCGGCCGCATCCAGGCTGCCGCTAATATCAACCAAACTCTCCTCGCATCAAGCTTGCCAAAAAAAACCTGAGCGGTTATATTTGAGTTATGGAACTTTTTTAATAAGTTCAACTTTTCCTCTGACCCGATCGGGTGAGCGAACAAAAGCAGCAACAAATCCCTGAAACAGGATTTGTTGTAAGATAGAGCAAAAGTAAAAATCAACTACCCGGTGGGGGTGAAAACTTCTTTACTTAGCTGCATCAAATTTCGTTAAAACAGTTACTAAAGCACCAGCTTTGATAACTTCGAGGGCGCTGCTTGCAAAGGTTGAGCGTTCCTCTGGACACAGACTCCAATAAAAAAAACCGCCCAAACGGGCCAACCAATTTTTATGATTGCGCTATGAGGTAAAACCTGAAAGCCTGGGTGATATAAACAGGTTTCTGAGTTTTATCAACACCATTCTCTAATACTCAAATCAGTTGAGGTGCGGACTGCTGCAGCCCCAAAAAAACATTGATTTATTGTGTAACAGGCTTTCTGACTTGTCACACCATAAATTAATTTATTGTGGAACAGCCATCTTGACTGTTACTGACATTTGTGCAAAATGTCAGAATTACTCTACTCATTTGCCAATACCGATTAACAGGAACATTCCGAAATTACGGATTGTAAGTTTTTTATGAATATCTTGACAACACGATCGTACAATGGCGAAAGTGACTGGTGCGCGATCGCCAATTTAATCGATGCTTGCGAAACAGTCGATCGACTCGGCGAAGAAGTTTCAGCAACCGAACTCAAGCTAATACTTGATGCGCCCAAACTCGACAAAGCCCGCGATGTCCAATTGTGGGAAGACGGCAACTGCAAACTCATCGGTTTGGCACTGTTAGACAGGCCAGATTCCACCGATGAAATAGAAGCTTGTCTTTGGTTTTACGTGCATCCAAAGGTAAGGGGTGAAGGCTTAGAAAAAGACATAATTAAATGGGGAGAAACACGCCTGGGCGAAGTAGGAAAACAACGCAATTTACCCGCAAAATTGCGTACCTACAGCCGCGAGGATAAAACCGATCTGATGCTGCTGTTAGAGAAACAGGGCTTTGAGGTCGATCGCTATTTTCTCACAATGGGGCGATCGCTCGCCGAACCCATTCCCGCACCCGAATTCCCCGCAGACTTTGCCCTAACACACGTATCCGGAGAACAAGACATCCAACCCTGGGTAGAGATGTTCAACCAATCGTTTATCGACCACTGGAACCACCACGACTTAACGGCGGAAACCGTGCGATACTGGATGCAAGACCCGAATTATCAGCCGGAATTAGACTTAATTGCTGTTTCGGGCGATTCCCTGCGGGATAGCTTCGCTTCACGCAAATTTGCAGCTTTCTGCGACTGTCAAATCAAACCGCAAAAAAACACCAATAGCAGTACAAAAGACGGTTGGATTGAATTGTTGGGTACGCGGCGCGACTTTCGGAAAATGGGTTTAGGAAAAGCCATGCTGTTAGCTGGTTTGCACAAGTTGAAAGCAGCCGGTGCAAACACAGCTAAACTCAGCGTCGATGCTGACAGTTTGACAGGCGCGACAAAGCTTTACAAATCAGTCGGTTTCCGCCCGCTGGAAACTTGGATCGAGTGGGCCAAGGCTGTGTAATATCAATTCCGGGTAGTCATGCACAGTCAGGATTACCTGTTATAATTTATTTATTCAATCAGCCTTAACTTTTAGCTTATGAAATGTCCCAGGTGCAACTCTCAGTATATTGTGAAAAATGGTCGGATTCACAATGGCAAACAAAGTTTTAAATGTTGAGGGCTCTCCTGAGTTTGTGGCGATCGACAAACCGCATATCCTTACTCCAAGGGCATCACAGAATCGCGAACAGTTGTGTCTGATAC
>NZ_JBARVX010000409.1:0-13402 GCF_049646505.1 Microcoleus sp.
GTCCGGCGTACCGTTGTGCCTGACTTCTGCTTTGCCGTTGTCTGAAGTCTTGAAAATGCTGAGGTTCAGGGGGTCGCCGTCGGGGTCGCTGTCGTTGGCGAGAACCTCGATATCGATCGCGCTGCCAATATTTACAGTTGCAGTGTCGCTAAGTGCGATCGGTGGCTGGTTTGCGATCGGGAGAGGGGGGAGTGGCGGAGTGGGCGGGAATGACGGAGTGGGCAATGTTGGAGTGGGCGGGCGTGGTGGAACGGGCGGGAGTGGCGGAGTCGGAGATGGTGTCGCATTGAAAGTCAAGTTGACATTAGCTGTTGCCGTACTCCCTTGACCGTCAATGACTTGATAGCTGAAGCTCTCTGTGCCACCATTAAATCCGAGGTTGGGAGTATAAATAATAAAATCATCATTGGGATTGTCCGGTGTATTGTTTTGATTAACGACTGCCTTTCCATTCACCGGATTAGTAACAATGCCGATCGTCAGAGGGTCGCCATCGGGATCGGTGTCGTTGGACAGGACATCGATCTTGACTGGATTTTTGCGATCGCCGATCGCACTGTCGTTGACTGCTACAGGTGATTGGTTGGCGATCGCCAATCCCTGAGAAAATTCCGAAGTATTGTTAGCAGGATCGGTCGCCGTTGCTGTAATAAATTGACTGACGGGTAGAGAACTGCCATAGGTATAGTTGAAACTATTTTTACCGCTACTGTCCGTAGTGACAATCGTAGAACCGAGGAAGGTTGCGCCTTCGCCAAAGCCACTCGGATCGAGACTGGAGTTGGCAAAGAATTCCAGCCTAAACTGTTGATTTGGAATGCTATTGAAAGTACCTTTTATATCTGTTTTTTTGCCATTGGAGTGGGCAAAACTGATGGTGGGAGAGTTTCGCTCGTTACTAATTTCGTAGTGAATAATACCGAAAGTATTATTGTTGAAAATACTATTGCCTAAAATCCCATTGCCCGTGCCAGAGTTAACAGCAACTCCAGCTAAATTGTTGTGGGCGATCGTATTTCCAGTTCCCGGATCGATACCGCCGATCGAATTGTTGTTTGCCCCATCCAAAATCACTACACCGTTGGCTAGATTCCCCAAGGGGCTGACTCCATCTAGCTGAGTGCCGATATAATTGCCTTGCAGCAAATTGTTAGCAGTAGCACCGCGCCAAAAACTCACGCCATTGCCTTTGTTGCCGGAAATCAGGTTGCGTTGCGCTGCCGTATTTCCCCCAATGATATTGTTGGCGGCAGTGCCGATCCCTCCTATGCTTTGAAGGGCTATACCATCGCGGCTATTGCCCAAAGCAACGGTACCTGTCTTATCCGTACCGATAAAGTTGCCCTGCACTTTGTTTGCCCGATCGACAATGTATATGCCGTTGCCACCGTTGCCAGAAATCACATTGCGATCGCTCACTGTATTTCCGAAACCATAGATATGCACACCTCCTGAGATATTGCCCAAGTCTTTTGTACCCGTGACATCCGTGCCGATGTAGTTGCCCCGAATCGAGTTGTTTGTACCGCCGATCGAGATACCTGTGTAATTGCCAGAAATCACATTGCGTTCCGCATCGTTAGTACCGCCGATCGTGTTATCGGAAGCACCTGGAAAGGTGACAACTCCGTGATATGAGAAGTTGTTGGGGTTCAGAATTGCCGTACCCGCTGCATTGGTGCCGATGTAGTTGCCCGATACAGTTGCGAACTTGGCTGCGATCGTAATTCCGTTAACGAGATTGCCCGAAATTACGTTTCTTTCGGCAGTATCGTTAAGTCCGTCGCCGTTGGTGCCGATGCGATTCTGGATTCCGGCTGAGGCATCGATCGTAATACCATCGCCACCGTTGCTGCGAACAATATTGCCAGTTAAATCGGTACCGATGTAATTGCCGTAAATCCAGTTATTGGCTGCCCCATTCGACAGCTTGATGCCAGCCCGATTGTAGGAGGGTTCGCCGGAAAAGCGGTTAATTGCCAGTCCTCGGACGATCGAATTGCTGGCTTGAATGTCCAGTCCCACAGGTGAATTCGCGGCTGCACCGTTGAGTTCAATTCGCGGCGCACCCAGGAATCCGGGGCCGCCTTGACTCCAACCGTCGATCGTGAGGGCATCTGTAATTGTCGGTAAAGCAGACTTGAGATCGATCGTCTGAGGAGCGTTAAATGCGATCGGGATCTCGATCGGCTTCTGGAATGGTAATGGAATCTGGAGGAAAGTGGTAATTTGGAATGCGATCGTATCTGCGCCGGGATGAGCGTTGGCATTCAGCATTGCCTGCCGCAGCGAACCAGGGCCGCTGTCATTGGTATTTGTCACCAAAAAAGTCACTCCAGCATCTGACAGGACATTGACAGTCGCAATGTTGCTGTCTGCTTTGCCGTTGCTGACGCGATAGGTAAAGCTGTCGCCGTTGAAGTTGGCACCGGGAGTGTAGGTAATCAAGTCATCGTTGGGATTGTTCGGCGTGCCGTTGTTGTTCACAACTGCCGTCCCCTTGGTGGGATTGGCGACTAGGCTAATTGTTAAGGGGTTGCCATCGGGGTCGATGTCGTTAGCCAGAACATCGATCTTGACTGGAGTGTTAGCAGGTGCGATCGCACTATCATTTTCTGCTACAGGGGGCTGGTTGCCGATCGAACTCCTGACGCTGATGCTGCCAAAAAAATCGCTATTATCGGTAGCACTCCGTGAAGCATTAACACTGCTGTTCCCGCTGAAGGCAGGCATCGTATTAATTGCCGTCACCGTTGGCGCGACAGCCACCCCTGCCGCACTGGCGAGTTCAGGAGTCACGGCAAAAATTGCCCCGCCCTTTCCCTGACCGTTGGCACCGGATTTGGCATTAAAACTAGCATCGACGATGCCACCCAACCCACCTATTGCCTTGTTATTGAGAAATTTGCTGTTGACTAGGGTGAGGGAACCGCTGCGAATAAAAACGGCACCCCCCAGTCCAGCACCGCCACCACCTCCGCCCGTAAAATCATATTCGCTCTGGCCGCCCGCGCCGCCATTGCCGCCGAAGCTTCCCCCGTTACCCGCAATACCGCCAGAACCATAGGAACTGGTACCGCCACCACCACCACCACCACCAAAGCCTCCATTACCACCGTTACCGCCAAAGTTGAAGGGACTGGTGCTGGTCTCACCCAGAGCGCGACCGCCGCTGCCACCACCACCGCCAAAGCCGCCTCTTCCACCTGTACCGCCAGCAATACCCGAACCCCCGCTACCGCCGCCGCCAAAGTCGCCACCACTGCCGCCAAAACCACCCCAATTGCCACCGCTCAGGCCCCCGCCACCGCCGCCACCGCCAACACCGCCGTTGCCACCCTTGCCCGCGAGGCTGCCACTCCCACCACCACCGCCACCTCCGCCAACACCCCCGCCGATCAAGCCATTTTTCTGGTCGATACCAACACTGCCATTTTGCTGGTTACCGCCCGTGACACCACTGTTACCATTACCTGCTGGATCGCCGCCAAATATGGTGCCTGTACCGCTACCGCCTCTACTACTAACGTCGCCAAGGGCACCGCCACTGCCACTGAAGCCGCCACCGCTACCACCAATGCCAAAAATGGTAGTGCCGCCGTTGCCACCAAAGCCACCGCCACCGCCGCCAGCAACATCGCCGATCCCCCCCCTACCACGAAAGCCGCCACCGCCAGCGTTTTTAACGCTACCATTTCCACCAACTGCCTGGTTGTTTGAGAAGGTAACGTTATTTACGCCGACGGTACCGCCATTAATAAACAGCGCACCACCCATGCCGCCGCCGCCTCCACCGTTGTCGCCGCCCTTGCCCCGACCGTTTGCCAGGGTGAGATTGTTGAATTGAACAGTTCCTTGATTGACGAAGAAGAGGCGGACATCGCCATTGTCGTTGCTGCCATTTTTGTTGGCATCGCCGCTGATAGTCAGGTTGTTGATTCCAGTACCTTTAATTGTCAGGCTGTCGTTGACGATTAGTTGTGTTGAAAGGGCGATCGTTCTGGGTACAGCGAAGAATATGTGGTCGAAGATAATTGTGTCTGCGCCAGCTTGGGCATTAGCCTGTTTGATGGCATATCGCAGAGAGCCGGGATCGTTTTCGTTGTCGTTGGCGTTGGTGACGGTGAAAGTAGCCATAATTATTTGCCCTACACTTTTTCCTCGGTTTAAACAATACAGAACTCAACTTCAAGAAGAAATCTGGAGTTTCCGTTCGAGAAGCCTGCTTTTTGAGTTGTTCGCAATCTATTACCTGGTATTCACAATCTGAGCCGATCGGTCAAATATCCGTACACTCAGCCCAGACACGCTCGTCACCCTGACGGAACCATCCGCGATCGCCCTGAAATATTTTTTGTCTATTCCTCAAAATTAGCTAATTTTTTTTTGTATCGCACCAGACTGTTACGTAATTTTACATAGTCCGCAAAGCGATGCGAAATTGTCGATCGAAGGCGAGGATTGACGGGTGGCGATGCACCCTACAGCTACTGTTGCACGAGTTCTGAGAATTAGTACAAGTTCCCTGAAAGCAGACGAAATAATGCGATCGCCCTTTCGGAACTGGCTAACCTGTTATTCCCATCAATCAACTGAATTTGATGTTTAAATTTTTTGCTGCTTGTAAAGTTCCTTAAACTTGCGCTGCTGCTCGTTGTGATCCACGATCGGATCGGGATAATGAAGCAGCCGGCGTTCTATAGGTGAAATATTTCCTGTTAGCAAAAGTTTCGTATCAACTCGGCGCAATTCTGGAACCCAGTGCCGAATATATTCCCCTTCCTTGTCAAATTTCTGAGCTTGACTGGCGGGATTAAATATTCGCAAAGGTTTCGGGTCCATCCCGCTCGATGCGCTCCACTGCCAGCCGCCATTGTTAGCAGAAAGGTCGCCGTCAATCAAATTTTGCATGAAGTATTTTTCACCCCACTGCCAGTTAATAATTAAATCTTTGGTGAGGAAACTGGCGACTATCATTCGGCAGCGATTGTGCATCCAACCAGTCTGATTTAACTGCCGCATTGCTGCATCGACAATCGGATAACCAGTTTTGCCCCTGCACCAAGCTTGAAAGAGTTTTTCATCGTTCTCCCAAGGAAAGTTTTTGAATGTTTGACGGTAGGGCCCATCTGCTAATTCAGGGAAGTTATACATGGCGTGTTGGTAAAATTCCCGCCAAGCTATTTCCTGTTGCCAAGTGCGGATGCTTGTGCACGCTTCTTCGCTGCGGCAAGTGTCCATTACTCTCTGGGTAGCTTGCCAAACTGTGCGGATACCAATTGCACCGAATTTGAGGGCGGCGCTGAGTTGCGATGTGCCGTTATTTGCGGGGAAATTGCGCTGTTCTTGATATTGGTAAATTGCGATTTCGCAAAATTCTTCCAACTTGGCTCGCGCTGCATCTTCTCCGGGTTCTATTACTAACGGATTTTCCCAAGTAAATCCCAAACTAGATGCCGTTGGCAGTGTTTCTGTTGCACCTGCTTGGTTGGCGATTTCTTGTTCTTGGGCGGTTAATCCGGTCATTAATTCCAGATAAGTTATCGGCATTGTCTCTACTGGTTCAGCTTTGGGTTTGCTGTGCCAATTTTTCCAAAATGGTGTATAAACTGTGTAGGGTTTTCCTGCACCGCTGCGAATTTCATCTGGGGCGTGCAGGATTTGATCCCAAAAATTTTCAACTTTAATTCCTGCTTGTTCGAGAGCTTTTGATACGCTTATATCTCGCTCTTTTGCATAGGGTTCAACATCCCGGTTCCAAAATACTGCTTTGGCATCGATTGCTGTTGCTAGTTTGGGGATGCCGTGACTGGGTATATCTTGAATTATCAGCAATTGGCTGCCTGCTTCGCTGTAATGCTGCTGAAGTTTTTGCAAGCAACCTATCATGTATGTGACACGGGCGGGCGCTACGTCATCGCGATCGAGAATATGCCTGTCGAGACAAAAAATCCCGACTACTTTCGGGCTTTGCTGGCGCGCGGCAGCCAGTCCGATGTTGTCAGAAATACGTAAATCTCGACGGTGCCAAAATAAAATTAAGTCTGACATTTGATTTGAGGTTTGATATTTTTGTACGGTGCGTCGCTGCCACAATTCTAGTTGTTTTCGACTGTATGCGAGCGACGCACTGCGATACTATTTTACATCAAAAAAGGGCGCGCTAGAAAAAAGCTAGAAATTGATTTTGCATCAATTGGTTCGCCTGCTAAAATGGCTTTTTCTAATTCCTCTGGAGTGAATAAAACTGTTTCCATGTCTTCATCATCGTCTTGTTCTGGCGGCTCTTCCAGCTTGACCAAATCTTGGGCTAAAAAAGCATAAATGATTTCGTCAGAATAACCTGGTGCGAGCATGAATTTGCCCAATTCCTGCCATTTGCCGGCGCGATATCCGGTTTCTTCTTCGATTTCGCGTTTGATAGTTTTTGCGGGATCTTCATTAAGTTCGATCGTCCCGGCGGGAAATTCTAAAATCCGCCCTTTGGCGGCGAACCGGTATTGTCGTACCAAGACGAGTTTACCTTCGGGGGTGACGGGAACTGCAAGTGCTCCGCCTGGGTGGCGAATACATTCCCAGTCGCCTTCGGAACCGTTGGGAAGGCGGAGGCTAGCTACGTCGAAGTTGAATTTGCGCCCTTGGTAAAACAGGCGCTGTTTGAGGAGTTGGGGCAGTTCTTTTCCTAATGGCATAAGCGATAAGCGAATAATGTTTGATTGCACTAATTTATGACATCATAGGCGATCGAAGCCCTGAATTTTGCTCAATTTCTACACTTTCATTTTTTGCACTCCCGAACAGTTTACCTTTTGCACGAGTTGGTCGATCGCACTTTTCGTCACTGGATGCACCCAATCCGGCGCAATTTCTGCTAAAGGTACTAATACAAAAGCTCTTTCGGTCATCCGGGGATGAGGTAAAGTCAGCGTCGGAGTTTCTAGGATTAAATCATCATACAGCAGCAAATCTAAGTCGAGGGTTCTCGGCCCCCATTTTTCGCGGCGAATCCGATTAAATTTTATTTCAATTTCTAATAAAGCGGATAGCAATTGTTTCGGTTCTAGGGCCACTTCTAGGATGGCACAGGCGTTGATGTAATCGGGTTGGGGAGGCCCGACGGGGGCGGTTTTATACCAGCTAGAATGGGATTTTACGGTGATTTCGGGGGTGTTGTTGAGAGTGGCGATCGCGCTAGAGAGTGTGGCGAGGGAGTCGCCTAAGTTGCTACCGAGGGCGATCGCGCATTTTGTTGATTTCATTGGGAATTGGGAATTGGGGTTACGCACTGGTATTTACGAGCTGTTTTGCATTTAAATTCTGTTTTTGGGGCAGGTGAAATGCCCACCACAAGATTTTTCTTAAAGTTGAATTGGAATAATTTAACCGCAGAGAACGCAGAGAGCACAGAGGGAGATAAGAGAGATGAATAATTCGGATGAAGAGCGGATTTGACACAAGTCTTCATCGCGTTCTAAAATATTGTTTTAATTTGAGCTTAATTTACGGTTAATCTTTGTTTGTTATTATTAACAAATGTCAGTATTTAAGTAATAAATTAATGAGTTTGCACCGTCGCATTTTCTCTACCGCCATCTTGGCAACTCTCAGTTTAGCAGCAAGCACATCGATCGGTTTAACTGAAACTAAGGAAAGCTATCTTACCCTAAATTCGGACGACAGTCAATCTTTTGCAAGTTTGGTGCAGCAGGCGGAAGATTTGGCCGCATTGTCGATCGCCCGCCAGTTACAAGAAAATCCCGGATTAACAGAAGTTACGGTGATTGTTACAGCCACTCGCAGCCGGCAGTTAGTTCCGGTTTTGCGATCGAGAGTATCCCGCAGCCAGTGGCAAAAAGATTCGAGAATCGAACTGTGGACTAGATATTTTGCGGATGCTAAATTGCTGCTGGGATTCAGAGACAGCAATGTTTCCGCCACAAATACCGGGCCTTCGCAAGCGATTAATGTACCAGCGCCGAGTCGATCGGCATCCCGACAAAACGATCCGGGTTTTCGAGATGATTGAGAAATTGGGAATTGGGAATGGGGAATTGGGAATTGGGAATGGGGAATTGGGAATTGGTCATCGGGAATTGGTTGTTGCTGGCAACAATCACCAATCACCAATCACTATATTTAACTTGTTGTTAACCTAAATCTATCCCTACTTTAATTAACCTTGAGGTTAACTTCCGTTAATTTAACAGTGATAAAGTTTCATACGGAATCATCTGATTAGAGATTTTGGGTTGAACAGGAATTTATGTCTAAAATAACTCGCCGACAACTGTTAATTTTCTTCGGTAGCAGTGCAGCTACTACTGCGATCGCTCCAAAGCTAACTCAAAAACTGTTCGGTATCAATTCCAGCGATGCCAAAGCTGTAGTTACGACATCTTTCACTCCTCTAAGACTTCCCCACCCGCTGCCGATTTATCAAGAATTGTCCAGCTTTATGCCGATCGCCCCAAACGGACAGGGAACGGTAATGGCGGCGTCGCAGAATACTAAATTAACCAGTTACAGCGTGGTTGACGATGTGGTTGTGCCGCCGGAATACGAACGTTACGTGATTCTCCGCTGGGGCGATCGAGTTTTCCCCGATTTGGCAGATTATTTCGGTTACAACAACGACTATACCGGCTTTGTAGGCATTCGCGGCAGCAATGACGACGGCTATCTGTGGGTTAACCACGAGTACGTATCTTTCCCGATGTCGAAAGTCGCGCCGGATACGCCGTCAGATGTGGCATCCTTCCCAGCGACCGATCGCGCCGTCCTCGGTATAGACTTATCCGTAAAAAATCAGGCTACTCTCGGAGAATTCCTCTACAATCTCGGCGGTTCGATCGTCCGCATCACCAAACAAGCTAACGGTAGATTTTTGGCGATCGCCCGCGATCCCCTCAACCGACGCATTCACGGACTTTCCGGCCTCGGAATCAACAGCCAGCGCAGCGACACATACAAAAATGTCACCTCCTGGGGAACCAGACAAGGCGACGACAACTATCTTACAGCCACGGGCCCCGCAGCCACCCAAGTCTTCGCCCAAGTCAACAGCGACGGGCTCGGCAACCGCATCATCGGTACAGCCTACAACTGTTCCGGCGGCACAACCCCTTGGGGAACAATCCTCTCCGCCGAAGAAAACTTCCAAGGCAGCGAAGCATTTTTCGTGGGAGTGCAGGAAAGCGTCAAACCCAACGGCGGCCAAACCGGCTACGCTAAGGGCACTACGGGCGAAGAATTCGGCTTAGTCGGCGAAAAATACGGCTGGATGGTAGAAGTAGATCCCCAAGATCCGAGTTTCCGCCCCCGCAAACACACCTCTTTGGGCCGCTTCCGCCACGAAAACGTCGCGATTCGCGCCGAAGCGGGACGCAGGTTAGTAGTGTACATGGGGGACGATCGGCGCGGCGGGCACACCTGGAAATTTGTCAGCAGCGGTACTGTCACAAATCCCGCAGATAAAACCAACAGCCGCTTATTTGAAGATGGCATTTTGTACGTCGCCCAATACAACCGCAACGGTGCGGGAAGATGGCTGCCGCTAGCAATCAATAGCCCGACGAATCCAGTCAGTCCTTCTAAAGTTGGCGAAGCGGAATTAGCAAGTTTTGGCAAAGCTCAAAGAGATGCCAATACTCGCTTGCCCAAACGCAGCGGAATTGCCGATCAAACAGAAGATGGCGGTTCTTTTGTAGTAGATACAACTAATGAAGCAACAGCACTTCCCGGCTACAGAAATAAAACTCTGGCTAATTTCTACACCAGCCAAGGTGCGGTTTTAGTTGATGCTTTCTTAGCTGCTAATTTAATTGGTGCTACTCCGACGGCGCGGCCTGAAGATTTGGAAGTTAATCCTACTACTAAGGAAGTTTTCATTGCTTATACTGACGGCGCACCGGGAAGCGATGGATATCCAGATTCTCGCATTTTTACTGTTGCTAAATACACTGCCGCCCTCAACAGCACCCAGCAGTCGGGAGGAATTTACAAAATAATTGAAGATAGTTCCGACGGTGCGGGTTCGACATTCCGCTGGCAGCGTTTTGTTCAAGGCGGAGAAGCCGGTACAGTAGCTGGGGCGGGATTTGCTAGTGTAGACAACTTGGATTTTGACACTCAAGGCAATATTTGGGGTGTCACTGATATGTCTACGAGCACGCACAACGGTTTTGATGTTGGTGCTGCTGGGAAGCCAAATGCGATCGACCACAAAAAGACTGGAAATGTCTCGGATTTTACGGGTGTTT
The DNA here is from genome assembly GCF_049646505.1 of Microcoleus sp. Lineage (GTDB taxonomy): Bacteria > Cyanobacteriota > Cyanobacteriia > Cyanobacteriales > Microcoleaceae > Microcoleus. The sequence continues at coordinate 10,260 of NZ_JBARVX010000409.1, forward strand.
TCGGTAACAATTGGCTGTTTTACATTCCGACTTCCGGGCCGAATGCAGGCAGTGTAATTCCGTTTGCTCAAGGCCCGAACCGCTGCGAAATGACTGGGCCGACTTTTGTGGGAGATACGCTGTTGCTTTCGGTGCAGCATCCGGGGGAAGATTGTCCGATCGATGATGGTACTGTGCTCAGCCGGCAAATTGAAATGTTGGATTTGAACGGTGCTGTTTTTAATCAGACTCGTAGTGTTTCTCGCGGCAGTTTGTGGCCTAGCAATATCTCGAATGATTCGCGCCGATCGCCGATGCCGTCGGTGATTGGAATTCGCCGGGTGCGATCGACTCCAACGGGTCAGTTTGTCTAGGGCGATCGGCTGCTGATTGTACGTCATATCTGTAGGGACAGGGCATTGCCTTGTCCTTACTTTTGAGAATAGGTACTATATCGTTTTTGATAGCAACCGTCAAGTTTCACATCAACAATATTTTGAGCAAAATGGGAGTTGGCGATCGCACGCAGGCCGCAATTTCCGCGTTAAAACGGGGGATTGATTGTCAGTTTGTAGTTTCGCGCAAAACCCACCCTAGGATTTACGCATGGGTGGCCCGAAACCGGGTTTTTACCAACATACTTTCGTTACAGGCGACAAAAACCGCAAAAACCCGGTTTCTTAAATTGTGTGCGCCCTCAGAATAATAAGTATTTATACTAAAAAATCTGACTATTATGAACGCAAAAAATGATAAATAAGACCTTAAATTTTATGTAAAAACTTGGTAGCAGAGCTAAGCTGGAACTCCTAGGACAAATTAGACCTTATCAAAAAAAATGCTTTATTCACTTTTGCCCAAATCTCAAGTCAAAGTCCGCATTTTAAAACAGTTAGCAGCCGTTGTTTCGGCTTCCTTAGCTCTCAGTGCAATTACAACTTTGAAACCCTCGCCGGTATTAGCTGCTAGCAAGATCCCCCCAGCACAAACCTCGACTCAGTTAGTCGCAATACCAGATCCTAGCTGGCAGCTAGGGCAGTTGCGTACCACTGTTCCCGTGCAGACAATGCAGCTAGGGCCGGGCGGATTTATCCCGATCGCGATCGGCGGTATGATAATTATTCTAGTCCTGCCATTATTTTTTGGCGGATTAGTCGTAATTGGCGATCGCGAAGTTGGCATTGTCAGTAAAAAGTTTAGCCTCGGCAAAAAGTCTTTACCAGCAGGAGATTTAATTGCCTTAAACGGAGAAGCCGGATATCAAGCTGATACTTTACCCCCCGGTTGGCACTGGGGTTATTGGCCCATACAATACAGCGTCCGCAAAGAATCTCTAACCGTAGTTCCTCAAGGCGAAATTGCTTTAGTTATCGCAGCCGGAGGCGCGCCGATTCCGCCGCAGCGCATCCTCGGCCAATACACAGAATGCGATAATTTTCAAGATGCTCGCAAATTCCTTAATGCCGATGGAGAAAAAGGCAGACAACTAGGCATCCTGACGGGCGGCAGCTATCGAATCAACACGGCATTGTTTACTGTAATTACAGCAGCAAATGCTCCGAAGCACGGGATGACATCGGAACTGTTAAAACTGTACAAAATTGCTCCAGATAAAGTAGGAATTGTCACAACTTATGATGGAGTTCCGATTCAAGACGGCGAAATTGCAGGGGCGATTATTCCGAATCACGACAACTTCCAAAACGCGCAAAAGTTTATCAGCGGTGGTGGCAGGCGCGGCTTGCAAGAACAAGTTTTGCTTTCCGGTTCCTGGAACTTAAATCCTTGGTTTGTCGGCGTGGAACAAGTGCCGATGACCGAAATCCCGATCGGCTATGTTGGCGCAGTTATTTCCTATGTTGGTAAAACCTCGGAAGATGTCAGCGGCGCTGCTTTCACCCACGGTAATTTAGTAAATGTCGGCAATAAAGGGGTGTGGGTGACTCCTCTTTATCCAGGGAAACATCCGCTAAATACTCGCATTTTGAAAGTAGAATTAGTGCCAACTACTAATATAGTATTGAATTGGTCTGGCAAGACAGAAAGACACAGTTATGATTCTAAACTTTCATCTTTAACCGTGCGTTCTCAAGACGGTTTTGCCTTCGATTTAGAAGTAGCTCAAATTATTCACGTTGGCGCTTTGGATGCTCCGAAAGTTATCTCGCGCGTGGGTTCGATGCAGAATTTAGTAGACCACGTTTTGCAGCCGACAATTGGCAATTATTTCCGCAATTCGGCTCAAGCTTATTCTGTGTTAGATTTTCTCTCGGCCAGGAGCGGCAGACAAGCGGAAGCAGCCGAGTATATCAAAGCAGCTTTGCGTACCTACGACGTACAAGCAATTGATACTTTGATCGGCGATATTTTGCCGCCTGCAGAGTTGATGCAAACTCAAACAGACCGCAAAATTGCTGAGGAACAGCGCAAGACTTATGAGGTACAGCAACTAGCACAAACTCAGCGGCAACAATTGGTCAGGGAAACTGCTTTGGCTGAGATTCAACAAGAGATGGTGAAATCGGAACAAGGCGTGAAGATTGCTGAGTTGAAAGCGAATTCTCAGGTGAAACAAGCTCAAGGCGAGGCTGAGTCGATTCGGGTGAAGGGAAATGCTCAAGCTGAAGCTTATCAGGCGGGTGTTGTGGCTTTGGGCGGTTCCGGTTATACGGCTTTGCAGTTAATGCAAATTATCGGTGATAGTCAGGTGCGAGTTGTCCCGGATGTTGCGGTTAGCGGCAACGGTAGCGGCGGCGGTTTGGTTGACGGTTTGCTGGGAATGATGATGTGGAATCAAACTAGCAAAAATGGAGGTAATGGCGGGGAATTGCCAGTAGTTAAGTTGGAAAAATCGCAGCCTGTTGCTGTAGAAAATTTTCCTGATTTACCAGTAGCTAAGCTGCATTCAAGCAACCAAGCAACAAGTAGCGAATCCTGATATCAAATCCGGTAGCATCGGAATGATTCAGATATATATTCTCTCCCTCTGTGTACTCTGTGTTCTCTGTGGTTAAATCATTCCGATACAAGCGGAAACGATATGATACTTTCCATGAGACTGAGATTGATTCGCTGTTTGATGAATTGCCGTTTGACGATCGAGCTTTTAGTTAGGCTGTGCAGTTTGTAGTGAGGAATGAAGTCCTCTCTTAAAGCTTTTAGTC
>NZ_JBARVX010000410.1:0-6775 GCF_049646505.1 Microcoleus sp.
TTTGGGATGAAGGGAAGGCTCCTTGGAAAGTGTGGAAATAAGTTATAGCATTTCTCAGAAAGATGAGGTGTTGTCGGGCATAGGGCATAGGGCATAGGGCATAGGGCATAGGCCAAACCTCACAACGATTGAGAACCGCTATATACCAAATCCGGGTTTGGGCTCCCCTTTATGAACCAGTCGGCGCCGACATCGTTTGACTCTCTGGCGTTTCAACCGCCGAATCATACAAGGGGTGGCTCAGATTTTGTATTAGTTGTGGGGCTTTCTGAAATAATAGTAAGGCCAATTTTAAAACAATCATGAAAAATGGATTTTCAAGAAATTCTCCACAGCACAAAAACTTATCTCAAAGAGTGTGTTGTACCCCGCGCCGAAGTTATCGACGGCGACTCGGAAGCGCTGAAAATAGCAGTTTCTGGGTTGGAAAGCCGATCGCTCTTAGCGTTGCGAGTTCCCCAAAAATGGGGCGGTGCGGAGATTTCCCCGGAGGTTTTTTACGAATATCAGGAATTGACGGCTCGATATTCTGGGGCTTTGGCTTTCCTGCAAACTCAGCACCACAGCGCAACTGCGATGCTTGCCAACAGCGACAATGAAATGCTAAAAAATATCTACTTGCGGGCGATCGCCCAAAAAGGGTTACGCTTAGGTGTTGGGTTTTCGCATTTAAGGCGATCCTCTTCGAGGGCTTCGCTAACGGGCAAACCGGCAGTCACCGCAACTCCCACAAAGGATGGCTATTTACTGTCGGGGAATATTCCTTGGATTACAGGTTTTGGCTTGTTTCAAAAGTTTATTGTAGCTGCGCTACTTCCAGACAATCGCGCGGTTTTTGGTGTGCTACCTTTTGCCAATATCGATCGTGAATATGGTAAAATAGCTGTCAGCGAAATCATGCAGTTAATCGCCATGAACTCGACTAATACTGTGACAGCAACTCTCGATAATTGGTTGCTGCACGAATCGGAAATAATTTCGGTTAAACCTGTCGGGTGGATAGCCGAAAACGACAGCAAAAATATCCTGAATTCTGTGCCGGCTACTTTTGGCTGTATTCGAGGCGGATTGGATGTAATTGCAACAGTGGCGGCTGCTAAAAATTCGCCTTCAATGACGGCGGCTTGTCAAAAATTGGAGCAAAAGCTCGATCGGCTCAAACAAAATTTCCGACAATCTCAACATAGCTCAAAAGCAGAACAATTAGCGCTCCGAGCCGCAGCCATTGACTTAGCAGTGCGGTGCGGGCACGCTGCGGTTGCAGTTTCCGGCGGCGCGGCTAACGGTACGCTGCACCCAGCCGGGAGAGTTTATCGAGAAGCTTTGGTGTATACTGTTTCCGGGCAAACCAAGGATGTGATGGAAGCTGCGCTCGATCGGATTGTGAGCTAGCTCTTTAGTCCGCTAGGAGTGGACTTCGCTTGACAAGGAGCGGTTTCAACCGCCGAAATTATTCATTTTTGCCCATGACAAACAACTTCAACTCAAACAATTTAAAAACGATCGCCTACAGACAAATTATCGACTTAACCCACGCAATTCATCCAAATATTCCCATCTGGCCCGGAGATCCGGCGATCGCATTTGAAACCGTATCTCAAATAGAAAAACACGGCTATTTCCTGCGAAAATTTTCAATAGGAGAACACAGCGGCACTCACATCAACGCACCCAACAGCTTCGATCCAGCCGGCGCGAGTGTTGATAATTACGAGCCGCAGTCGCTAGTTTCGCCCGCAATTGCGATCGACATCCGCGAGCAAAGTCTTGCCAATCCCGACTACACTTTAACTGTAGATGATATATTAAATTGGGAACAAAAACACCAATTTATAGAACCGGGAAATCTAGTTTTATTGTATACTGGCTGGCAAGAAAAATGGGAGGACGAACGAGCATTCTTTAATGCGGACGAGAGCGGAATTTGCCACTTTCCCGGATTTGGCAAAGCAGCAACTCAATTTTTGCTGGAAGAACGCTCAGTCGCTGGAATAGGAACCGATACCCACGGAGTAGATCCGGGACAAGATGAAAGTTTTGCGGTTAACAAAATGGTGTTGGGAAAGCAGCGAATAGTGCTGGAAAATCTAGCAAATCTCCACTTGTTACCTGCTGCTGACATCACTTTGGTTGTCGGAATATTACGTTTGTTGGGAGGCTCAGGCTCGCCCGTGTCAGTGTTAGCTTTTGTAGCTTAAACGCTTGCACATTTAAAGTGTTTGTTGGGGCTGGTCAGAGGCGCGCCTCACTCATGGTTGGATTATTGTTTGATATAAAATGTTATACCATTTTTCTAAAAATGTGCTATCCATGAAGTCTTAGCCCCCCCTTACTAAGGGGGGGTTGGGGGGGTAATATCTAGCGCTACTTTAGGAAATTGGTATTAGTGTTGATTAGCTTATTGCGGTAAAATTAAAGTGAGAGAAGTCGAGTAAAAATAATTAAGATTAATGACAGAACTGCCACAGGATCTCAACGAGGCGATCGCCCAATCGCGCATTGCAACAGCCGCCGCCCTCTCGGACGGTCAAAATCTCCTGCAAGTTGAATTAGTATTTCCAGAAATCGCACTGCAAGCACAGTCTATCACCCAACAATTCCTCCCAGAATTTGAGGAAATGCACTCTGGAGTCAAAGTCTTTTTTCCCGATACCGGTGCGGCGGCCCTCGCCCGCCGCGACTGGGGAGAAACACCGTTTAAAGTCACAGATTTGGGCAGCAGCCGCACCCCTGTCGAAGAGAAAATAGCACCGGAAGACGAACTGTTTTTGCTCGTCAATCCAGCCGCCGTAGAAGTAGCGCAAGTTGAAAAACTCTACATAGCAGCCGCCGGTCGCCCTGTAATTCTACTAAACCCGCGGCTCGAAGATGTTGCTACTATAGGTATAGGCTATGCAGGCCGTCAATTGCGCGATCGGTTCCTCAACAAAATCGAATCCTCCTACTACATCAGGCCTCTAGACAGTGCGGCTTTATTCCGCTGTTACCCCCAACCCTGGCAAGTTTGGCTGGAAACAAACGACGAATACGAACTCATTTCTGAAACCGCTCAAAAACCCGTCGGAGACGATTTAGAGCGGATTTTAAACAAAGCTTTGGGAGCCGCCGATCCCAATTCCAACACACCTGCAAAACCGCTAAAAAAGAAAGGTTTTTTGGCAGAACTTCAGACTTTTCTCAAAGCTTTGACTCAGTGAGAGCTGTTAAAGGTCGATCGCGGTATTGTAGGGTGCGTCAGCTTGGATTATTTTTGACTTGTACAGATAAATCTTGACTGACGCACCCTACAGAAGTGAGTTATTTTTGAGTCGATCGATCGACAAATAACTGTCGAGTAAATCTCAAATCTCAAACTCGTACTGAGCGAAGTCGAAGTGTCTAAAATAGATTGACTCAGTAATAACAGTTGCAGAAACGCAATGAAAAGCTTGCCAGTTTTGCTATCTGTAGCAAGGCAAACAAATATTAGCGAAAGTTACTGAATATCGATCGCAAGGACTATAATGGGTCAAACCCCTCCTCCCGAAAGAACGGAGGAAATATCAGCAAAATCACACGATCTAAGCAAGTAATTGGGGTTTTGAGTCAGGGAAGCGGATAAACACAGTGGAGTACCGACGCATTGTTATCGGGGACGTACACGGGCATTACGACGGCTTAATGCTCTTGCTAGAGGCACTTGCCCCGAGCTCGAAGGATCGCGTCTATTTTTTGGGAGATTTAATCGATCGCGGGCCCAAAAGCGCTCAGGTATTAGATTTTGTGCAGCACAGCCCCTACCAAACTCTGCTGGGAAACCACGAACAACTGATGCTGGAGGCTTTGTCGGGACGGCATCCAGATATGCGGGCGTGGCAATCTTGGCTGTACAGCGGCGGGGAGGCGACAGTCGCCAGCTACAGGGATACAGGGATGATGCCGTACAAACACTTAGATTGGCTGCGATCGCTCCCTACGTACATTGACTTGGGCGATATCTGGCTGGTACACGCGGGCGTGCATCCGGCTATGCCAATTAACGAACAGTCTAGCGAACAACTGTGCTGGATTCGCAAAGAATTTCACACGATATCGAAACCGTATTTTCCCAATAAATTAATTATCACCGGTCACACGATCACCTTTACCTTTGAGGGTGTGAGGCCGGGGGAATTAGTCAGGGGCCAAGGGTGGTTGGATATTGACACGGGTGCTTATCATCCCAAAAGCGGCTGGCTGACTGGATTTGACCTCAACTACCGCAGAGTTTATCAAGTAAATGTGTTTAACCATCAAGTCCGAATTGTGCCGTTTGATGAAGTTGTCAGACAATTGTACCCGCAGATTTCACGCCCAAAAACTCCGATGAGTCCTGTTGTTCAACATCAGGGTTAAATAAATTTGTAGTTGTAGGGTGCGTCAGTTTGAGTTCGATCGACAAAATCGAAATTCACTCATTTGTAACGCACTCTACTACATAGATTTGTTTTTTAACGAACCGCGAAGACGCAAAGATCGCTAAGTAAGAAAAGAGAAGAGAAGAGTTCGCCTTTGACAATTAGAGAATTGCTAGGACGATCGCAAAAATCGCCGGATTTCCAGCTTGTAAGCCGCATTGTTCAAGCCTTCACCGCTAGCCAGATCCGGATCGATCGCTTGAGAAATCGCGGCAATCCGATCGCTCGTAGCCGGGTGTGTGCTCAAAATACTCGGTGGAGAAGACTGATTGAGCAACTTTTTCATAAAATCAACCATCCCAGATTGAGCGTAGCCCGCTCGCCCCATAGTTTCCAATCCCAACCGATCCGCCTCGTACTCAGCTTGGCGGCTGTGGGGGCGGCGCAAAGCCAACTCCACGCCAATCTGCACCGCCGCCGAGCGATCGAGCCCTGTCGCCGAAGCTACACCAGAGGCGATCGCCATTTGACGCATTTGTTTAATCGAGTGGCGAGCACTAATATGCCCGATTTCGTGGGCGATGACGCTGGCTAATTCGGCTTCATTGTCCGCCGCCACCATCAAACCCTTATTCACGTACACAAAACCGCCCATAGTCGCAAAAGCGTTAATTTTGTCATCGTCAATTACCTGAAAAGTATAAGGAATGTTCGGGCGAGTGCTTTGCTCTGCCAGCCGCTGACCTATGCGATTGATATATACTCTAGCAGCGCGATCGCCGTAAATTTTCACTTCCGAGCTCGCCAACTGCTGATTGATTTGTCGGCCAACCGTCACCTCCTGGCGATCGGACATATTCGACAGTTGAATAACTTGAATCCCCCGAAAAATCAGTTCCGGCAAAGAAAACGCCTGTGTTGGTTCCGGGGAAACCACCCAGATACCCGCGGCCACAATCAGCGACAGAAACAGATAAATTCCCCGGCCACAAGTATGCCGGCAAGTCAACCAAAAACTTTTGAACATGATTGATAAGTGCTAAAAGAAGTCATTAGTCATTAGTCATTAGTCATCAGTCATCAGTCATCAGTCAGTAGGGGCGGTGCCCCCGTGCCCGCCCTCTTAGTTGTCATCAGTCATTAGTCATTAGTCATTAGTCATTAGTCATCAGTCATCAGTCATCAGTCATTAGTCATTAGTCAGTAGGGGCGGTGCCCCCGTGCCCGCCCTCTTAGTTGTCATTAGTCATCAGTCATCAGTCATTAGTCATCAGTCATTAGTCATTAGTCATGTTTTGCTGTCCCCCCCCGAAGCTTTCCGTCCAACGTCATCAGGAAGAAGGAGATAAGACGGCGGTTGAAACCGGATTTACAACAACAAAGTCCCTCTCTAAGAGACTGAAAAAAATAATGTAATTTCAACCGTCCGTTCTTCAACCGGCGTCGGCAGGTTTTGTTTGACTTTCTGGCGGTTTCAACCGCCCGGTATTCTTTTTTTTTAGGAAAAACTCAAAAAGTCACTAAATCTGCAGACGAAATAGAACGCTGCTTTGTTGCTATTTTAACTTGTTGCCAAATTTTAACCACTCTCCCCACTCTCCCCACTCTCCCCCTCTTCCGCATCACCCCATCACCCCTCACCGACTCTGCAAGTCCTGCGGATTTTGGGCGATCGCTGTGGTAATATCTTTTGGCTTGTACAGATACTCCTGTCGCTGTCCGTTTATAGGCGATTTATGAAAATTTTAGATTCTCAAGGCCGGCTGTTCGGCAAACTCAGCATCCTAGACGTAGGTGCGGCTCTGATTGTACTGCTAGTTGCAGTCGGCATCTTCTTTTTTCCCGGCACATCTGGCGGTTCCGTCGCCCAAGTCGGCGGCCCTAGTGTTAAACCTGTAGAGATTGATGCAATTGCGATCGGACTCAAAGGCACCAACTTTCCAGAGTTGTTTAAAGCCGGCGATAAAATCAACGTAGTTATCCGCAACCAGCCCGCCGGTCAGATTACGATCAAATCCGTCAAAACTATCACCCGAACCCTAGCAGTTCCCCAGCCCAACGGTACTCTCAAAGCTCTGCCCGATCCCCGAGAAGAGGAATCTTTCAGCAGAAATATGATGTTTACCCTAGAAGGAAAAGGTCAAATTACTGAAAACGGCCCGGTTTTAGGAAATACCAAGGTCAAAATTGGCACTACCCTAGAACTTGAAGGCAAAAAATACATTTTCAACGCCAGCGTCATCGACGTGCGAGTCAAAGAATAGTCATTAGTCATTAGTCATTAGTCATTAGTCATTAGTCAGCAGTCATTAGTCATTAGTCATTAGTCATTAGTGCTGTCTCCCCCCCCAGCGAACGTCCAACGTCATCAGTCAGGTAGAAGGTAGAAGATAGAAGGC
>NZ_JBARVX010000411.1:0-25109 GCF_049646505.1 Microcoleus sp.
CCCCTAGCCCCCCCTTAGCAAGGGGGGGGACAAGAATACTGTTGCATTATTTTTTTAAATTGGTATTAGATGGGCGGGCCCGATACCTCACAAGAATTCGATCTCACTAGATCAGTTCTTCTAGTGAGGGGAAAAGCAATTTTTCTGCGCTGACTTTTTCGCAATCGCAAGGCTGTTGAATTGCGGAGATAGCTGATACTTTTCCCATCAGCAATTGGATGCTTTCGATTAGCAATGGTAAAGTTAATAAAATAATTGATGCAGAGACTAGCAAGCTGATTAAGCCGTCGGCCCAATTCCAGTGCAGCCACGCCACGGCGATCGCAGCTAAAATTACTCCAACCGACGAAAAAATATCGGCCACGGCGTGCAGAAACGCGCTTTTGAGATTTAAGTCGCCGTGACAGCAGGAATGCAAGCAGCAAGCATTGATCGAGTTGATGCTTAAACCGACTATGGCGGTAATTAACATCGGGAGTCCTTCTACTTCGGAGGTTGGAGACTGCAAGCGGGCGATCGACTCGACAGCAATCCACAGGGCGATCGCCACTAAACTGATACTATTAACTAAAGCGGCAATGATTTCTGGGCGATCGGGAATTGGCGATCGGGCGATCGCACAATCTACTGATTTACTTTTGCGTTTGACTGAAGAGTACCAAGTGGCTGTCAAAGTTATTGCTAAAGCTGCTACATCTGAAAAAACGTGACCCGCATCTGCTAATAGGGACAAACTATGAGAATTAAGTGCAGCGATTAACTCTGCTACAAAAAAGCTGCTAAGCAGTACCAAAGCTATTTGTAAAAGTCGCACTTTGTTGTCAATTCTGGGATTTGGATTCTCGCACAGTGCCAGATCCTTGGCTTTTTCAGAGTCTAAATTGTCCCTAACCGGAAATATCATGCAGCAGTCCTTAAGCTTAAACTAGATTTTTAATTAAACATTAAATTAACTATCAATGACTTATAATATACCAACTCCGCACCAACAACCGGAAAATCCGATCGCAAATTCCCCAAATCCTGAAATAAACCCTAGTCCAATTAGCGACAATCACCCAAATACTTTAACAGGTGAATCTTTAATTGATTTGCGACTGTACAACCAGTCAAAGTTCGATCGCGGCCGGCCTGGTTGGCTAATTTTGATTTGGTGGTTCGTACAGGCGATCGCATTTCCCTTCACTCCACACCCTTTTAACGGCATCAGAAGCGGGTTGCTGCGGTTGTTTGGCGCGAAAATAGGTTTTGGCGCAATCATCCGTCCTACGGCTCGTTTTACCTATCCTTGGAAAATTGAAATCGGCGATTATAGTTGGATCGGCGACGATGTTGTATTGTACAGTCTCGATCGAATTGTGATCGGCAAACACTGCGTTATTTCTCAAAAAAGTTACCTTTGCACCGGCACCCACGATTCCCAAGACCCAGCTTTCGGGTTAATCACAGCACCTGTTATCATAAATAACGGCGTTTGGATTGCCGCCGACTGCTTCATTGGCCCCGGTGTCGAAATCGGTGCCAACGCTTTAATTGGAGCTCGCAGCAGCGTCTTTAAAAATATGCCAGCCGGCTTTGTTTGTACGGGAACACCCTGTCGTCCCCGCTACGGGCGAGAAATTAAAAAAAGTTTGCAGTAACTGAGATATTGCTTGTTACCAGGAAGATTCAGATGCTGCTTCTGGGGTGAGGAAAAGCCTCTCTTTACCTCGCAGCTTCTATAGCAATCCTAAATGATTTGTAGATATTTGTAGGGGTAGTGCCCCTGTGCCTACCCCCAGCGTCTGAAGAGGTCAACCACGGGGGGTTGCCCCTACAAGAATTACTGATGAACAGACTGTTATAGTCTGGATAATGATTTAGGATTGCTATAGAAACAGAGAAATGTGGCAGATGTTTAATTTATTAAATTTTAGTTTTTGAGATATTGGACTCTTCTCAATCATACTATAGTGTCCGGTCGAGCGATCGCCATAAAATTTGTTTGCAGCATCAAACTTAACTCCTCTGATGCTGCAGGCTCAAGGGGCACTACTAACTGTTGCCCGATCGCGCTCAAATAAAAAATGCTTTTTGCAAAAACGATCGGCTCCCTATTTACCAAACTTACCACAAAATGACTGTAGATACAATTCCCCAAGAATTACTGACCAATATCTCCCAAATGTTCACAATGACTTTATTTCAAATCGGGGAAAATCCGGTTTCGCTGCGGTCAATTGTGGAACTGATTGTATTGTTCATCGTCATCCTGATCGTAGCCAGCTCTTTTACCAATTTTCTTAAGGAACGCTTGCTAGTTAAATTGGGAATTGACGAAGGAAACCGGGAAGCAATCGCCGTAATTTTGCGATATTTAATAGTCGCTTTCGGAGTGATATTCGCCATCCAAAGCATCGGTGTCAACCTCGCTTCTTTGGCAGTCGTTGCTGGGGGATTGGGAGTCGGAATTGGCTTCGGAATCCAGGATTTGACAACTAATTTTGTCAGCGGCTTAACGCTGCTTTTAGACAGACCGGTGAAAGTCGGAGACTTTGTGGAATTAGAAGGATTGATGGGAATTGTCAAGAAAATCACGATTCGCTCGACCATCGTCCAAACCACTGACGACTCCAGCGTTATAGTTCCAAACAGCACTATAATTAGCAACAAAATTGTTAACTGGAGTTACGAAAGCTCGTTACTTTGTCTGCGACTCTCCATAGAAGTAGCCGAGAATAGCGACCCGCTATTAGTGACAGAAACTCTATTAAATATTGCTTACGCGGAAGCGGGAGTTTTGTACGAACCGACTCCGAAAGTATTGTTTGTTGAGTTTAGCGAGGATAGTTTTAAATTTGAGCTTTTGGTTTGGACAGACAAACCCGTAGAAAGAGAATTTATTAAAAGTTCTTTGAATTTTGCCATTCAGTACAATTTTCGCCAGCAGGGAATTGACTTTCCTTTCAATGACAGAGACTTGTATTTGCGAAATCCCGAAGTTTTATTGTCGCTGTTCGATCCAAATAAAACAGCAATCTCTACCGCTGAAAGTTTCCCTAAAAACGATCGGAAATCTCCGGTTTCGGTAGGAGAAGAAGTCAAAACGCAATTGTCCCTTAGCTCGTTGCTGCGAAAGGTAGAATATTTTGAACATCTGACGGATTTAGAATTGCGGCAATTGATTGAAGTGGGATACCGCCAACGGCTGCAACCACAAGAATTTTTATTTCACGAAAACGATCCGGGAGATGCTTTTTATTTGATTCTTTCAGGTTCGGTGGAAGTTTTTGTGGAAGCTATTGACAAACACCTGAATTATCTCAGTGTAGGTCAGTTTTTGGGGGAACTTTCTTTGATGTTGGGAATCCCCAGAACTGCTTCGGTGAGAGCTTTGGAAGAAACAATTTTATTTGCGATTAATAAGGAAGGTTTCCAGAAAGTTTTAAATGAAAGACCGGATTTATACGAACAGATTATTGAGGAGATAGTCAAGCACAAAGAAGAGTTAAGCGAGAGACAGCAACTGTTGCGAGAGATGCAGTTGGTAGAAACATCGGAAGAAGATGATGATGAAAATCCTGTAGAGTGGGTGAGAAAGCGGCTGAAAGATTTATTTGGTGTGGAAGCAAAAGATGGCTAAATCAATAAGCTGTCGCGCAAATAAACATTGCATATTCAGGGCCCGCTCGCGTGCTCACCCCACAAGAGTGTTTTATGGTTTTTTACATAAAATTTAAATGCCGCAACAGCTTAGGAGCGAAAACTTAATGACTTAAACAACTCCTACAGTCCTCTCTCCTGTAAGTTGTCTTCCTCAAAGGAGGCAGAGCCAAAGCATCTGCATTACCAGGCAGAGCCTGGTAACGAGTAACGAGCAATTGTTTTTTACATAAAATTCAAATGCCGCAACAGCTTATTACCAGAGATTTTGGTTGTGAAAAACCCGGTTTCTGCTTTCCCGGAATTGTTTAATTGCTAGCGGCCAACCCTTGGCGGTAAATTCCCAAATTTTGCAGGTACATTTGTTCGAGTTTGGGCATCGACGATTCTACGGAACCGCCAAAACGCCGAAAAGAAGGCCAAATGTAAGCGAGTTTTCTTACTGCTGACTCCAATCTACCAGCTTCTATATCTTCTAAAGCACCTTTTTCTCGGATTAACTCTACAGCTACCAGGTCTTGATTTTGGGGGCTGAAATCGGTGATGCTGAATTTTTTGGCGAATCTGTCCCAGGTTGTGCTGAGAAACTGATAGCGCCCCGCAGCGTCGGAACAAAGCTTTTTGCCGTAGCGGCGGCCGCATTTCATTTCCCTGGGATGGTCGCTGAAACTGACAAATGTGGTGCCCGTGTACTGGGTGCGGTAGCCGTCGGGGCTAGCGGTGCCTTCGGCGGCGGCGATGGTGTCGAGAAATGCTTTGAGCCGATCGCGCTTAATGTTATGCTCTGCTTTGTCGGGTGAGTCGATCGGTGCAGCGAAGGATCGGCCTTTCGGAGGCTGCGACTTTTCTGCCGAGACAGTTTGTCCCCACAGTTTCGGAGTCATTCTACCCAAAAAAAACGACACGCAGATGCACAAACTCCACGAGACTTTAAAGTGGAGGCGTTTTGACTGCTTGCTGCGCTGTCGCACCGGCCACCCCTGCGGGGGCAAGGTTGCGGGCAAGATTCCCGTTTGCTGGCCGAAGGCGAACAGCGATTTGAGTGCTAGCAAGGTTTGCTTGTAGAAACGGGGTGCAACTTGGCGGGCCCTCATGGCTGCTGCGAAAGTCTTGACATCTGTCAGGGTCACTTCTGCTAGCGGTTTTTCTACAAACAGCCGAAAACTGTTGGCCGCCTGCCAGCTAAATCGCTTGCTGCGGGGGGATTTGCGCTCCACCCACAGGCGAATTAGCTGGATGTCGGAAACGGGTTGCAGATGGCTGCCCCGATTTTCTGGTGGGTACAAAACTACCTCCTGATATCACTGCTGTCTAGTTGAAGGTTCCCAGTTAGAACGGTTGAGATGGACAGGGATCGAGGGAAACTGGCTTTAACCATATTAAGTGATACTACTAAGCGCTCACCGGGTCAAGTTCAACGGCAGATTGTTCGAGCAGTTGATTGTAAAGTTGACTTAGTTGGGAGGCGATACCGTCCCAACTAAAATAGCTTTGGACGCGCACTCTGCCTGCTTGTCCGAGTTGCTGGCGCCATACTGAGTCAATTAACAGCCGATCGATCGCACCGGCAAACACTACTTCATTTTTCGGCGACGCCAGCAAACCGGTTTCTCGCGGCACTACGGTATATCTCAATCCTCCCACGTCCGAGGCGACTACGGGGGTGCGGCAGGCCATTGCTTCAACGGCGACTAAACCGAAGGGTTCGTAGTGGCTGGGAACCGCGCAGACATCGGCGGCGGCGTAGTAGGCGGGGAGAATGTCTCGGCTCAAGCTGCCGGGAAAACTGGTAATGTCGCTCAAGCCTAATTCTTCAACGATGCTGCCGATCCGATCGCGTTCTTTACCGTCGCTTTCCCCCGCGCGCCAGCCGCCGCCGACGATTAGTTTTAAATCAGCTTTTCGCAGCGCTGAGAGACTGACGGCGCGGACTAAGGTTTCGATGCCCTTGCGGGGGTCGAAACGGCCGACGTACAGCACGACTTTGGTTTCGGGGGCTATTCCTAACTGGCGGCGGGCGGCCGATCGCCCGATCGAGCCGAACTGTTTAATGTCGGTACCGCAGGGAATGATGTCAATGTTGCCTTTTGATGAAACCAAACACCTCATCTGTTCTCTTTCTTGGGGACTGGTAGCCACGACGCGATCGGCTGTTTCCAAAACTTTTTTTTCGACTTGCAGCCTGGTTTTGGCAATCATCGGAATTGTCGAAACCGACTTGTATTTAACTGCTCCTAAAGAATGATAAGTATGAACTTGCTGCAAGGGTTGCGATTTTTTTAACTCCATTCCTACCCAAGAAGACAGCCAGTAATTCGTGTGAACTAAGGGATATGAATGTTAAAGGGCGATCGAAAAAACAGCAAAATTATTGCCTGTAAAAATTTTATTTCCTGCCGCCTTCCTTCTTCCCTCAAGTGATACCAATGCTCCTGCATTTGTGCAACAGTATTGAGGGCCGGTTGTTTAATATTTTGGCTTTTAGCATCAATCTGGGTGAACCCGCCCCTACCAAAACTGTTGGAAAATTTTTGAGAATTTGTATGACCCCCGTTAAATTCCTTAAATCCGTTGACTTCGGTACATTGTTCCTTGGCAGAACTTCTTGCTTTTGCCAAACCGGGGGTTGTAGCTTAACCTCAAATTTCGCCTTTGTCTGTTGTTAGTAATTTTTCCGGTTTTTGGGTGGTTTGGATTCCCCGTTTTCGCTGGTGACGAGATTGTTTCGCGAACTCCGCATTTTGGAACCGTATCGGTTAGCCCAAACTTGAGTGAATTCCGCACCTAAGAACAGAATTTGAGCGGAATAATTAATCCAAAGCAGGATAATCACGAAGGAGCCGGCAGCACCGTAGGTAGAGGCAATACCGCTACCTCCGAGGTAAGCTCCAATTAGGGATTTGCCGATCGTAAACAGCATAGAGGTAATGGATGCACCGATCCAAACATCATTCCAGGCAAGCTCGACATCGGGCAAGAGTTTGTAAATTAAGGCAAAAAGCATCGTGACTACGCCAAAGGAGAGAGCAAAGTCCACAATTTGCCAAATGCCAACCGGTAACTGCAGCACGCCGTTCAACCAAGAGCTGATAGCTGCTAAAACGGCGCTAATTACTAAAGATACTAGCAACAGAAACCCTATGCCTAAAATCATCGCAAAAGACAATACGCGGTCTTGGAAAAATCCCCAGATGCCGCGTCCGGGAGGCGGCGTAACATTCCAAATAGTATTGAGGGCGTCTTTGAGATTAGTAAACACGTTGGAAGCGCCCCACAAGAGTGTAGCGAGACCGACTAAAGTAGCGATCATTCCCGACTTGGGTTCGGAGACTTTGATGATGAGTTCTTGGACGGTTTGGGCGCCATCTTTGCCGATCAAACTTTGGAGTTGGGCGACGATTTGACCTCGGGCTGCGTCTTCACCGAAGACTAAACCGACGATCGCAATTACGATAATTAGCAGCGGGGCGAGGGAGAAGACTGTGTAATAGGCTAGGGCGGCGGCTAGGGTTGGGGCTTTATCTTTTTGCCATTGAGTAAAAGTTTCTTTGAGCAGCGATATGATTGATTTTAAGTTCACGGCTTTTGGTTCCGTCATATTTAGCGTTTGCGAACAGATTATAATGGGTTAGGAGTCTTTTAGCGCCGGCCACAAGATAGATTAGATCGAGCAAGCAAATTCTGAAAATTACTTTTATGTTAGATTCCAACACAACTGTTAACAGCACCGATGTCAAATCGCCCAAAAAAGCAATCTCTTGGGCAAAACTGAGCGCCTTAGTAGCAGCCGTCAATTTTTCCTTGGTGATTTTCCATTTCAGTTACCCGCAGTTGCGGCCTGTTTATCAGAGCTATTTTCCGGGTTTAGTGAAAATTTACGACCCGATTAAAGGTATTGATTCGAGTTTGCCCAATCCCGAATATTTGCAAGCGGCTGACCAGTTTTGGCGAATAGATGCGTTTTTTATCGGGTTTTTTTGGGCGGAATTTTTGATAAAAAGTCTGTTCCATACCCGCCGCAAACCGGGGGTAAGTTGGTTGGATTTTGTGCTGAGGCGCTGGTACGAGGTGTTTCTGTTGATTCCGATTTGGCCCTGGTGGCGGATTCTGCCGGTATTGGTGCGGCTGCACAAGTCGGGTTTGGTGAATTTAGACCGCGCCGTTGCTCAAATTACCTACGAACCGGTGGCTTATTTAGCCGATACGATGTCGGAATACATGATGGTGCGGTTTATCAATCAAGCTCAAAGTTCGATCGAACAGGGCAACGCGGCGCAGGTACTGCTGGACCCGCAGCAGCCGTACCTTCACGTCAATCAGGAAAATACGATCGAACGAATTACCAAGCGGATTTTGGATCTGACAATTTACAAAGTTTTGCCGCAGGTGCAACCGGGTTTGGAAGAATTGCTGCACCACAATTTGGAGGCGACAATCAAAAAGTCGGATTTTTATCAACTCTTGCAAACTTTCTCTCCGATTAATATTTTGCCTCAAGAAATGACCGAACAGCTAGCAAATTATTTGGCTCAAACTGCGGTTGATGTGGTAGCAACTACCTACGAGGACGACAAAGGGCGAAAAATTATCGATAATTTCAACGAAGAATTTAATCAAAGTTTGCGGCGGGAATTGCAAGATGAGAAAACTCTCGGCGAATTGCAGTCGCTGCTGTCGGATTTGTTGGAAGAAGTGAAGTTGAATTACATTGAAGGCGGCTTGAAGTCCGATCCGGAGCAAACTTTTACTGAAATTAAATCGTTGCGGGAAGTAAGGGAGAGCCGATCGAGCAATTAGTTTCGGGTTTGTGAATTGAATTCTTTTTTTCCTTCTTCCTTGCTTGCGATGACTCAAATTCATGTTGCGATCGCCATTTTATACCGAGACGGCAAGTTTCTCTGCCAGTTGCGGGACGATGTTCCTGATATCAGGTATCCCGGACATTGGGCTTTGTTTGGCGGACACTTGGAGGCTGGAGAAACCCCGGAAGCGGCTTTGTTGCGAGAATTGGTAGAGGAAATTGGCTGGGCTCCTGCAAGTGTTTCTGTTTTCTGTTGCGATGTCGAAGGAGATGTTGTCCGCCATGTTTTTCATTCACAGCTTAGCGCGGATGTCAAGGATTTAGTTTTGCAGGAAGGTTGGGATATGCAGTTGTTGACTGCCGGGGATATTCGGGCCGGTAAATGCTATTCTCAAAAGTCTGGAGATGTGCGACCTTTTGGCATTCCTCACCAGCGGATTTTATTGAGTTTTATTGATTCGATTTGAGACTCTAGTAAGGTGCGGAGCAGACACCCTACATTTTAGGTTTTTTCGCAGTTAAGATCGAGCGGCAATCATTCCTGTTTGTCGCGCGTAGGCAAACAGCCCTCCGGCATCAATCACTGGCCCGACATCTCCTAAAGGCTTGAGGGAGTACGTGAGGTTTTGAGTGTGGTTGATAATTCGATCGCCCGCAAAGTCGATCGTCACTTCTTGACCTGTTACAAATAAATCGCACAGCCGATCGACCGATTCGATCGGGTACAATTCACCAGTAGCCGAGCAATTGCGAAAGAAAATCCGCGCGTAAGACAAGGCTACCACGGCTTTCACGCCCGCAGCCCCCAGAGCGATCGGAGCGTGTTCCCGCGAAGAACCGCAGCCAAAATTTTCGCCAGCAATTATAATCGGATACTGGGTTTTGATTTCGCCGACTTCCATAAACTTGCCGTAGCGGTCGGGCAACCCAATCATCGCATAACTGCCGAGTTTCTCGTACTCGTCGGGCTTCGAGGGCACTAGGGTCAGATATTCGGCAGGAATAATTTGATCTGTATCGATGTTGTCGTCTAAAACAAAAATTTTACCGCTAATTACTTTACCCATAGTTTATTTATTTCCTTTTGGCGCGAGCTCGGAGGCTGTGTTGATAGTTTTAAGTGCGATCGGTATGCAAAATTTGCACCAGTTCATTTTAACCTGGCAGCGCCAGTGATAACCTGTAGAAGTAAAAATTAGATCCGAGACTTTGGGTTGATAAATATACAGACTGCTAAGCGTCAAGAAGTTTTATGGTGAATCAACAAGTAGATGACATTGCTCGACAAGCTCGCGAGGGCTCCGTTGCAGCGATTATTCAAATCCTTAACGACCAGCTCGCACAGGTAGGAGTCAGGGCCAGAGCCGTTTTTGCCGAAGGTGTGCTGCAACTGCTGTGCGAAGCTGCCACGCCACAACTGCTAGAACAGTCTAGTTTGGTCGATCGAGTCCGAGAAATTTTGGAGGGCTTAGATCCCCGCAATATTCGCCGAGTCAACATCAACAGCAGGCTCGTGCGAGAACACCAACTGCTGTGGCTCGAAGAAATTAGCCGCGATCCCGATAATCAACTGCTGTGGTCTCAACAAATTAAACTCAGAAAGCCGAATTTGTTCAAGCGTTTGGCCGCCGCCCATCACGATCGCCAAAATCGAGGCAAGCGGGCTTTGCCGAGAATGGCTGTAGCTCGATCGATGCAGGAACCGCGGCAATTTCAGCGCGGTATCGTCGGCGGTGTCAGCTTGACCGTGCTGTTGCTGGCTGCGACTGCCGCCATCTACAAAGGACTCAATTCCCAAGTGCCAAACACCACCGCAGCCACCACCCAAGCAGTTGCCACTGCCGCTTCGAGTCCGGCAACACCTGCTGTGAAAATTTCTAAGCAGACTGCTAATTCTGCTGTGGATTCTTTTGCACAAGCTGTGCGAACGGCCGAGCAAGCAGCCACCGAGGGCAAAAATGCTCAATCTCGCCAGGATTGGTTAATGGTAGCTGCTAAGTGGCAGCAAGCTTCGGATTTGATGGCCGCCGTACCCCCAAATCATCCCCGCTACACGATTGCTGTCAACCGGACGGCTGTTTACCGCCAAAATAGCGATAACGCCCAACAGGAAGCACAAAATAAGTAAGGAGGAAAGCAGGTTAAATTTAACAATAGAACTTGCTCAGTGTCTCTACAAGCAGCGAAACATGAGTTTTTGAGCAAAAACTCCGAAATTCTCATCTCGACAGCGAGTGATAATTTGGGGATTTTGAATTTTTGCGATCGGCATCACTCGATCGACCGATTTGTATCACAATAAAATTTTGTTAGGATCACAAACTTAAATAGGAAACATCACAGAGTCAGCAGAGGGGTGTCACGAAGCGGTCTCTAGAAAAGTTGGATAATTGTAACGGCAAGTCGATTTTCGCATTGAAGATTTACTTGCAGCATTTCGATCGGGGAACCCGAACAAGAGTCTAAAATATTGGAATCTCCACGACAAAAGTGTCGGAAAGCAAGTACCCGTTTTTTGAGGAAATCAAAATTAGTGCGAATTGGATTTATCCCGATCCGGTAATAATTCATCCCCTAATCGAAGGGTAGAAAACAGCAAAATCCAACTAGGTCCGACCGGGTATTTTTTTTACAAAAACAATTACCCGCCGACGGGCTGCACAAGCACACAAAGCAGGCTCATAAAAGTTAAGCAGACTGTGATTGATAGGTTGTATATTTGCAGCGCGAGCCAACGAAAACACTTTTAAAATAGAGGCTTGTTTGCCATGATCGCCGATCGCCAGGGAAATCAAGACTTTACTCCGATCGACGGAGAGCCGTCAGAGTCTTGCACTTTGCATCTACTACAAATCGCAGAACCAGCATCAGTCCAAAAATTTCTGGATCGTCTTATGCAGTACCAGGTCGATCCTGCCCTTGAGGGGCGGCAAATTTACAAAATTCTCACCACCACTATCGATCGAGAAATCCTGCTGCAAATAGCAAATACTTTGGGGGCTGCATGGGGAGCAGATTTCTGTTTGGTTGCTGCTGTAGCTGACCAGAAACTAATAAATCCCCATGCTTGCTGGGACAATAAGAGCGATCGCCCAAATCCTGCCCCTGTCGCAGCGGATTCAACTCAAACAGCGGAACAGTCCCAAACCACAAGCTTAAAATCGCCCAACATATCACTCGACCATCCACTCCTGGCTAAAGTGCTAGCAGACGGCGAAATAGTGGCGATCTCAGACTATCTCGATACTGCAGCAGCTTCATCCCCCAAATCCCCCGCGACACCCCTGTCTGGGAGGGCAATTTTGGCAGGGCCAGCACGATTTGGAGGAGCTGTAAATGGGATAATAGTTGTTGGTAAGTCGCAACCTCGCGAGTGGTCGGCCGCCGACAGAAAGCGCCTAGAAGCAGCATCAGACGCGATCGGTACCGCGATTTCTCACGTTCAAAAAAATCAAGAAATTGCCAGTTTAAAGCAACAGTTAGAGCAACAAGCTAAATACAAAAATCTTCTCAAGTCAGTTACCGCAGCGATTGAAACGAGTTCAAAAGCCGATCGAATTTTGCAGCGAGTTATTGAACGTACCGTCGATACCCTGCAAGTAGATAGAGGTCAAATCCTGCTGTTGAAATACACAGACCCCCTTTTAAAAACTTCCTCCCTCACTCAAACGCCCAAAGCAAAAGTCGAATTAGTTGGCGAATACGCTGTTAAAAAAGCTACAAAAAAACAAAAAATAGCACCGAGCAAGGCAGAAAAACCAACCGCGAGTGCCAAAACAAAAAACCAGGATAAAACTGCTAATTCCCAATCAAAAATCCCTAATTCAAAATCAACTAACTCTGCCGCTTTTTGGCTGTCGGAATCTAAGTTGTGCGATCGGGCATTCAACAGCGCACCCCAACCCCTCGCCCTCCCTGACTCCGGCCAATCCACCCGCAACGAACCAGAAAACGTCGCAGAAATCTTGAAACTCCAAGACATTCGCGCCCTGTTGCTGGTTCCCCTCACCGACACCAAAAACCCAGACGACAAAACCGTCTTGGGGTTCTTGGTATTGCAGCACTTTGCTCCCCGCCCTTGGAACCCAGAAGAATTGGAAGTTCTCGAATCGGTGTGCGTGCTAGCCAGCAGGGCGATTGTCCAAAATCAGAAACTCGAGCAAGCGCAAACCCTAGTCGAAGATAGAACCGCTCAGTTGCAGCAAAGTCTCGACGTGCAGGAAAAATTGTACGCAAAATCTGCCAATCAACGAGAGCAACTACGCAAATTGAAACTGATGGAAGACGAGTTTCTCAGTACAATGAGTCACGAGTTGCGTACCCCTCTAACCATCATGAAGCTGGCGATTCTGATGCTCAAACAAGCCGAACAGCCCTTAGCAAGTCGGGCTAAGTATCTCGACATTCTAGAGCAGCAGTGTTCCAAGCAAACCGCTTTGGTTAACGATTTGCTGGCCCTCAAGCAGTTTGAACCGCAGCAAGTCCCTATTGCTCCGATCGAAATCGATCTCAAGCGTTTAATTCAAGATTTAGCTGGGGATTTTGAAAAAAATTGGGCGGATAGGGGATTGACTCTGAAGGTAGATTTGCCGAAGTCTTCCCCTTTGCTGCAAACCGACCCGGACAGTTTCAAGCGGGTGCTGCTGGAACTGCTGACGAATGCTGGCAA
Organism: Microcoleus sp.; assembly: GCF_049646505.1. Taxonomy (GTDB): domain Bacteria; phylum Cyanobacteriota; class Cyanobacteriia; order Cyanobacteriales; family Microcoleaceae; genus Microcoleus. The sequence goes on from NZ_JBARVX010000411.1 coordinate 13,113, forward strand.
ATACTCGGCTGCTGGAAGTGCGGTGATTTTCGAGGCATCTGAGGCTGGTGACTGCATTGTCTTGAGCCTCTCTAATTTCGGGCGCGGCATTTCTGCTGCTGATTTACCCCACATCTTTGACAAATTCCGCCGCGGGACAGGCATTACTGACCAAGCGATCGCGGGTACGGGTTTGGGTCTGGCGCTGGTAAAGTGTTTAGTAGAGCACTTGAATGGTACGATCGAGGTGTCTAGCTCTCCTGCAGAAAGTTCTGAAGCTGGCGACTTGTGGCGCACATCTTTTACTCTGACTCTGCTAAAATCTCCAGCGGAATTCTGTCATCTAGAAGAATAGTTAGGTAGAAAAGCAACGCTTGATTGGCAACAAACAGGCGAAGACTTACCTTTATTCCGAGATTGGAAAATCTCGCAAACCTAGCAAATCCTGCTTTTAAAATTGTTTGTCAGGTTTCCTGTCTCAATAGCAGGTTCGCGCGATCGGAATTAAGTCCGCTCGTTGCTCGTTACCAGGAATTGCTCGTTACCAGGCTCTGCCTGGTAATGCTTCTGGGGCGAGGCTCAGCCTCCTTCTTTCTTGCAACTTACAGGAGAGAGGACGGTAGGAGGTGTTTAAGTTATTAAGTTTTCGATCCTAAACAGGTTCTACAGGAGAGAGAGGACTGGAGGAAGTGTTGAAATTATTAAATTTTCGTTCATTAATTTATTATCCATTTTTGACCGCATAAACCGGGTTTTTCAAATGTTTAAAAAGCCTGCAAGGAAGTATTTTTGTACGTGGAAGCAGGTTTCTATGCTAGAGAATATCCCCTAAAAAACAGTCGCGCTGCATGGAACTAGATCCTGAATATTATGCTAACAAAAGCTGCACCAAAACTCCTGCGTTGGCAGCGTTCTAAATATTCGCCCCTGGCACGACAAATAGACGTTTTTGCTGCGGCGGCACAGTTTATGTTTTTTTTGTGGTGGGATGGACTGCTGCAAAATAATTCTGCTCATACTAGAAGAATTCGCGCCCATTGGTTGGTCAATACTTTGCTGGATTTGGGCCCCACCTTCATCAAAATCGGCCAGTCTCTCTCGACGAGGGCAGATTTGCTGCCGCTGGAGTATGTCAAGGAACTCGAACAGTTGCAGGATCGGGTTCCTGAATTTAGTTCCGAAGAGGCGATCGCCCTTGTAGAATCAGAGTTGGGCAAAGATATTTATGCTTTGTACCGCGATTTTGACCCGTTCCCCATTGCTGCGGCGAGTCTGGGACAGGTACACAAGGCGAGGCTGCACACCGGGGAAGATGTGATTGTCAAGGTGCAGCGTCCGGGTTTGGAAAGTTTATTCGATTTAGATGTGAAGGCGGTGCGCCAAGTGATGCGTTTTTGCGATCGCTATTTTCCGGCGACGCGCAAGTACGATTTGGAATCTATTTATCACGAGTTTTTTAAGATTTTATATCAAGAAATTGACTACGTGCAAGAAGGGAAAAATTCCGATCGCTTCAGCCATAATTTTCAAGAATATCCTCAGATTATTGTTCCTAAAGTCTACTGGCAATATACTACTAAAAAAATTCTGACTGTAGAATACGCGCCGGGGATTAAGGTAGACGATCGCCTGAGTTTAGAAGCGATGGGAGTAGATATTGCTAAGCTCAATCAAATCGGGATTTGCTGTTACTTGAAGCAGTTGTTAATTGACGGCTTTTTTCAAGCTGACCCGCATCCGGGAAATTTGGCGGTGACAGAAGATGGTAGGTTGATTTTTTACGATTTTGGGATGATGGCTGAGGTGAAGTCTCTGGCTAAAGACCAAATGGTCAATACTTTTTTTGCGGTACTCAGAAAAGATACTGATGAGGTACTCAATACTTTAATGACGATCGGCTTAGTTGAGCCGATGCCGGATATGATGCCGGTGCGGAGGCTGATTACTTTTCTGTTGGATAAGTTTATTGATAAGCCGATCGACTTTCAAGCTTTTAATGAAATTAAGAACGAACTTTACATTATGTTCGAGCAGCAACCGTTTCGCTTGCCTGCAGAAATGATGTTTATTGTCAAGTCTCTGACAACTCTCGACGGCATTGCTAGAACTCTTGACCCTGACTACAATTTCCTAGCATCCGCTCAGCCTTTTGTCAAGAGTATTGCTGTAAGTAAGGGCCGGGGAAGTGCGATCGCAGAATTAGCCAGACAAGCCCGAGGTTTTATCACCTACAAATTGCAAAGCCCGAGCAAATCGCAAGTTTTCCTCAAGCGTTTGGAGCAGCGGATCGAAGATGGCGAATTGCAAATTAGAGTGCGAAATATCGAGAGCGAAAGAGCCTTGAAACGGATTAGTTTAGCGCTGAAAACTCTAATTTTTGCTTGTGTGACTGGTTTTGCGGTGCTGTCGGGTGCGGTGCTGCTGGTGGGCGGATATCAAACGGGGGCGATCGTGGCTTTTGCTGTTGCGGGATTCGGCGGCTTATTTGCGCTGCGCTCTTTCTTAGATTTGCTGGTGAAGGAAAAGCTCGATCGCATGGTAGGAAAATAAATATACTTGGGAATTGCGATCGCAGTCAGGACTTTAGTTTTTTTTAAAAGAACTAAAGGAAAGACGAATTTGGCTGATGATGTCTCCTGCATTTAAAATTGCTAGTCCATATAATTTCCCAGAAACTCTTGCTTAGCGATCATCTCTTCTGCTGATTTTGCAGAAATCAACCTCAAAAATCCTCGCAATTGTTCCCCAATCGAATAACTTTGTCGGCCCATTACAATTCCTGAATGTTCCCGGCCTTGTTCCATATAAATTTTATGCAAGCGACAAAAGTCTCCCACATTCAAAGTATAGATAACTCGCCCCTGGGCAGTTGTCCATATTAATTGCTCTTCATCAGTGCAACTGAGATTGCTAGCTTCAGCAGTTGTAGCTACATCAATCCCTGCATTTCGGAGCGCTTTGACTAAGGAACGTTCCAGAATATCCTCATCTAAATATAAACGAATTTTGCTCAAGATTAACTCTCCGCTTTGTGTTCATTAGATAAGCGATCGCACTCAGCGTCTTCATCAGCAATATCAGCATCTATTTGCTGTTTATTGGCGTAGTAGTAAGCTAGTGCTGCATGAACTTGTGCTAAATTTAAGTGGGGAATTTCTGCAATAATTTCTTCGGGTTTCATCCCCATTTTGTACCAAACGGCGATTCGTTGAACTGTTATTCTAGTGCCTGCGATACGGGGGCGATTTCCACAGGTGTCTGGTGTGGAAATGATGAGAGTGCCAATATCAGTTAAAGTTGGCATAGGTAAATCTGGGGTTAAAAATTAGAATTTGAGTATAGCATAAATTTATTAATTTTTTAAGCTATAATCTAATCAACCTGCCCTAAGTGTTCCAGAAGATAAGCAGCAGGAGGATTGGCTATGTCAACTACTGTTCGAGAAGTTTACGATCGCGTTCTATCTACCCTTTCGCCAACGGATAGACTGCGCTTTGCAACTCTTATTCTCAACGATTTGGTGCAGCAAAATCTATCGGTTGTCGATGAAAGCGAGACTTGGACTGAAGAAGATAAGCTCGATGTAACGGCATTTTCTTTGCAGTACGCGGCTACCATTTTTCCTGAAAACGAGGAGATGTAATTGTGTCTTTTAATCCTGGTGATGAACGTAAAAAAAAATGGATTTCAATAGCATCGATCTAACTAATTTTAGGCATTTTTAACTGCAATTGCAAATCCTTGAGAGCGGGCGATCGATCTACGACGAGCGATAAACTTAGCTATAATTGTAGAGAATCAGGTTATACTAAATTAGTAACTAACTTTCACTCAGATATGACTACGGTAGCTATCCTGCCTGTACTTAATACCAACGGTGAGAAATCCTATCGCGCTATTGCGGGCGATCGACAATCTGTAGGTAAAACTGCGGGTCAAGCTTTAGATGCTTTGACTTCTTTGTTAGGCGAAACGGACTTCAGCGCATTAATAGTAATTCAAAGGTTTAATCCTGACGAATTATTTACTATCCAACAACAAAAAAGATTATCAGAGTTAATGAACTTGTGGCGTACAGCGCGCGATCGAGGACAAACTCTTTCTCCCCAACAACAAGCGGAATTAGAAAGTCTTGTCGAAGCCGAACTTAAAGCTGCTACTATTCGGACAGAAGTTCTCGTACAACAATCGATCTGATGAATCCTAACTACAATTTAGTAGCAGATCGCGCTGCTCATCGTTGCGAATATTGCCGCGCACCTGAAATAGTATTTAACTTTCCTTTCGAGATTGAACATATTGTACCTCTTGCAAAAATCCTTTTCATCAAATTTTGGGACGGGCTAGAAGCCCATCCCACAAGAAAAAAGATTTTTGTGGGATGGGCTTCTAGCCCGTCCTAACTATTTTTGCAAGAGGTCTATTGTTCCACTTTATCGAGGCGGTAATGATGAAATATCAAACTTAGCATTAGCTTGTCGCTCTTGCAATCTGCGGAAAGGAACTAATACAAGCGGAATTGATTCTACATCTAATACAGAAGTTTCCCTGTTTCACCCAAGAGAAAATAGGTGGGAAGAGAATTTTAAAGTGCAATCTGAGTCAGGTGCGATCGCAGGAATGACACCAGTAGGTATAGTAACAGTTACAGCTTTGGGAATGAATTCTCAACCACAGTTAATAGCGCGACAATTATGGATTCGTTTAGGTTTATTTCCCTAACTTTTTTGTCAATCTATCTGCTTCACTACCTCCAAAGTTGGCCCCAAACAGTTTGTGTTGGCCAATTGCTATCACCCGAATTTCGCGAGTCTGTTGTTTGAAGAGTAAACCCCCGCGTTGCTGGTAATGAAATGACCAAAAGCCGATAACTTCGTAGAAAAAGGTTCTCAAAAAAAGACTTGACAAAGGGATGAAATCGCTATAGATTACAGCTTACAGCTCTCGATGCGAGAGAAGAGACAAACACCACACCTCCACAGAACTCGAAACTCCCACCAACAGGGAGGTTGCCCACAGGTGCTTGCTTATTAAAGGTTAGGTTACTGTAGTTCAACCACTCTCCTCCTTTTCGCCAACCGCAACGATCGCCCAGCTTGCATTCAGTGTCATAATCAACTTTACCGCCTACTTCCAACCAGATTTTTTTCTGGACGCTAAAGCCAAAGCGACCCTGACTGTATTTTACCCACAATTGGTCGATCGTCCGCAAATCATCGCCAGGAAAATTCTCAATTGATTCCCTATCCAAATAACCTTCCTTCTCCCGTCTAGCGGCTTTCAGCATCACCTTGAGTGTTTCCCCATCCGCTTCTTTCCACTTCCCCGCCGCCAATAAATTCCGCAGACGAGTATAGTCAACACCCATCGCTGATTTAAGCTGTACCGAAACACCGGCAACCGTTGGCGGAATCGGTTCCCGCAGATAACTCAACCAATCTTGCATCGACTGCGGCCGCTTTTGCGGATCGGATGCCATCCCTTTTTCTATTGCTAAACTCACCCAATCTTTCACCCCAAAATTTTTCGCAGGTGGCAATGCTTCATTTCTATAATGCCGATTGAGGGAAGCTGTTGGCGGTTTTCCAGTTACTGCATAATATAAAGATGCAGCTAAAGCATAAATATCAACCGTTGGTTTACCGCTACCTTCGATATGCTGTTCCCAAGGAGCAAAAGCAGGGTTATGAGGATGTCTGCTGCTAATAACAGTCGGCATTAATTCATTTGCCAGCCCAAAATCAATTAATACTGCTTGCCCGTTGGGACGCAACATAATATTACCTGGATGAGCATCTCGATGGACAATTCCTGCTTGGTGAACATCAATTAAAGCTTCTCCAATTTGGCGGATAATTGCCACTGCTTCTGTATCCGGGAGTCGCCCTCGCTGCTGTACGGCATCAAATAAACTTTGCCCGACGATTAAATCCATTACCAAACAGTGAAGGCCTTTTTCCTCAAACAAATCGCTGACGCGGACAATTCCAGGGTGCGCGTTTTGGCAAAATTTGGCTAAGATTTGCCCTTCGCGGATAAATCTGCGAACAAAGTTGGGATATTCCGGGTCATTTTGCAAACTCAGATTCGGCGTTTTGAGGACAACTTGATAGTTAAGTTGCAAGTGTGTGGCCTTGTAAGTCATGCCAAATCCCCCCATTCCCAGGATGGTGTCAATGCGGTAGGGGCGAGTTTTGAGGATTTGTCCGGGTGTCCACAGCATGGCAGGTTGTTTAAATTCTCTTTAATTGCTATTTATGATAAGCTGTCTCGCTTCTAAATAGCAATGAAGATCAATCACTAATTCGTCAAAAACCCGCTTTCTGGGCTCATGCGTAAGTTCTCAAGGTTTTAAGTTAAATTACAAAGTTTCTACATACTCCCACAGAATCGATTGTGGCAACCACAATTGGGCTGAGCGAGTAGCTGCAATTTATATCGATCGATTTTGTATGTATCCTTCCTTGCTATTTTTACTTAATTTGATAAATATAAGCATCTGAAATCAACATCTGATTTACCATGTTATTTGTCATGCGTTTACCTGATAAATTCAAGTCCCAATGTTTCTGTAATTGACGCAATCCTTCAATTAGTTTATGCTTGACACTCACTGCTACAATGGCTGTCCAATCGATTTTTAATTCTGGTTTTACTTGGCGAAAAATTGATAATATTTCCTCATAACTTTTAAGGGGGCCCTTGCTATCGTACAGAGGCGAAGTGAGCATCAGTCGCCAGGTTTCCGGTTCTATTGCGTAGATCCAGAGAGCAGAATCAACTGATAAACCTGCTGTATTGAGAGCGTCTATAAGTCTTTTACCTTCTTCTATTTCTTGATTTACCAATGTTGCTGTAGCCATTGTAAAACTCCGTGATTGGGGTCGGTAATTGCTGAATAAACATCGACAGCTTTTTGTTTGTTATGTTTTTCGTAGCGACTTTCTTCTGACCAGTCTTTGACTAATGCCCATCGAGGTGGAAAATTTGGATCTCCGAGGAGGGATGTTAATTCTGCATCAAGTTTAGCAACTTTAACAAGTTTTGCTAAATCGTGGGTGTAACTGTCAATAACGGTTTTTTTGTCAGGAAAATCGAATTTATGAGTTTGTTTGGCAATGCAAGCTTTTAAAGCGCATTCTACGATATAGCCACTCAGATAGTAAGCACCAGAGTATTGACGGTTGGTGAGCAGCACTTCTACTTCTTTAAGTCGAGTGAGTGCGATGTTTTGTAAATCTCGCCTATTCAAAAATTTAGCTTACCTCCATGAAATCAGCAAAGAAGACCCGGCGGTTGAAATCGCATCTGGATTTACAATTATCCAATACGAGAGGAAGTTAAACGCGCCAAATGCAAAAATGATACCTAGCGTGTGGGTTCGGGTTTTTTCCTTTACCAGTTGCTAGATATCACTTTGATATCAGAGTCAGATTTTCAATACCCCCAGGGGAATTCGAATCCCCGTCGCATCCGTGAAAGGGATGTGTCCTAGGCCTCTAGACGATGGGGGCGCGTTTTGCTGCGTTTGCTTGTGTGCCGCACCTTGATTACCTTAACTAATTTTTCCCAATCTGTCAACTACTTTGTGAAAGTTTTTTTTCTAGTCGTCCGAAAGCTGCTCGCAGTAAGCTTTGAGGATGCTGGCGCAGTTGCCGATCGCCCCCAAATGAGCAATTTCAAACCCGTGCGTATTCTGCGTCGGGAAACTCAAACAAGCCGCGCGGGCGACGTGGCCGAACTTCATGGCGATCGAAGCATCGCTCCCAAAACCGCTAATTACCGCCAACTGCACCTCCACATCGGCTGCGACTGCGGCTGCGCGCAATTGGGCGTTCAATCCTTCATCGTAAACTCCGTAGCCGTCCTGAACCAGCAAAACCGGGTTTTCGCCGTCGTCGATCGGGTATTCTGGCGCTAGAGGGCAAATTTCCAAAGCAATCAGCGCGTCCAACTGCTGGCGCTGCGAAAAATACAAAGCCCCGATCGCCCCAACCTCCTCCTTCGCCGAAGCCACCAAATAAACATTCACCGCAGGCTCTGTCAAACATTCGGCCAGAGCCAGCAAAATCGCCACAGAAGCCTTGTTGTCCAGGGTGTAGCTCGCGATCCAATCCTTCAACCGCAGCGGGCGCTTGCGGTGCTTTCCCACCACCATCCGCGTTCCCGGCCGAATGCCCGCCTCGGCTAATTCCTCCCTGGTACACTTGGTTTCAATCCAGGCATTTTCCCACTTGACAGAAACATCCTCCTGCTGAGCTTTTTGGGGGGATTCGTGAGAAACGTGGCGGCTTCCGAAGCTGAGAATCCCGCTAATTGTTTGCTTGTCGCCCAACAAATCGACGACACCTTCGCCGTACACCCAAGGAAACGCGCCGCCCAACCTGCGAACTTCGACGCGGCCTTTTTCGCCTATTGTTTTAACTATCGCGCCAATTTCGTCTTTGTGGGCGGTAATGGCGATCGACTTTTGCTGATTGCGGCCGGGAATTAGGGCGATCGCATTGTCCGCGCGATCGATCCAAGCATTCACACCCAAAGCAGCGAATTTTTCCATCAACCGCTGGTTAATTTCCGACTCTACACCGCTGGGAGAGTGCAGCATGACTAATTCTTCGATTGTTTGGAACAGGCGATCGAACTCTAACATTTTTTATTCCCGCGTTTGATACCGGACTTTGACATTTATTAAACCAGATTTAATTTCTATTTACCATTCTCCAAAAACCCATAAAACGACGGTGTGTAACTAGATAAGCGAGCAGTATCAGTGATGGATGCACACCTACAAATACTTAGACAACTGACCTCAGCAACCTAATTTTTGGGAATATTTGTGGTCGCCCAACCCAAAAAATCTAGCAACCCGGTTTCTCGCCACCACAGGTCACATATAAAACTGTCCGAAATATTGTTATTATGAATGTGAAAAATATATCTCAGTTCTCCCAATGCTTTTCAAAAAATTAGTGCAACTATTGCGGCGAAAAATTCGAGCTAAAAAATTAGGCATAAAATTTAACAGAGTTGCTAGCTTTCAATTGCCAGAACAACTAATTGTGCAAGAAAAGCATTATCAAGTAAACATCCCTTCAGAGAAAGGCATGGACGGAGAATTTATAGAAGTGCTTTTAGATGATTGCTACGGAGTCGAGCGATTATCCCCATCCTTGAGGACAATTATTGATGTTGGAGCCAATGTCGGGTTATTTCCAATTGTTGCGAGGAACCGGTTTCCTCACGCCGTAATTCACGCCTACGAAGCTAATCCCTACCTAGAAAATTACCTCAAACATCAATCTAAAATCGCGAATTTTACCTATTTTATGGAAGCTGTAGGAGCCGAAGATGGTAAAGTCGTCCTCGATATTCGGGAAGTGTCGGGAAAAACCCGATCGACCGTCAGCGCCAGCGGCGACATACCGATGGTATCATTTCGCAGGGCGATCGATCGAATTGGCGGCAGCGTCGATTTAGCCAAAGTAGACTGCGAAGGCGCAGAATGGTTGTTATTTGAAGATCGAGATACTTGGCAGCTCGTGCAAAACCTTTCTTTAGAATATCACTTGTGGTCCGGTCACACTCACGCCGAAACCAGACAAGTTATTGAAAACTTAGGATTTCGGATCGGAAAGCAAACACCAATAGATAAATGGTACGGCTCGATTTTAGCATCCAGAACCCGCAATCCTCAATGAGAGCGCGTCCCGTACAATACCCGTTATAAGTTTGTAGTGAGGACTTCAGTCTTCAGATTTTTACTCTTGACTGGCATTCCTCACTACAGACTTTTAACAGACAGTGAATTAAATCTGTTCTTCTCCTTGATTTAAACGCTGACTTCCTGGATTTTCCTCCATGCGAACAATACCCTCATTGGGAACGTTGAGGATACCTGTGAATGGTTCTTGACTTGGTTGCAAAGCTTGTTCCTTGTTTTTGCGATCGGCAATTTCGCGCTGCAACTTATCAATTGTAGCTTGAAAACGATCGGCTTGCCTGAGCATTTCCTGTTCTGAAAAATCCAGCAATTCAATCAAATTGGCAATTTGAGATTCCAGGAATTGATTGTCGTAAAAGTTGTTATTAACTGCATTTTTTGCCGCCGAAGATGACGAATCAAATACAACTTTTTCCTCACCGAGTAACAAAGCTGTTTTGACACTCAATGCTAAATGTCTAAACATTTCAGCAGTGTTTTGTGGAATTTTAACTTTCAGGAACATCACTACAGCAAACAAACTTCCAGACGGCAGAAGTCCCCCAAATCCCAACACAGATTTGACTTGGTAGGGAATAATTAAAGATTTTTGTTCGGGAATCAAGGGGCTGCCTTTTGCCTCTGAAACGTGAAAAATATTTAATACTGCGGGTTCTAATTGCAGGAACCTTTCTCGCTGGGTTCCGATGACTGTAGGAATGTCTAAACCAAACTGCCGGATTATTTCCGAAATCGCCGGCATTTCGGCTACTAATTCGGTGCTAACTAACCCAATAGCAGTATTTTGGGCTGCTGTATGCCGAGAATTCCACTGCGGTTGGGCGCCTGCTGCTGCTAGCAAAGTCCAGCATTTCATGTCGGCGGCAGGGGAATTATTGTTCATCAAACGGCGGACAGATTGTTGCAATGAGTCTTCTAATTCGCCGTAGGGATGAGTTTTGAACAAACGCACCAAAACACAGCTATTTTCTCCTGTTTGCGAACTGCAAAAATGTTGATAAATAAATTTAACAATTTTCTGGCTGCAAGCTTCCATACTAGCTGTATTTCTACCTAGCTGGCGCAGGACTAAGCTGCATTTCGCCATGTCTTGCGGGGTAAATCGGGTCATGTCGTACATTAAAAAACGCTCTCCCAGAGCTCAAACACTCTTTTTCATTTATCGTTAAGGCTGCTACCGCATCCGGAATCCTACTGAGAGGTTTGAAAAGTGTTGGTTAAAATACCTACAAAATCTTTTAGGAACTTGCATAAATTGTGTCGGATAATACACAAGTTAAAATTAAACGAAAACAATCTATCTCGCAGGGTGCGCCGTTCAAGCTGAGAGATGTTGATGTATGATGTTTGAAAGGATTTGTGACTGTGAGTCGCGCACAGAAATTACAGAAACGGGAATTTTATAATGCGGTAACTATAGTAATCAAAAAAGTGCGATCGTTCAAACTTCGGTGCTTCTTTTGCTGAGAACCTAAGTCGGAACGATGTCACATCTTGCACCAATGTCAATAAAGGGATTTTTCGTGGGAGGGCGGGTTTATTTAACCTTTCTGCAAGCTTTAAGGCTCAAGAGTGAACCCGCCCCTACAGCTTATTAGACCTCTTGCAAAAGTCCTTTTAATCAAATTTTGGGACGCTGCTCAGAGCAACGTCCCACAAGAAAAAAGATTTTTGTGGGATGGCTTTGAGCATCGTCCTAACTATTTTTGCAAGAAGTCTATTGAAAATGGTGCAATATCTCAGAACGATCGAACTTGCTTCATAATAAGTAGATGCTTTGTTTAAAACTTTTAAGCACCCAAACAACTTTACTGGGTAGGTTGAGACTTGACTTGCAAAGCATCTTTAGCTGACAATCCCCCATCTTGAGTGCCAAAATACCACAAACTAGCGGCAGCTTCGGCGCGAGTCACGGATTTCTTCGGCTGAAAGAGAGTTGTAAAACCAAAAACTCGGCGAATAATCGCCAAATCTCCATTGTTAAAATCAGCTAAAATTGCCCGCGAGGCCTGGGAGTCAATTTTAGAAGCGTCTTGAAAGCCCCACTTTTCTTTCACTCCCTCTATGTTAGCTGTCGGTAAAATTTGACGAGTATCTAAAGGCACTTTCCAAAGAATCATTGCTTCGCGACTTAACGGTGCATCGGGCCGAAATTTCACATCTTTAGTGTCTGCTGAAATCGAACTCGGAATTACACCCGCTTCTGCTAAACCTTGAATTACTGAAAAATCTGGGTCTGTTTTGGATACGTCAGAAAACGCGGGTTCGCTAGAGTCTACTGCTAATCTAATTTGTTT
>NZ_JBARVX010000412.1:0-2551 GCF_049646505.1 Microcoleus sp.
CCCCTTGAGGACGCTCAACCCCAAGCCGAGTCTGACGACAACAATCAAGCTGCCGCCAGCAAAAAAAATCGCAATCTATTTGATACAATTCCTCAAGTTTCAGAAGCTAGAACTTACTTTGAAGAACGCTGGAAGCCCACCGAAAAAATGGAACAAACCTTGGAATACAGCATCCAAATCGATGAAAACGGCTCAATTGAAACTATCTTCCCGATGGGAAAAGCAGCAGCCGATTATATCGAACAAGTTAATATGCCCTTAGCCGGCGAACCCTTTGTTTCTCCCGTTTCCAATGGAAAAAACCCGAAAATTCGAGTAGTTTTGAGACCGAACGGTCGAGTGCAAACATTTTTAGAAGAAAGCAATTGAACCCTCTCAAAAAGATTTTCTCGATTGAGAATTTAAGTAAATTGCCAATGTTAAGCTGTCGCAGATTTAAATTGTATATTCAGGGCGGGCTTTCTGACCCAACCCCTACTCCCCACTCGTGGTTCGCTCGTTTTTTGACATACAATTTAAATGCCGCAACAGCTTATCAATTCCCCTTTTTTTTATCCCAAACTTCTCCAACCCAATAAAAGACTAAAATCCCGCCTAAACTAAATAAAAAATCTTCAATACTAGCAGTACGATTGGGGAAAATAGCTTGCAGCATTTCTTCCCCAGCAGTGAAGACAGTAAAAATTGCAGGCCCAAAAGGAATCACAGAATTAAACAAACCAATCGTTTTTTTGCCCGTTGCTCTATGACACAAAAAAGATGCAATTCCGTACAAAACAAAATGTCCAACTTTGTCGTAAGGCGGATGAGCGAGTGAGAAGTTGACTAACAACCCCATATCTGCTGCAAGCATGATACTGAGAATCGCCAAAAAGTACAAAATACAGGCAACAATCCAAGTCTTTTTTGATAACTTCATCTAGTTTTTTGCTAAGATTATGAAAGATAGAGACAATTTTAGAGCTTCGTACCTAATTGATTGCTGCGGGGCTGAGGAAATAAATCTAATGTTTTTGTTGTTGCAAGTTTGTTGATAGTTGGTCTTACTTTTTGAAGATTTTTTTACCGCAGAGAACACAGAGGACACAGAGAAAGAGAGGGAAAAGAAGAAAAGTCAGGGCGGGTTTTGTACGAAGTAGATTTTTTATGCGCGCCCGCTGCTAGCAATTTTTGAGGGAGCATTTGATTAGACCTATTGCAAAATAATTTTATGCTATAATTCAGGGTCTGGCTTAAGTAAAGCAGATTGCAGGTTTTATCAGCATTTTACAGCTATGAGTTAGCTCTGGAGTCTAAAACTCAAAACTTTTAATTGTAACATTGATTTGTTTTGCAAGAGGTATAATACCGTTTTTTGGATGTTCTGCTTTCCCGCGGCTGAATTAGTGTAAAGTGAAAATATTAATTTATGTTAGTTCTGAACGGATGCGTCGAAACCGAGTTTTTTACGAAAATATTTTGTTGTAACTTGCAGGTTGTGTGAAAAACTTGGTTGTGAAGGTCAGATCGCGCAAATCCTCTATTTCATCAAACAAAACAACCTAAACCCTATGAATAACATATCACCTTACGGCTCTTGGAAATCTCCCATTACCTCCGATTTAATTGTTTCGGGAACTGTCGGACTCGGACAAATTGCTATGGACGGTGATGATATTTACTGGGTTGAGGGAAGACCCTCGGAAGGGGGTAGAAGTGTCATTGTGCGGCGCACTCCTGATGGTAAAATAACTGATGTAACACCGCCGCCTTTCAATGTTCGCACTCGCGTTCACGAATACGGAGGCGCTGCGTTTGCCGTCAGCGGCGGTGCAGTGTATTTTTCTCATTTTGCCGACCAACGTATTTATTGTCAAGCATTAGATTCTCAACCAGAAACTCTCACACCTGCTGCTAAGAGTTGTTACGCAGATATGATTGTTGACCGGCAAAGAAATCGCTTGATTTGCGTGCGCGAAGACGGTGCCGGTGAGGGGGAATCTGTCAATACAATTGTTAGCATTAATTTAGATAACGGCGAAGATATTCAAATCTTAACTCAAGGTAACGATTTTTATGCTTCTCCTCGTTTGAGTCCCGATGGTTCTCGACTTTCCTGGATTTCTTGGAACCATCCAAATATGCCGTGGGACGGGACGGAATTGTGGGTATCAGAAATTAAGAGCGGCGGTTCTTTAGGCGAAAAAAACTTGGTTGCGGGCGGGGTTGATGAGTCTATTTTTCAGCCGGAATGGTCGCCGGATGGAGTTTTGTATTTTGTTTCTGACAAGTCGAACTGGTGGAATTTATATAGAACCCCCCTCAATCCCCCCTTACTAAGGGGGGAGGCAAGAGTAGGCACAGAACCCTCTTTAGCAAGCAGGGAGGCAGGAATAGAAAATCACCCCTTGCTAAGGGGGGAGGCAGGAATAGAGGCTTTGTGCGAAATGGCGGCTGAATTCGGACTTCCTCAGTGGGTTTTTGGAATGTCTACCTATGCCGTTGTTTCCGAAAGTAAAATTATTTGCACCTACACTCAGCAGGGCAAGTGGTATTTAGCGAGTCTCGATTT
>NZ_JBARVX010000413.1:0-9469 GCF_049646505.1 Microcoleus sp.
GATATGTCTCATTCCACCGATATAGTCACCCTCGCCCGCTGGATGGCGGCCGACTTCAGCAATCAAGCCCAAGCTTTTGAAAATCCGCCTTTTTTCGCGCACATCCGCGTCTGCATGAGACCGTTACCCGTGGAGGTATTGGACGGAGTAAGTCTTTATCTAGAACAAGCCTACGACATCGAAATCAACTCTCCGTACCGAGTGCGAGTGTTAAAATTAGTCCCGGCGGACGATCGCATCGACATCGAAAATTATGCGATCGAAAACGAAGCACAATTCTACGGCGCATCCCGCGAACCCCAACGGCTGCAAGAAATCACAACAGCACAACTGAAACTGCTCCCCGGCTGCACCTTTATCACGCACTGGACGGGCAGCAGCTTCAAAGGGTGCGTCGAACCCGGAAAAGGCTGCGCTGTGGTCAGAAACGGCAAAAACACCTATCTAGACAGCGAATTCGAGATCGACCAAGACAAGTTTATCAGTCACGATCGCGGGCGCGACCCAGAAACCGACGCCCACGTCTGGGGAGCCCTGGCGGGCCCCTTTGAATTTACTCGCCGCGCCAGCTTCGCCGACGAAATTCAAGTTTAATGCTGCAAAACAAAGTCTCTTTTGGTCGATCGCTTGCAGATTAAAGGTTCACAATGCACCATTACCTGGTACATTAACCCAGTATTGGCAAGCAAGATTCACCGTTGATTTATGAAAGTCCTGGTTATTGGTGGCGATGGCTATTGCGGTTGGGCAACCGCACTCTACCTGTCTCAAAAAGGTCACGAAGTTGGCATCCTCGACAGCTTCGTGCGGCGGCACTGGGATCTGGAACTGTGCAGCGACACCCTCACTCCGATCGCGCCGATTCAGCAACGACTGCAGCGATGGCAAGATTTAACGGGTAAGTCGATCGACTTGTTCGTCGGTGACATCACCAACTACGATTTTCTCAGCAAAAGCATGAGAAAATTTGCACCAGAGGCGATCGTCCATTTTGGCGAACAGCGTTCGGCACCTTTCTCGATGATCGATCGCGAACACGCAGTCCTCACCCAAGTCAATAACGTCGTCGGGACACTCAACCTGCTGTACGCAATCCGCGAAGACTTCCCCGACTGTCACCTAGTGAAACTGGGGACAATGGGCGAATACGGCACCCCGAATATTGACATCGAAGAAGGCTACATTACGATCGAACACAACGGCCGCAAAGATACACTACCCTATCCCAAACAACCGGGCAGTTTCTACCACCTGTCAAAAGTCCACGACTCCCACAACATCCATTTTGCTTGCAAAATCTGGGGTTTAAGAGCCACCGACTTAAATCAGGGCGTAGTCTACGGCGTGCTCACAGAAGAAACCGGCATGGACGAACTGCTGATCAACCGTTTGGACTACGACGGAGTATTCGGTACGGCATTGAACAGATTTTGCATCCAAGCTGCGATCGGTCATCCCCTGACAGTTTACGGCACCGGCGGACAAACCCGCACCTTCCTAGACATTCGGGATACAGTGCGCTGCGTGGAATTAGCAATCGCCAACCCCGCCGCCGCCGGAGAATTCCGCGTTTTCAACCAATTCACTGAACAATTCAGCGTCGGCGACTTAGCCTTGTTGGTGCAAAAAGCAGGCACGGCAATGGGATTAAAAGTAGAAATCAACAACATCGCAAATCCCAGAGTCGAGAAAGAAGAACATTATTTCAATGCCAAAAACACCAGCTTGCTAGAACTAGGCTTGCAGCCGCACTATCTCTCAGATTCGCTGCTCGATTCTCTGCTGAATTTTGCTACAAAATATCAGCACCGCGTCGATAAAAACCAGATTTTGCCGAAGGTTTCTTGGCACAGGTAATTTTGGGTTTCTAGTTGCGGGAGAGAGTTTTTTTAACGAACCGCGAAGGCGCAAAGGGCGCTAAGGAAGAGAAAAGAAGGGAAGAGAAGGCTTTACAAGTTGTGAATGGATTTCCCTCTATCTTTGGCTCTGTTGCTCTGTGTCCTCTGTGTCCTCTGCGGTTAATTTAAAAATTATATCTCGCAATTACTGGTGATGAAGCTGCTAACAGAATCCTATTTAAATCAAGCGAGTAAATTGCCGAAAACAGGTCGTCACATTCTGGCGCAATTTGATGATAATACTGTTGTAGTGTACCAAGCTTACTGTCCGGCGATCGGTCTTTTTGCTGCGGAACACGGTTATTTTGGCGGTGAATTCAGTCTGCACCGCATGAGTTGGATCAAGCCCAATTTTCTCTGGATGATGTATCGATCGGGATGGGGAACAAAACCGGGACAAGAAGTGATTCTGGCGGTTCGGCTAAAACGTTCCGCCTTTGATGAAATTTTAGCATCTGCCGTTGGTTCTAAATTCGTTCCAGCAGTGTACGGAAGCGAAAGAGAATGGCAGCAAGCTGTTAAAAGTTCGGATGTACGGCTGCAATGGGACCCGGACCGTCACCCAAGCGGTGCAAAACTAGAACGGCGGGCAATTCAACTGGGTTTGCGCGGCAGTGTTTTAGCTAATTACTCGCGAGATTGGATTGTGAATATTGAGGATATTTCCGAATTCGTGCAGCAACAGCATCACTACAATACAAAAGCCGATCGCGCGCAATTACTTACTCCTTGCGAGAGAGTGTATCCTGTTACCGACCCCGACGTTTGCCAAAGACTGGGAATATCGATTTCCTAAACAATATATAAAGAATATAGCCTTTCTCAAAAAAATGAGGTATGTCTGGTAATGGGCGATCGGGAATTGGTAATTGGCAATTGGCAATTGGCAATTGGCAATTGGTAATCGATAGTTTCTCTAAGCTTTCCGAGGTTTATCTCCGGTAAAGACGCTCGCTATTATGTGTGTTCTCCCTACTGAATAGTAGCAGAATTTGGCATACCCGATCTTTATGAGAATATATAACTACAGCTTTCTTCCTTCTTCCTGATGACGTTGTACGGAAAACTCGGAGGCGGCAGCACTGATGACGTTGGACTGATGACTACCCTTCGACTTCGCTCTTCGGGTAAAATGACTAATGACTAATGACTAATGACTAATGACTTCTTCCTTCTTCCTTCTTCCTTCGTTTTATGAAAATTGCTCTGTTCACTGAAACATTTTGGCCGAAAATAGACGGCATTGTCACGCGCTTGATTCACACTGTAGATCATTTGCAGCGAGCGGGCGAACAAGTTTTGATATTTTCCCCGGATTACGGGATTACAGAATACAAAGGCGCTCGGGTTTACGGTGTTGAGGGTTTGCCTTTGCCGATGTACCCGGAGTTGAAAATGGCACTTCCTTCTCCGGCTGTCGGCCGCGAATTAGAGCAGTTTAAACCGGATATTATTCATGTTGTCAATCCGGCAATTTTGGGGTTGGGCGGCATATATTACGGCAAAAAGTTTAATATTCCGATTTTGGCTTCTTACCACACTCATTTACCTAAATATTTGCACCACTACGGTTTTGGAATGCTCGAACCTTTGCTGTGGGAATTGCTTAAAGGTGCTCACAATCAAGCTGAATTAAATCTGTGCACTTCTACAGCAATGGTGGAAGAGTTGAGAAATCACGGGATCGATCGGGTGGATTTGTGGCAGCGGGGCGTTGATACCGAAATGTTTGTCCCCGAATTGGCAAGTCCAGAAATGCGATCGCGCTTGTCTGAAAATAACCCAGACAGCCCCTTACTACTCTACGTCGGCCGTCTCGGTGCCGAAAAAGAAATCGAGTCGATCAAGCCAGTCCTCGCCGCGATTCCCGATGCCCGCCTCGCCCTAGTGGGAGACGGGCCGCACCGACAAACCCTCGAACAATATTTTGCTGGCACTCCTACTAATTTTGTCGGCTACCTGAAGGGGCAAGAACTAGCTTCTGCTTACGCATCTGCCGATGCCTTCATTTGTCCCTCCCGCCCCGAAACCCTGGGCTTGGTGCTCCTGGAAGCAATGGCTGCGGGCACGCCCGTAGTGGCGGCGCGCAGCGGCGGAATTCCCGATATCGTTACCGACGGGGTTAACGGCTATTTATTTGACCCGGCTGATGAAGCAGGAGCTCTGGCTGCTACTCAGCGCTTGTTTGCCAATCCCGAAGAACGGGAAACCCTGCGCCAAAACGCTCGCTCTGAAGCTGAACGCTGGGGTTGGGGCGCTGCTACGGCACAACTGCAGCGCTACTATCAATCGGTGGTATTTGCCCAGTCGATGCCGTCTGCTGCGTGAATTTTGCAGTCAATGCTGGTGATGCTAAAAACCTGGTTTCTCGATCGAGCCGGTTCGCGCGTGCGTGTGCAAGTCCGCACGCGCGAACCAATTTTAGAGCGGTCAATCCACCGGAGGCGATCGGAGTCCTCTGTTATATCAAATCCTCTCTTCATCGGAATGATTCAGATATATATTCTCGGACTCTGTGTACTCTGTGTTCTCTGCGGTTAAATCATTCCGATGCAACCGGAAACGATATTAGAAGCTGTTGTGCTTTTTGCTACCGACAGCCCGACCGATCGCCAGATCGCCAGATCGCCCGATCGTCCGTTGCTAGCGAAAACCCGCTTTCTCCAAGACCGATCGAAATTTTTGGCGGCTTTAATTGTGTAGCTATCCTGCTGTTGCGTTTACCATTAAACTATGAGTAGCTTGGGAATGTTTCGCCCCTGACAAAATACCGCCATTCACCAGACCGGATGCGATCGCCGAGGGCGCTAAAACAGTCAGATTGCGTAGCAGCCTCCTGACATAGCGTCAAATCTACATTGCCCGCAATCGATCGCACCAGCCGGCAAGTTAATTTTCTGGCTGGCAGTGTTCCGAACTCAAGTTCAGCTTTAATTCACGAACCAGGATCGGTATCGATGTTGTAAAAAAAACGATCGATCGAGCATATGTAAAAAGCAAACTGAAGTTGCGGCCAAAAAATCAACTCGCGATCCCTCAAAGCTACAAGCGAGTGCAGGCTTTTGGAGCAAACAACTTAAATAGTTTGCACCGCCCCAGAATCTAGCACCCTCGACCAGCAGGTCTGTCTACCCCTCTGAGCAAGCAGTTAATCATGACATTCTCCAATGCTGGTAGCGTTCTGGCTACACTGACTCAAGTCAATTTTATGGGGGCGTTGACCTCCCGGGTTAAGAGCCTGCCAGTTCCTGAATTAGTGTGCCTGCTGGACTTTATCACGGCAGAATTTCAGCAATTTATCCGGGCGATGGACCTGATTAACAATGAAGCGCTCGAAACTCTCTTAGAGCAACTGTTAGATGCCTTCACTGTCAAAATTGGTCAAATTCTGCAAGCAGACCGGACAACAATTTTTTTAGTGGACGCCAACAAAAATCAACTTTGGCACAAAACAGCCGATCCGCTCACGGGCGAAGATGTAGAAGTTCGCTTGCCGATGGATGCAGGCATTTTAGGCTACGTAGCAAGTACCGGAAAATCGGTAAATTCCGTGGCAGGTCGATCGCACGAGCATTTTAATTCCGAAGTAGACGAACCGCCGGACTACCGGATCGAGACCATCCTCTGTATGCCGATTTTTAGCAGCAAGAGCCAAAACGAACCCGTAGCTGTAGTCAGACTGCTGAATAAAGCTGGCAATGTCCCCTTTGACGAAGAAGACGAAGTGCAGTTTCAGGCTTTTGCAGATTCGATCGGGATTATTCTCGAAAGCTGTCAGTCTTTCTACGTCGTCGCCCGCAACCAGCGAGGGGTGGCCGCGCTGTTGAGAGCCACCACAACTTTAGGTCAAAGTCTTGACTTGGAAACAACTTTGCGCTCTGTCATGGATCAAGCTCGCGACTTGATGCAGGCCGATCGCAGCACGCTATTTTTATTAAATCGGGAAACCAACGAACTCTGGACAAAAGTCGCCAAAGCCGACGGCAAAACGATGGTAGAAATTCGCATTCCTGCCAACAAAGGAATTGCCGGCTACGTGGCTTCGACCGGTCAACCCCTAAATATTACAGATGCTTACGACGATCCCCGCTTTGACCCCTCTACAGACCAGCAAACCGGATACCGCACTCGGACTGTCTTGTGTATGCCGGTGTACAACGCTAAAGGCGAGCTGATCGGCGTAACTCAGCTAATTAATAAGAATCAAGGCACTTTCACCCCTTCCGATGAGGAGTTTTTGCGAGCGTTTAATTCCCAAGCCGGAATGGCGCTGCAAAATTCCCAACTGTTTCAAAACGTGATGGTGGAAAAGCAGTATCAAAAAGATATGCTGCAAAGTCTGTCAGATGCAGTGATTTCTACCGATTTGCAGGGCCGAATTGTCACAATTAACGAAGCAGCGCTGGAACTGTTGGGCTGTCCCCCAAATCAAGGTAAAAGCAAACACAATCCCCAGATTTGGGAAGAAAAACTGATCGACCGCTATGTTTGGGAAGTTGTGCCGATCGACAATTTGCAATTTCGACTCGAAGATAGTCTCAACAATGCTGCCCGACATTACGTTCCCGAACAAACTTTAACTTTGGGACTGTTGGTGGAAAAAACCTTTTTTTCTGCAGCATCCCCAGAAAAAACAGCAGAAGAAACAGTAGAAGAAATAGCAGAAGAAAGTTACATTTTGGCCGTACCCGATCGCACAGACCCGAATTTATATTACGCTTGGGGCGAAAACAGTGCCTGGACCCAAGAAGTAGCTCTAGCAGAATTAGCTAATTCCCAATCTCTATTTTCGCTGCCGAATTCTGCCCGGAATCACCCTTATTGTCCCCTACCCATCAAGAAATCTCAAATTAAACTAATCGAACGCAGTTTGAATTTGACAGTCAACCCGCTGATCAATCCAGAAGGCGGCGTGCGCGGCGGTTTAGTGGTACTCGAAGACATCAGCCGCGAAAAGCGGATGAAAAATACGATGTACCGCTATCTGACTCCTGGAGTCGTAGATAAAGTGATGGCCCTGGGCGAAGGAGCCCTGATGGTGGGCGAACGCAAAGAAGTGACTATTTTATTTTCCGACATTCGCGGCTACACCACCCTGACCGAAAATCTGGGAGCATCGGAGGTGGTATCCCTGCTAAACCAGTATTTTGAGACGATGGTGGAGGCCGTTTTCCATTACGAAGGTACTTTAGACAAATTTATCGGCGATGCTTTAATGGCAGTGTTCGGCGCGCCGCTGCCGCTGAATCCTCCCGAAAGTCACGGTTGGATGGCGGTTCAGTCGGCTTTAGATATGCGGAGGCGTTTGAAAGAGTTTAATGATTCTCGCCCCGCGGAAGTTCCGTTTCGTTTCGGAATAGGGATTAGTTCGGGAGAAGTCGTTTCCGGCAATATTGGTTCGGAAAAACGGATGGATTACACGGTAATCGGCGATGCAGTAAATTTGAGTTCGCGCTTGGAACAGCTTACAAAAGAGTACGGCTGCGATATTATTTTGAGCGAATTTACCTACAATTTGTGCCGCGAAGGAATTTGGGTGCGAGAGTTGGATAAGGTGCGGGTTAAGGGCAAAAATCAGCCTGTGGGAATTTACGAGTTGCTGCAAAATAGTACCGAGCCGATTGACGGCGAAACTGAAAGGTTTTTGGAACTTTACAGTAACGGTCGGGATGCTTATATTGCTAGAAATTTTCCGAAAGCTATTAGTTATTTTGAGGCGGCTTTAGCAATGCGACCGAGCGATCGACCTGTGGAAGTTCACCTGCAGCGCTCCCTCAGCTATTTGGAAGTACCCCCGCCCGACGATTGGGACGGCGTGCATACTATGACAACAAAGTAGTTAATTATATCATATCCTAGCGTCGAAATATAAAAAGATTGGAATGATTTTTGATATCTTCCTTATGACAGAGTTCGTAAATGAAAAAATGTGAAAACATAAATCGGATACCAAACTAAAGTTAGTATATATTTCCAGGCCAAGTATTAAATGAACTATTTATCTGTTCCGAATGCCACAAAAGCCGATCGCATTCTGGTGGTAGACGACGCACCAGATAATGTTTTGTTGGTGCAAACAATCCTAGAAGAAGAAGGTTACGAAATTAGCACGGCCGAAAACGGCTTTTCTGCCTTGAGCCAGATTGACAAAGCAGCCCCGGATTTGGTACTGCTAGATGTAATGATGCCGGGAATGGACGGTTACGAAGTCACTAAACGAATTAGACAAAACAAGGAATTGCCGTTTATCCCGATTTTGCTGATCACGGCTCACGACAGCGCGAGCGTAGTCCAAGGATTGGATATGGGAGCAGACGATTTCATTCGCAAACCGGTGGAAATGGACGAACTGCTGGCGAGGGTGCGATCGCTCCTGCGACTAAAACACAGCGTAGACGAGCGCAATTCGATCGCCCTCCAGCGCGAAGATTTTGTCTCCAGACTCGCCCACGACTTGCGGACGCCCCTCGTAGCTGCCGATCGAATGCTAACTTTAATGCAGCAGGGAGCTTTGGGAGAAATCTCCCCTCAGATGGGCGATGCTTTCGGGACAATGGTTCGCAGCAACAAAAACCTGATCGCCCTGGTAAATATGCTGCTGGAAGTCTACCGCTACGAAGCAGGCGGCAAATCCCTAAGTTTCGCTCCCGTGGACTTGCACCAGTTGATTAGCGAAGTAGCCGAAGAACTCGCTCCCCTAGCCGATGCTAAAGGTTTGTCCGTAAATTTAGACTTGACAGAAAGTGCAGAAAGTGCACCGATTGCGAAGTATCCGGGCGATCGTCTGGAGCTGCACCGCTTGCTGACAAACTTAATCGGAAATGCAATCAAATTCACCGACAGCGGCTCAATCGATGTCAGCTTAAAAGCGGCCAATTCACCTGCTTATAAGAGCTTTAAAAACCAACCGCTGGCTTGGGTAATTATTCAAATCCAAGATACCGGCCCTGGCATTTCGCCCGCACAACAAACCAAGTTATTTGAAAGGTTTGGATCGGGAACTCACAAAAAATCCGGCACGGGTTTGGGACTGCACCTCTGCCGCCAAATAGTCGAAGCCCACCGCGGCACGATCGAGGTAAAATCAGAGTTGGGCGAAGGCAGTTTGTTTACTATTCGCTTGCCTTGTTAAAGCGGTCTAGTTGAGTATTGTACTGCGGGCGATCGGATTCAAGAAGGCCGCTCGACAACAATAAAATTGGTTTGTAGTGAGGACTTGCATTCCTCACTACAAACCTTGACTGCGGGTAATTGACCGGACATGACATAACAAATAACAAACAACAAATAACAAACAACAAATAACGGTTCTTCCTTACTTACTATGCTAAATCAATAGCTAAATCAGTGAAAATATTTGAACAAATATATAGAAAAGTAAATCAAGTCCATGTCAAGCTTGACCTGCAGGGCTAGTTTAATTGTTAATTATCAAAGAGCCACAAGAGTTTTTGAGAGCGAATTACAGTCATGATTACAAAAAAGGGTACTAAAGTTCTAACAGAACTCCTGAATATACAAGGAATTAAAGTAACTCAAATGAGTCAAGTACCGGGAATTGGAATAATATT
>NZ_JBARVX010000414.1:0-3927 GCF_049646505.1 Microcoleus sp.
GGCAAAATATATTTTTCAAAGTAATCTTTGCAGTTGACTTTGCTGCCAAAAATTTCGTCCCAATAATCGTCTAATTGATTGGCTAAGTGCAACTCGCGCCCAACGTAGGCGCAAAACCATTTTAAGAATTGATCTAAATCGGCGAATACGGCTTTATCTACTAACTGAAAAGTTAGCGGCACTGTGCAATAACCTTGAAGGCTTCCGTGATGCAAAATTTTTGCCATCAAGGAAGTTTTTCCCATTTGTCTCGGTGCTTTGATTCTAATTAACGCGCTGGGCTGTACAATAGTTTGATAGCAGCGTTCTTCGATGGGCTGGCGTTCTACATAAAATTGAGAGGCGACATCGACTTGTCCTCCCGGTAATTCCGGTTCGGCGACTGGTTGGGGTATTTCGTCGCTGCTAATTTCTAATACTTGGTTTTGCGTTAAATCTTCCGGTTCTTCTGGGACTGGTGCGGGAGTTTCTGCTAGCAAATTTAGCACTTCTTCGATAATAATTGGTGTGTCGGCGGTGGTTTTCCATTCCCTCTGTTTGATGCGGTACAGATAGCCCCGCAAGTCGTGGTTTAAAGGCGCGTTTAGCGGGAAACCGACGCGGATGGGGAGAATTATCGGTTTTTTGTCAGGGCGGGCATCTTGCAGTTCTTTTGCTTGCTGAACTTGATATGTTAGTATTTCGCTTTGGCTGACTGTTGGTGGCAGTAGCAACACCAAGTAATCGCATTCTTTGAGGAAGAAGTTAATGCGATCGAACCAATTATCTCCCAATCTAATGTTATTTTCGGCTGTGAAAACTGTATGACCGATCGCACTTAATGCCATTTCCAACTGTTTTCCCAACTCGCGATCCGGTTCGGCGCTGCGATAACTGATAAATACTTTAAAACTGCTGGCGGTTTCCCCCGCAGCGGCTAAATTGTCCGACTCTCCGACACCTTCGGCATCGTCTAGTTTAGCCGATCGGTGGTCGTCATTCGTCAGAGTCAGATCGAAAGCCGCGAACAACTGACGAATTTTACTTAAATCTGCACCTTCTCTACCCTGCTTAATTTTGCTGACTGTATCGATACCGACGCCAGATTCAGCCTCGATTTCCGTCAGAGTACCTCTAATGTTATATCGGTCAGACCATTCTTGGAGCGTTTCGTTAAGTTTCTTTAAGCCTGACACTGTGAGAATGCGGCCGCGAGATCGTTTTGACTTGAGCACTTCGCTTGCACTGAAAAGGGAACAAATTTAGAAAATTTAACGTCTTAAGTCCCTATTTTAGCCGATTTTGAGTCAGATAGTCAGCTAGCCGGAATTTAAGGAATTTTACTGCGGAAAGTTTTTTGGGCGATCGATTCTTCAAACTCCATCCTGACAACGGCTTCAACCTTTGAATATATTTGAAAACCAGAAACTTTTCTTAACTCCCCAATCTCCCCCGCCCGGAATCACTGAATTTTTTAGAGTAGATACATCAAAACCCAAGGGTGCCGCAGAAACAAACTGTCTGATTCGCGTCAAATATCTTCTGTGACACACCCTACACTAGCAGAATCCATCAGGCTAAAAAGGAGCATCGTCAAAATGAGTAAAATCTTACACAGACTGGGAATGGCAGCTTTAGGAACCGCTGCAATTTTCACAATTAATACACTTAATAATTTAACAGAAGCATCCGCCGCTGGTAAATTTGACCAACCCGAAACTCATCAAAATAACGTTTTTCCACTTGCTGTCCCCCCTCTGTTCCACAAATAAAAACATTCATTAATTTAATTAAGAAGAAATTATGAAGTATACACTTTGTTCGCCGCAACCTACCGCTACAATATCTGACTTGGTTGATGCTGAGGCGATCGATGCCTGCACTGCTTTAGCTTGGGTTGAATTGATAGCGTTAGATGACAGCGCTCTCACGGGGGATGATTGGCTGGTTCTGTGCGATGATATAGATAGTGGCGAAATCTATCGCGGCTGGTTTCTGTGGCACGATCGCGAAGTTAGCGGTAATTGGGAAGCTTACGATCATTTGAGCGATCGCCGAAAAGTTGCTAAAGGCAAAGTTTTTCTCAAAGCTGCGATCGACTCGATCGAAGATGCTAGAAACCAATCGATTTTAGATTTGGTAATTGCCGAAACCGCAGTTCGACGCAGATCGACGCTTTCTTAACACAGATAATTTCTCGATTGTTTGCGATTTTTGTCAAAATGTCTCTTCAGTTCGGGCAACGGAATATTCTAAAACAAAATAACAAACTTTACGGTTGCGGGCAAGAGTTGACTGTATGATGCTAGGTGGTTTGCGTCAAAAGCGGTTGATAACGCTGTTCTGGCCGTTTTTTCGTTGCAGCCGTTCAACTCTTTCTCTTTAAATATGACTCCAAAACTGCGATGGCTGTTGCCTTCTTTAATTAGTGTTTTGTCGATCGCCCTGCCTGTCAAAGCTGATACACTAACATCATGGCACTTCGATGCCAACCAAAATCAACTAAACTTAACCACCGATTCAGGCGTTCAACCCCAAGTTCAACTTATTGCCAATCCCACCCGTTTAGTAATTGATTTACCGGGAATTGTCTTGGAATATCCCGAAACTCCTCAAAGCTACAACTCAGCTATTCAACAAATTAGAATCGGGCAATTCGATCGCGAAACTACCAGATTAGTGATACAATTAACTCCCGGCTATCAGTTAGACCCGCAAAAAGTCCGAGTTATTAGAGAATCTGCAACCCGCTGGTCGTTTCAGTTGCCGAATCCAGAGCAAATCGCCGGCAACGAGTCTTTTCCACCAACAGCTATTACCCAGGTAGAACAAAAACCGCGTCAAGTTTCGCCTACTGTTGCTTCAGGAATTTCGAGAAACTATGGCGCTGATTTGGAGATGCGAACGGGTTTGGAAATGAGCGCAATTAAGCCTCAGATTGAAAGTGCGATCGCCCAATACAGATCCCTGAGTGCCGGAATGTTTTTTCTGGATTTAGATACAGGAGAATATTTGGATGTCAAAGGCGATCGAGTATTTCCGGCGGCGAGTACAATTAAATTGCCAATTCTAATTGCATTTTATCAAGATGTAGACGCGGGCAAAGTTAGCTTGGACGAAACATTAGTTATGAAGCGGGACTTAGTTGCCAGCGGTTCAGGAACCATGCAAGACGAACCAGATAACACTCGGTTTAGCATCAAAGAAACCGTAGATAAAATGATTACGATCAGCGATAATACAGCCACAAACATGATTATCGAACGTTTGGGAGGAATTGCTAAAGTCAACGAACGTTTTCGCAGTTGGGGATTAACTGATACGAGAATTCGCAACTGGTTGGGCGATTTTCAAGGAACAAATACCACAAGTTCTGTGGATATGGTAAAGTTGCTAGCAATGCTGTCTCGCGAGAAATTAATTTCGGAATCGAGTCGAGAACAGGCTTTAGAATTATTGCGGCGTACTACAACTAGAACGCTGTTGCCTTCGGGTTTGGGGGCGGGAGCCGTGATTGCCGACAAAACTGGAGATATCGGTTTTGTGGTGGGCGATGCGGGAATTATTGATATGCCCAATGGCAAGCGTTATTTAGCCGCAATTTTTGTGAAACGTCCTTACAATGACCCAATTGTCAGAGATTTTGTGCGTCGAATTTCGCGGATTGTCTACAATTATTTAGACCAGCCTGCGGCGAAAGCATCGAATTAAATCATTTCCTCTTCCTCTCATTCCCAGGCTAGGCCTGGGAATGAATACCAAGAGGCTCTGACTTCAGTAAGGTGAGATTCTGTTGTATGTGAAGTCATTACTTGCTAGCCACAGGCATCAAATACTTCGCATGAATTTTAACCTCTGTCACCAAAAAATTACTAAAACTTTCATGGCTTTTAATGAAATCAATTTGGTTAGTCCCTTCGCAGTAAGAGTAAATCGGGGGATCTGCGC
>NZ_JBARVX010000415.1:0-19825 GCF_049646505.1 Microcoleus sp.
GCACGAAACAGCAGCCAAGTCGAAGGACGAAAGTTTGCAGCAGCAGTTGAGCGAACGGGAAAGCACGATCGCATCTTTGCAAGAGCAATTGGCGACCCAAAAGCAAAATCTCGAACAGCAATTGCACAAAAAAGCAGCCAAGTCGAAGGACGAAAGTTTGCAGCAGCAGTTGAACGAACGGGAAAGTACGATCGCATCTTTGCAAGAGCAATTGGCGGCCCAAAAGCAAAATCTCGAACAGCAATTGCAGCAAGCCGTGTCGCAGTCGAGTTACGAAGCTTTGCAGCACAAGTTAGCAGAAATGTCAAGTGCGATCGGTAACTTCCAAGCTCAACTGACAAAGTTGCCCTATCTAGAACGCGAATTGAGCCAGAGTCAGGCAAAAAATCGAAATTACGACGCTTTGCAGCAACAGTCTCAAGAACAGCTCAGAACAATCAAAGCTTTACGGGAACAGCTAGGTCAAATGCAGGCTGTAGCTGGGATTGGCGAAGCTTATCTCAACAAGTGGCGCCGTCCCTGATTCTCAAACCTCATCGATCTCGCTTGTCTGCGGAGGCAGACTTTATTTGAAAAGACGCGGTTTCCACCGCCGAGTCCCTTGGAGCCTCCGAGCTCTAGCTTGCTAAGTTGAATGATTCAACTGTTTTTAGCCTCACTGGATTTCTGAGGATTCCTGTGAGGCTAGCAATTCCTGCAATTAACTCAGTTACCTCGACAGGTTTAGATAAGTGCATCTGGAAACCAGCTTCTAGGGCTTGTCGGCGCTCGGACTCTCTCACGTAAGCCGTCAGGGCGATCGCAGGCATCTTTCGATCGCGCAGCACTTCCATTTCTCTCACCCGCGCGATCAACTCATAGCCGTCTGCTTCCGGCATTCCAATGTCGCTCAGCAGCACATCCGGCCAATAACTCTCCAGTGCACCTAGAGCCCCCGCCACCGATGCCGCCGATCGCACTATAGCTCCTTCCTGTTCGAGCAAAGCAATCAAAAACTCCCGCGTGTCATCATCATCATCCACCACCAGCAATTGCAAATTAGCAAGAGTTGGCAGAACCTCTGTCGCCTGATTGAGCTCAAAGCCATCCTCCCCTGCACCTTGCCCGTTGTTCGGAGCAACTGGCAGAGAAACCGTAAATTTCGCACCCCCGCCCGCATTATTCTCTGCCCTAACGTTACCGCCGTGCTGTTCCACCAAGTGACTGACGATCGCCAATCCCAGCCCCAAACCCCCGTAAGACCTCGTTGTGCTGCTATCAGCTTGTCGGAAGCGATCGAAAACATAAGGCAGAAAATCAGGATTAATACCAATTCCGCTATCAATTACCTGAATTTGGACTTCATCCCCAACTAACTCCAACCGCACATCTACTTTACCGCCGTCAGGAGTAAACTTAATCGCATTTGAAAGCAAATTCCAGGCTACTTGCTGCAAGCGATCGCTGTCGCCTATAACTTTACCAACATCTGACTCAGCTTGAAATACTATCGCAATTGATTTGGCCTCAGCCAGCGGTTCCAGAGAATCAATTGCGATTTCAATCACATTTTTCAACTGAATCGGATACAAATTGAAATTTAATTTGCCGCGCAGAATCCGCGAAACATCTAAAATATCTTCAATAAGTTGCGCTTGAGATTTAGCATTGCGCTCAATTGTTTCTAGGGCTTTATCAATAGTTTTTTCGTCAAACTTCTTGGCCCTAAGCAGCCTAGACCAGCCGAGAATCGCATTTAAAGGAGTACGGAGTTCGTGGGAAAGAATAGCCAGAAATTCATCCTTCATCTGGTTAGCTCTCTCAGCTTCTTGCCGCGCTACTTGTTCGCGGAGCAGTCGGCCGCGTTCTTCCTCTGCTTGCTTGCGGTCAGTGACATCTCTAACAGTTCCCACGTGACCGATCAGTTTTCCCAAATCCGAAAACATTGGCGACGACTGCACGTTAATCCAACGGACATCTTCGCGATCGGCTAATCGAAACTCACTAGAATATTCCTGACCTTCTTTAATCCAATTTAACCAATCTGCTACTACGCGGTCGCGGTCTTCAGGATGAACCGACCGCTGCCAAACTGACACCAAACTTTCCTCCAAAATTAACCCAGAAATCGCTTGACAGCGGGGATTCATGTAAGTACAGCGGCCTGCAACGTCAGCTAAATAAATTCCCAGGGGCGAACAAGCACACAAAGTACGAAACCGCTCTTCACTTTTACTTAGTTCGCTGTTAACAGCAGCTAACTCTGTTGCTTGTCGCTTCACCTCGGCCGTTTTTTGGAACAATTCCACAAATACCTGCACCTTCGAGGTCAATATTTCCGGTTCCAAGGGTTTGAACAGGTAATCCACCGCCCCCAGAGAATAACCTTTAAACACGTGGGTGTCATTGCTGCTGAATGCCGTGATAAAAATAATCGGAGTCGATCGCGATCGATCTCTAGAGCGAATCATTGTTGCCGTCTCAAATCCATCCATTCCCGGCATCTGCACGTCCAGCAAAATCACCGCAAAATCTTCATTAAGCAGGCATCTCAGAGCCTCCGCGCCAGAAGTTGCTTTGACTAAATTGTAATACGGCTTGTTCAAAATCGCTTCCAGAGCCACCAAATTTTCTGAGCGATCGTCAACTATGAGGACATTTACTCGATCGGAGGGCTGCACATTCATAAATTTTTTAATTTTTAATTTTTTAATTTTAGCAAATTGACCAAACAGGGAGCGATTTTAGAGAGGGGTAAAATCCAGTCTACTTCAACATTTGCGATCGCACAGGCCGGCATTGTCCGGCAGAGAGCAGAAGCCGGTTCCTCCACAAATGTCAATCCTCCTTCAGCTTTAATTTTTGCCAGCCCTGCACTGCCATCGCAACTAGCTCCTGTTAAAATTATGCCAATAGCGCGCTCCCCAAAAGCATCAGCAGCAGACTCAAACAGCACATCGATAGAGGGCCGCGCGTGACAGACAGGAGCATCAGTTGATAGTGCAAATGTAAAACTTCCGCGACAGAGGATTGGGGAGTTTGAATTGTCCGTTGGCTCCACTGCAACGCTCCCCCACCCTCTCAAGTAGTTTTCAGGCACGCTCTTCTCCCACTCGCAGGGCGATTCTACGAGCAAGTGATAGTCAGCGGGAGCCAAGTAAACTCGACCAGGTGCGATCGGCTCTTTATCTTCTGCCTCGGTGATTTGGAGAGAGCTTTGATGCTGTAAAAAATCAGTAAGCCTACTCGAAGAACTCCTGTGGCGGTGTTGCACAATAACTACAGGCAAAGGAAAGCTGTCTGGCAAACCTGCCAGCAGCACGCTCAGAGCATCTAGCCCCCCCAAAGACGTGCCAACAACCACTATCTCAAAAATATTTTTATTTAATTTTGCGGTAGAGTTTGTCACTTCTTTCAACTGCTTCATAGTGTTTTTCATAAGGTGTAAAAGTCAAAGACTCCTGATGTCCTAATCCTAAAACTCCAAACATTCCCAAGCTCTCATAAAAAAGCTTGTGTACCCGCTCTTGGAGCTGTGAATTGAAATAAATCATCACATTACGGCACACAATTACATTAAATTCATTAAAAGAAGTATCAGTTGCTAAGTTGTGGTGAGCAAAGACCATGTTATCTTTAAGTGAAGACCCAAAGATAGCATTTTCATAGGCAGCAGTATAATACTCAGAAAACGCTTTTTTGCCCCCAGCTTGGTGGTATAGATGCGTATATTCTTGCATTTGTTTCAAAGGAAATATACCAGCTTTGGCTGTTTTTAACACTAATTCGTTCATGTCGGTAGCATAAATTCGACAGCGATCGTACAGCCCTTCTTCTTGCAGCAAAATTGCCATAGAATAGACTTCTTCTCCCGTAGAACATCCAGCGTGCCAAATCCGAATAAAAGGATAAGTCCGCAGCATCGGCACCACTTTTTTTCGGAAACTAATGTAAAATTTAGGGTCGCGAAACATCGTAGTTACATTGACAGAAACATCCACCAAAAAACGCTCTAGGCAGGCAGGATTGTGGAGTATCTTTTCCTGAAGTCCAGAGACAGTCGTCAGGCCTTCTGAGCGAATAGTGTTCCAAATGCGGCGCTTGATAGAGGCAAGAGCATAATTACGAAAATCAAATCCGTAATAGCGAAATATTCCCTCTAGTAGGAGTTGAATTTCGATTGTTTCAAGTTCATGGGTTTCTGGCATTAGTCATTAGTCCTTAGTCATTAGTCCTTAGTCATTAGTCATTAGTCATTAGTCATTAGTCATTAGTCATTAGTCCTTAGTCCTTAGTTATTAGTCCTTAGTTATTAGTTATTAGTGATTAATTTGTGATTTGTCATCAGTCCACAGCCTACAGTCCACAGCCCACAGTCCACAGCCCACAATCCACAATGACTAAGGACTAAGCTGTAGCCCATTTAAATTGTATATTCAGGGCGGGCGGGACACCCCACAAGACCGGGAATTGTTTTTTGACATACAATTTAAATATCCGACAGCTTAATGACTAATGACTGATGACTGATGACTAATGACTGATGACTAATGACTAATGACTGATGACTTCCATTATCGATAAAGCCAAACGCGCAGCAGCGAGAGCAATTGTTCCGTATCAACAGGCTTCGTGATGTAGTCAGATGCTCCAGCTTCGATACATTTTTCCCGATCGCCCTTCATAGCTTTGGCAGTAAGAGCAATCATTGGCAGCGAAGCGAATTGAGGTATATTGCGAATTGCTTGCATTGTTTCGTAACCGTCCATCTCCGGCATCATCACGTCCATCAACACAATATTTATATCAGGCGTATTTTGCAACTGAGCAATGCCCTCTCTACCGTTTTCAGCAAACACAATTTGCATTAAATGGCGCTCCAGCATACTCGTGAGGGCGAAGATATTCCGCACGTCGTCGTCAACAATCAAGACTTTTTTCCCCGCGAGTGTCGAATCTGTTTGATACAACTGTTCTAGCATTTGGCGCTTCGCTTGGGGCAAATTTGCTTGGACTCGGTGCAAGAACAAAGCAGTTTCATCCAACAGGCGTTCGGGCGATCGCACATCTTTCACAATTATTGTTTCCGCCATCCGCTTGAGTTGAGTTTCCTCGGCTCTCGTCAACTCTTTGCCCGTATAAACAATAATCGGCAAATTTTTCAAACTAGGCTCTTGCTTGATCTGCTCGATCAGTTCAAAACCAGTCATATCTGGCAGTCCCAAATCGAGCACAATGCAGTCAAAATGCCCCGAATTCAAAGTTTCTAGCGCCTCTGCACCGCTACCCACAGCCGTCGTTGAAACATCGTGATTGCCGATTAAATCCACAATGCTAAGACGTTGCGTTTCGTTGTCTTCCACCACGAGCAAATTTTTCACCGGCCGCTCCACAAAACCCTTAATATCCGTCAAAGCTTTGCTCAGCGCCTCATGACTGACAGGCTTTTGTAAATAGGCGATCGCCCCTAACTGCAAACTGCGCTGCCGCCCTTCTTCAACTGATACAATGTGAACCGGAATGTGGCGCGTAGTTGGGTCGTGCTTCAGGCGATCGAGCACCGTCCAGCCATCCATCACAGGCAAATTTAGATCCAGCATAATCGCAGTTGGCTTGAACTCTCGCGCCATCGCCAAACCGATATCGCTCCGCAAAGCAACCAAAGCTTTAAAACCCTGTTCCTGCGCCATATCCACCAGAATTCGAGCAAAATTGACATCATCCTCGACAATCAAAAGAATGCGATCGCCACTCTCAATATTTTCTCGGTCATCAGATATTGAAACCGACGGATAAGGCGCTAACGGCAAATGGAAATTCGGCGAAGGAACTGTAGCAAAAACAGCAGGCGGCAACTGGGGCGTTGGGTTGTCGGTTCCCGAATCGCGATCGTTCATTATGCCAGATTCTTGATAAGTTTGCGGCAGATAAAGCGTGAATTTACTACCCTCACCAGCGCGACTCGTCAACTTAATTTCTCCCCCTAACAGATTAGCAATTTCTCTACTAATAGACAAACCCAAACCAGTGCCCCCGTATTTCCGGCTAGTGCTACCATCAGCTTGTTGGAAAGCCTCAAAAATCACCCTGTGTTTGTCATCAGAAATCCCAATCCCCGTATCGCTAACCGAGAAAGCCAAAACAGTAGCAGAACTCGTTAAAGCTTCAACCTCTAAACTCCAGCCTTCCCGAACTACTTCGACACGCAACTTCACCTCACCCCGTTCAGTAAACTTAAAAGCATTAGAAAGAAGATTCTTCAAAACTTGTTGCAGCCGTTTAGCATCAGTATAGATACCTTTTGGCAACCCAGCCTCAAGCTCTATTAAAAAACTCAACTTCTTATCCTGAGCGATTTGGCGGAAAGTTCGATCCAAATGATCTCGCAACTCAGCAAACAACACTTGCTCAATTTCCACTGACATCGTGCCCGATTCAATCTTAGCGAGATCCAAGATATCATTAATCAGCCCTAACAAATCCGTTCCCGCCGAGTAAATAGTGCGCGTGTATTCAACTTGTTTAACAGTCAAATTGCCATCAGGATTGTCAGAAAGCAATCGAGCCAGAATCAACAGCGAATTCAGCGGAGTTCGCAACTCGTGAGACATATTTGCCAGAAACTCCGACTTATACTTAGAAGTTAGAGCCAACTGTTCGGCTCTTTCTTCCAGCAACGCCCTCGCCTGTTCGATATCTCGGTTTTTCCGCTCAACTTCCTTATTTTGCAGCGCCAGCAATTCAGCTTGTTCTTCTAGTTCTTCATTCGTTTGTTGCAACTCTTCCTGCTGATTTTTCAACAGTTCCTCAGAAGCGCGAAGCGACTGCGCCTGTTGTTCGAGACGCTTGTTCGTTTCCGTTAGTTCCTTTTGCTGAGTTTGCAACTCTTCTGCCAAAGACTGCGACTGTTTCAGCAACTCTTCCGTCCGCATACTCGCCGCAATTGTATTTAAAACAATAGCGATACTTTCTGTAAGTTGGTCGAGAAATGTCAAATGAACTTCGCTGAACCTGCGGAACGAAGCCAACTCGATTACCGCCGTCACTTGTCCCTCAAACAAAACGGGTAAAACCACAATATTCAGCGGCGTAGCTTCTCCCAGTCCAGAGCTAATTTTAACGTAATTGTCCGGCACTTCTGTCAACAGAATTCGTTCTTTTTCTAAGGCGCACTGTCCTACCAAACCTTCGCCTAAACTAAATCTATTGCCTAACTGTTTGCGTTCCCGGTATGCGTAGGTACTCAACAGTTTGAGAAACGGATCGTGTTCTACAGATTCCATCAAAAAGAATACGCCGTGCTGAGCAGAAACCAGCGGTGTCAGTTCAGATAAAATTAGTTTAGAAACAGTTTCTAAATCCCGCTGACCTTGCAGCATTCGAGTGAACTTAGCCAGATTTGTTTTCAGCCAATCTTGCTCAGTATTTTTATGCGTTGTCTCCCGGAGATTGGCAATCATCTGGTTAAGATTATCTTTGACAACGGCAACTTCTCCTTCAGTAGCGACGGAAATTGACCTCGTTAAATCGCCTCTGGTAACAGCAATTGCCACTTCGGCGATCGCCCGCAACTGAGTAGTCAAATTCGCCGCCAATTCATTCACATTGTCCGTCAAATCTCGCCACGTCCCCGCCGCACCCGGAACCTTCGCCTGACCACCCAATTTCCCTTCAATTCCAACTTCCCGCGCCACTGTAGTAACTTGATCGGAAAACGTCGCCAGCGTATCGATCATCTCGTTAATCGTATCAGCCAGAGTCGCAATTTCTCCCTTAGCTTCCAGGATTAATTTACGCTTCAAATCGCCATTCGCCACCGCCGTCACAACTTTAGCAATACCCCGCACTTGCGCCGTCAAATTCTCCGCCATCGAGTTTACATTGTCGGTTAAATCTTTCCAGGTTCCTGCAACTCCTTTCACCTCAGCTTGACCGCCCAATTTACCCTCAGTTCCCACCTCCCGCGCCACCCGCGTCACCTCAGAAGCAAAGGAATTAAGCTGATCCACCATCACATTAATAGTATCTTTTAACTCCAGAATTTCGCCTTTAACATCAACGGTAATTTTCTTAGACAAATCTCCATTTGCTACCGCCTTCGTCACTTCCGCAATATTCCGCACCTGGGCCGTCAAATTCCCCGCCATCAAGTTAACAGAATCAGTTAAATCTTTCCAAGTTCCCCCTACCCCGCGCACGTAAGCTTGCACGCCTAATTTCCCTTCGGTTCCTACTTCCCTAGCAACCCTAGTTACTTCTGAAGAGAAGGAACTCAACTGATCCACCATCACGTTCATGGTGTTTTTCAGTTCGAGAATTTCCCCTTTGACATCAACAGTAATTTTCTTAGATAAATCGCCATTTGCTACAGCGGTTGTAACTTCCGCAATGTTGCGGACTTGTGCTGTTAAATTTCCCGCCATCGAGTTAACAGAATCTGTTAAATCTTTCCAGGTTCCTGCAACTCCTTTCACCTCAGCTTGCACGCCTAATTTCCCTTCGGTTCCTACTTCCCTCGCAACTCTGGTTACTTCTGAGGCGAAGGAATTTAACTGGTCAACCATCGTGTTGACAGTGTTTTTCAACTCTAGGATTTCACCTTTAACATCAACAGTAATTTTTTTAGATAAATCGCCATTTGCTACAGCAGTAGTCACCGCCGCAATATTCCGCACTTGCGCCGTCAAACTGCCGGCCATAAAGTTAACACTATCCGTTAAATCCTTCCAAGTTCCTGCTACGCCTCTGACATCCGCTTGACCGCCTAGTTTACCTTCAGAACCTACTTCCCTCGCCACCCGCGTTACTTCTGAGGCGAAGGAATTAAGTTGATCCACCATCACGTTAATGGTGTTTTTCAGTTCAAAAATTTCTCCTTTAACCTGTACCGTAATTTTTTTAGATAAGTCACCGTTAGCAACAGCAGTTGTCACATCAGCAATGTTGCGAACTTGGGCTGTTAAATTTCCCGCCATCGAGTTAACAGAATCCGTTAAATCTTTCCAGGTTCCTGCTACTCCCTGGACTTCTGCTTGTACGCCTAATTTGCCTTCGTTTCCTACTTCCCTAGCAACTCTGGTTACTTCTGATGAGAAAGAACTCAACTGATCTACCATGATGTTAATCGTGTTTTTCAGTTCGAGAATTTCGCCTTTGACATCGACAGTAATTTTCT
Source organism: Microcoleus sp. (assembly GCF_049646505.1). GTDB lineage: Bacteria > Cyanobacteriota > Cyanobacteriia > Cyanobacteriales > Microcoleaceae > Microcoleus. The sequence continues at coordinate 9,155 of NZ_JBARVX010000415.1, forward strand.
TGGATAAGTCGCCATTTGCTACAGCGGTTGTCACTTCGGCAATGTTGCGGACTTGTGCTGTTAAATTTCCGGCCATCGAGTTAACTGAATCAGTTAAATCTTTCCAGGTTCCTGCTACTCCTTTAACTTCTGCTTGCACGCCTAATTTGCCTTCGGTTCCTACTTCCCTAGCAACCCGCGTTACTTCCGAGGCAAAGGAACTCAACTGGTCTACCATTGTGTTGACAATTTGGGCTGTTTGGAGGAATTCTCCTTTGAGGGGTCTGTCTTCTATTTCTAGGGGGATAGTTTGCGATAAATCTCCTTTTGCTACGGCCCGAATTACTCTGGCGGTTTCTGAGGTTGGTTGTACTAAATCTGTAATTAGGGTATTGATAGAATTTACGCTAGCGGCCCAGGAACCCTCAGCGCTGCCGATGGTGGCCCGCTGGGCGATTTGGCCTTCTTTGCCGACAACTGTGCCGATGCGATCGAGTTCGGCGGCCATTCTCTGATTGAGCTCGATAATGTCGTTAAGTTCGTCAGCAATTTTCCCGGCTATACCGGTCTGGTCTATGGGCATCCGAGCTGAAAAGTCTCCTTTTTTGACAGCTACTAAGGTTCTGAGTAGCTGTTTGGCATAAACATTATTGGGATTGGCTTTTGTTAGTTGTGCAGTTGACATTATCGTTACCTTTGGGGAGTTGGAAGGGGTTTGGCGCGGCTCGAAGGCGTTGGTGCTGGAAGATATCTGGCTTGCGGGTGGCAAGGGTCGCTCTAATCAGTTTTTTTGAGATGGTATTGTTATTATTTGACTAAATTAGTGGCTGATTGCTTCTGTCAAAAGGTTGATGGTAAATTGGCATGGATCGGGTAATATAATATCCTGTTGATTTACCGCAATAAGTAAGGTTTGTAGTGCGGAGTTTAGTCCGCAGCCGGAGAACGGACTGAAGTCCGCACTACGAACCGCAATAAGTAAGGTTCGCGCGTGCGGAGTTTAGTCCGCAGCCGGACAACGGAGGGTCGTCCGATCGCGCGACCGATCTTTGTGATAGTAATCGACTTACCAAGTGCGATTATTTCCAATTTTGCCACGAACTATTGAAGATAGAAGTACCCGGAAAGGCGATCGGGTTTTTATCTTGCTGCAACCGCAACTGCAAAGCTTCTAAATTCGGCTCGCGGGAGGGCAATTCGTCCACCAATTCGTAGGGTAAAATCCCCTTTTCTAGGGAAAAAGCAGCGGTAATGCCCGCCGCAGCCCCAGCAGACCATTCAAAAGAATGCACTCGATAAGCTGCGGCCGCCGTGTGGCTAGTAGCAATACTTTTACCCGCGACTAACATATTATCAATTTTTTGAGGGATCATTGCCCGCAGCGGTATTTGGAACGGATAAGCTTGTCCTTGGCCTTTGCGAGTGCCTTCGCGTTCGGTGTTTCCCGGCGCTTCCGGCGGGCTGTTGGTCATGCAGGGGTGAAAGTCGATCGCATAATGACCGATACCCACACTATCAGGATAAATCCGGGCGCGCGATCGAGATTTTGTCTCCTCAACAGTCTGACTTCCCACCGCCAAAGCCGGCGCATTCAAACCACCCACAGCCAACCACAAATTTCGATACTCTTCTTCCGACAAATTCTCGCGGTAAAAATCAGTCCTAAAGTCAGTCCGAGACATATCAACTTCCCACACTGTAAAACCTTGAGGCTGAGTCAAAGTCGGCCGCCCAACAATCCGCCTGCCTTCCCGCATATAAGGATATTTAGAAAGTCCGTGAACAGTCCCCATCGGCGTATCCAAACCGCTCAAAAAACGATTGTTTGGATAAGGCTTTTTCACTCCTTCTCCTAGCTGCGAGTCAGTAGTTCCTGCTACCAACCAGTAGAAAAATCCTTTAGCATTTTCCTCGCCGCGGCGCAGAGTTTCCGTTCGCAAACCGCCCATCCAACCGCCCGGTTGCAGTTGACCGCTAGCCTCCAATTGCGCGCGAGAATAAATTAAATTATCCTCAGCAGAACCGGGACGGTAGTCATTCCCCCAAGTCCAGTTTTGCATGGAAATATCCCCTGGATAAATCGGGAACTTTCTGGGGTCGGAAGGGCGCCGCTCATCCGGTCTCATGGTCTTAATTTGGCGGTAGCTGAAAACTAGCGGAAAGCTGGCTAATCTGGCCAGTTCGTAACTGTAGTAAGGTGCGTACTGTTGATAGAAAGAGGGCAGTTGATGCTGCTGCGGTTCCTTGGTTGCTTCCATCGCAAAGGTGTAGGTAAAACCTTGAGTGCAGTAAGGGTCGCCTTCGGGGCTGGCGGAGGAAGGTTCGAGAGGGGAACGCGGGTCAATTCCGAGGCGGTAGGGAATATCGGTAAGTCCGATTAATTCGCCTGTTTCGGTGGCATCTACAACGTACCAATCTGCACCCCCCCTAGCCCCCCCTTGTAAAGGGGGGGAACTTGTGGAATCCCCTCCCCTTCTGGGGTTGGGGGGGGTCTGAGATGGTTTGGGAATAAACTGAATAATAGTTTTGTTAAATCGCGCTGAGTTTTCGTAGCGATAGGCATCTTCGATGGTTTTAGACAGGGTTTCGGTGTTGATTGGCGGGGTATTTGGGGCCGGTTTGTGTTGAATGGCGATCGCACTTTTAATTTGTTGTCCGCCAACTGCATTTTCCGCCACAGCCGGAGTAATTGCTAGTTCTTTAATTACGGTATTGGGAAACCATTTCAGCTTACCGTTGCCTTTTTTGGCAGCATCTTGCAAGATGCCAAATAAAATTTTGTGGCCGTCGTAGGGCATGAAACAGGAATAGCTAACCCAACAGCCGCCGGGATTTAGTCTCCCGTAATGTTCTTTGATTCGCCGCCGCAATTCTAGGTAGCCGCGGGGGTAAAATAAGAGCGATCGCTGAGTGTCTCTTTCATCGAGTGCGGAAGTTCCCTGGGAGGAAATCTGACCGCCTACCCAGTCAGTAATTTCTGTGATGCAAACGGTGCGCCCCGCCAGCAAACCTTCGTAGGCGGTAGTGGCACCTGCGAGCCCGCCGCCTGCTACGAGAATGTCGCAAGTTTCCTCTTTGTTGGGATTGCGGGCTGGTGCGGCAAATGTTAATGTTGGGGTAATAGTTGAGATTGAGGTAATGAGGCTGAGGGTGAAGGTGACGAGCGATCGACCTTTGAGCGAAAACAGATGTTTCGGAAGTTTCATCAGAAATTGTCGGTTAAATTTTGACACAAGTCAATACCACTTACAGCAAATGACCAAAAAGTGAATTAAATTCTATAATACTGGTATTTCGCGGTGCGGTCAGGGCATTTTTTTATAGAGTTGCTAAATGATTCGCCAAATTTGTAGGTAGTGCCCCGCGCCTACCCCCACGGATCGGGGTTTTTCAACGGGGGAAGAACCCTAAAATTAATTATACAAATGATGCGAAGATTGCTATATTTATGCGAAAATTTAGTTAATGCAAGATTTTTTTAAGATCATAATTAGTCCCATGAACAAGCTGATTAAATTTTACAGATTTTTACTACCTTTTGAGAGTTTAACAATTGCGAGTAATTTAAGTTTTTCTGAAGTTTGGCAAAAGTTGGATAAAATTATTGAGCCTCCCAAGACCTTGAAAATGGCATTGCAGTTCAAAAAATCGCATAAACCTTACGAAGGTACACTTTCAGGAAACACTTTCCAAATCCGCCGTATCACCTCTTCTTACAGAAATTCTTTTTTACCCCAAATTACAGGCGAAATTCATTCTCAACCCTTTGGTTGTTGTCTAAAAATTAGGATGAATTTACACCTAGCTGTAATGGTGTTTATGATTGTTTGGATGTCGGTGCCAGCTAGTATGGGGGTGTTAACTTTATTGGTTTGGTTGGTCGATCGCTCTATCGGGCTAATATTTCTACCTCTTTTTGGAATGTGTATTTTTGGATGGTCTTTGTCCCTGATTGGGTTTAAAATAGAATCAAAAAAAGACATCAAATTTTTCTCAAATATGTTTGGTTCCTAAAGTAGTTATGAATATAGTTTACAACTTTTGCTCCGAGAAAAAGTATTTTTTGTGGCACTAACTGTGTCAAACTCAACTAAAACAAAACTCAAACAATGTAAAACAGTGCTCGATTTATTCATGAATTTCGCCTCAGCTATTTTCCCTTTATATTTAATTGTTCGCGCCCGCGAACCTGCCCGCCCCACTCATTGTTTCAAGAAATAGGATTTTGAAAATAAAAGGCGCGCCAGCTTATCCAGCATTTGCGGGCAGCATCTCATATTTGTAAAAAACACTTTTTTTGACTGTCAGTAATTGCCGGGATGCAAACTGTGCGCCCCGCTAGCAAAACTTGGCAAGCGGTAGCAGTACCTGCGAACCTGCAGCCTGCTAGGAAAATGTCGCAAGTTTCTGTATTGTCTCGATTGCGAGGAAAGCGCGGTCAATGGTGGGGGAATAGGTGAGATTGAGGTAATTAGGGTGAGGGTGAAGCTGACGATCGACCTTTGAGCGACAATAGATACCGTCGCAGTTTCATCGCAGGTTGGGGCATTAATTTTGAAATCAGCGAAAAATACTCATAGCATTTAAATGTTTATTTTGCAGTATACTGGTATTTTGCGGTGCAGTTACGGTAAAATCGTTTTATATAATAGGCATTAATACCATCTACCACTATATAAAAGCAGGAGCGAGCTTGTGCTCAAAATAGTCAAATTTTTTAGATTGTTGATTTTTTTTGAGAGTTTAACAATTACGACAAGTTTAACCTTTTCTGAAGTTTTGCAAAGGTTGGAGGAAGTTGTCAATCCTCCCAAACTTTTTAGGATCGTTCTACCCTTCGCCCCGCCACCTGCCAAACCTTATGAAGGCACAATTTCGGGCAATACCTTCCAAATCAATCGCATTGCGATCGGCCGCAATTTATTTTTGCCAATTATCAAAGGAAATATCGATTCTCAACCGTTCGGTTGTTCCATCAAAATCAGGATGGTATTGCATAAAATCGTGCTAGGATTGATGATTCTTTGGCTGTGGACTACTGGCAGTATAGGAACGTTTTCTTTATTTGCTTGGTTTGTCGAACCATCGGTGGGAGCAATATTTTTACCAATTCTAGGAATGTTTTTTTTGGTCTGGCTTTTGTGCTTAATTCCCTTTAAAATAGAAGCCAAAGCAGCCAAAAAACTTCTATCAATTCTTTTAACATAAATCAACTTATTGCTACTTATTCAGATCGCCTATAAAATCTAAAAAAATCCGCGTCAATCCGCGTTAATCTGCGGTAAAAAAAATCAAATTTATGCGTCACAACCAACTCAAACAAAAAATTAAAAAAGGCGAAACTGTTCTCGGCTTATTCATGAACTGCGCCTATCCCGCATTCATAGAAATCTGCGGTCATGCTGGATTTGATTTTGCCGTCATCGACATGGAACACGGCCCCTTACATCCGCTTGCTGCTGAAGATTTGTGCCGCGCGGCCGACTGCACCGGCATTGCACCGATTGTTCGCGTCCGCAAAAACGACGGGCCGCAAATTCAACGAGCTCTCGACATCGGCAGCGCGGGCGTTCAAGTACCTCAAATTGAAAGCAAATTTGATGCGGAAACGGCTGTCAAAAGCGCTAAATACAGTCCTCTGGGCACGCGAGGCCTTTCCTTTGCTACGCGGGCGGGACTTTACACGGCGGCAGGTACAAATATTACTGACAAACTCAACGATGAATCTTTGGTTGTGATTCATGTTGAAGGTAAAGGCGGTATCGAGAATCTGGCAGAAATTGTGACGGTGCCCCAGGTTGACGTGATTTTTCTGGGGCCTTACGATTTGTCGCAGTCGATCGGCATTCCCGGCCAAGTGCGCGATCCCCGAGTCATCGACATGATGCAGGAGGCGGTACAAACCATCCGCAGCGCAGGCAAAGCGGCGGGTACTTTTGCCGAAAACCCCGAAATCGCCCAGCAGTGGATTGATGCTGGCGTTCAGTACGTTGCACTTGGGGTGGATGTTGCCGTTTTCCTGCGGGCCTGTCAGTCGCTGGTGAAAGCGGTCGATCGATTTTAGATTTTAGATTTTAGATTTTAGATTGCGGGAATGAATTCGTTGGCGCGTCGAGCTAATATGATTGGCAATTTTCACGATATCTTTGCAATTTTGGTAGTAGTTTTTACGACAGCTACAAAAAACTTGAGCTAGACTGGAAGCATACACCTCCTCAAGGCAAATTTCGGAGGGGAGCAAGGGTTCATGGAGAAAAATCTATGAAAACGGTATTAGAATCCATTAAATTGGATTATGCCTTCATGTTTGCTTTCAAAAAAGTAAACTCGATTAAGCTAGAAGGTTTCAAGGAATTTTTTGACGGTATGCCTGTAGATCCTTATATTAAGGGTAAGTATCGTTCGAGGAGATTGTCGCGGTTTGTCGCGAACGGAAATGAGTTAGTTAAGTTACCTCACGGCTATTTGTTTCAAAGTAAAGAATACAATCCGGTGGTGGGCGATATCAGGCGGGAATTTGCTGAATTGGACGATCGGCTAATTGCCCTCAATAACTTCAAACAACTGATTTTTGCTTTTTTCGATTCTTGCAACATTCACCCGGAAGCTGAAATCGGAGTCCATCAAATTAGGACGACTTGTTCGCCGCAGAATTTTGGCAACCCCGCACCGGAAGGCATTCACCAAGACGGTACTGATTTTATCGGGATTTTCTCGGTCGATCGCACTAATGTTATGGGCGGCGAAACGCATTTGTATTTGGCTAAAAAAGAGAAGCCTGTTTTTAATAAAGTTCTGCAGCCGGGAGAGTTGCTGTTGGTTGACGACCACCAATTTTTCCACTTTACTACGCCGATTAAACCGGAATTGGCAGGGGTGGGAACCAGGGATGTGTTTGTGCTGAGTTCTCCGAGTTTGCTGATCGATTGAGGAGAGTTGGGAAATTGGGTGTCTTTTGTTTTCCGCATCGGAATGCAAGTCCTGTCTCTTGTGTTTAGTCGATCGGGACTAAAGCGCTTACCACAAACCTGTCGTTCGTAGTCAGGACTTTAGTCCTCTCTTTTGTGTTTAGTCGATCGGCACTAAAGTCCTTACTACAAACCTGAGAGAGTTTTTGGACTTGGATATCAATCCTCAGCATCGGGATCGATGCCCATTGCTCGGAGTCGATCGGCTAACTGGGCGACTTTTCGCTCTGCTTGTTCGGCTTTTCGCTCTGCTTGTTCGGCTTTTCGTTCTGCTTGTTCGACTCTAGCCCGCTCAATTTCAACTTGTTCGGAGCCAGTTAACAGCAAATTCCCCTGCGAATCCCACCACCGCAGCCAAAGTAGTTCTTGATTTTGATAGCTTCCCTGCCAAAGTCCCAATTCTACATCTAATACAGGAATGGGATAGTGACCCCGTTCGTTTGCCTCCATCCTTCGATATCCAAAATCTATCAGGTGATAGACTTCTAAATTGCCAGTTCTCATTTCATAAATACCGTAGTAAGGAATGCGGATAATTCTCTCGTACACCCAAAACTTACCGGGTTTAGTTGTTGTACCGTCAGCAGCCACAGCAAGGGGAGTGCGATCGCGCTCTTCGTCTCCATTACCGCTAGCAAATTCTAAAGCAATGAACGGAGCCATGTGTTCCCGCCAAAGTACATAAGAACGGCGAAAACCGTCCAGTGTTGCCGGTACATTCGGCACGTAAAACCAATCCGGTGCTTCTGCGCCTCGCTCTGGCGGGTCAGTTTCTCGCCAGTAAATGCCGCAGTCTTGCCCGATCGCATATTGTCCGTTTGGATGCAGCCGCTCTACAACCTGCCCGATCGAATCTGTCAGAATGATGCTCTGGGGGTGCTCCTGAAAATTTTTCACAAATGTACCGTCTTCCTCTGGCAGTTGAGTGTGGTCGGGGAATGCAGGAGGCAAACCAGTAGCAGTTATTGTCTCGTTCATCGTCGTTTCCCGTGCAGTTATTGTTAATTGTAATCCGAAATTTTAAAGCAATCTGATTTTAGATTTCAGCTAATATTCGCTAATATGGAAAAGCGATCGTAAAAGGTGAGTCAAATGGTTGTCGCAATTTCTAAAGCAGGATTGGGTACAGGTGCGGCTTTTCTGTCAAACGTGACATGGGAGACTCTGGAAAAGTTGGATGCAGATTTGGCGGACACTGGGGCGCGTTTAACTTATTTGGATGGGTGTTTAGAAATTATGGCTCCTTTATCTGATGCTCATGAAGAACCTAAAAAAACTTTAGGTCAGGTTTTAGAGGTTTATATGCGGACGAAGGACATTCGTTTTTATGCCCGTGGTAGTACAACTATCGGGATGAAGGAGTTGGGTGCACGGAAGGAACCAGATGAGTCTTATTGTTTGGGTACGCGCAAGTCGGTTCCAGATTTGGCGATCGAGATAACAGTGACGAGTGGTGGAATTGATACGCTGGAAATCTATCGTCGGGTGGGTGTGCGGGAGGTTTGGTTTTGGGAGGATGGGGTAATTTCGGTTTATTGTTTGCGTCCAACGGGGTATGAGTTGGTTAGCAAGAGTGAAGTTTTGCCGGAGTTGGATTTGCGATCGATCGAGTTTTATTCGCGGATGGCGGATCAATATGATGCGGTGAATGCTTTTATGCGATCGATGTAGAAGTTGAGAAGTGCGATTAAAACAATCATACTTTGCCCTCACATTTTGCCTTTGCGGGAGTTTGTTTCCATGCAGTGTCCATTCCGGATTTCGGTAGTTTTGCAGCAGCAATTTGGGCAAAAAGTAGTCACGTAGTTCACGTCAACTCACCGTGACTCCAACATTTCCTCAACTGTCAAGCCAATATCAATTCCAATCCGCTGAAGCAATCTAGGTGATATATCACGCCCTTTATGAAAAGGAACAGTAGTTCCTCGCCCATCTTCGTGACGGAACTGCTTGTGTGAGCCTTTTTGACGCACCTCTACAAAGTCAAGATTCTCTAGTATGCGGACTATTTCCTGTGGTTTCAGAACTGGGATATTGCTCATGTTTATCCGATCACAATCTGTTGTGTACCTATAAACTCAGTCTGAATGACGAGAGTATCATCTTCTAGGAGCATCTCAATTACCTCACGCAGATTCTCGTGTAACTCATCCAAGGTTTCTCCCTGGGAATGCGCCCCAGGAAATCCAGGAATATAACCAACGTAAAGCTTGGTATCAGAATCTTTTTCGATTATAGCGGTAAATGTTTTCATCAAAATAATGGGTAGAAACCCCGTGTTTTTAGCACGGCTTTACATCGATTTAAATCCCCTCGCGGGGTGGAGGGGTATGGTTGCCCCTCCGATGAGGTATGGTTGCCTCAAACTCCCATTTCTGGGGTAAAGTTAGCTTCGCCAAGGTTTTAAGAGATTTTTAGACTTACAGCACTGTTTCAGTGACCTTAAAACTGTTTAACTGCAAATGACAGAGCGGAAAACTAGCTACGCATTCTCCGGTGTCGTGGCTCAAAAAACGTAGTCAGTTAAGACTTAGGCTGGTCAGAATGGCTTTTTAGATTTCTCTTTCAAGCCTCATGCCGTCAGGGCTGAGGTTCCTGACAAGATTCGCTTTCTATTCGTTAAATGTAAGAAATGTAATCTCTCATAGATTATATAATATTTTACCTGCAATGAATGTATGCTTTGAATACGAGATTGAGTAAAAAGAGCGATCGCTCTCCTACTAACACTTTTTGCACTAAGCCGCGCCGGCCTAAAGATTGTATGGCTTGCCAAAATTCAGATTTGGATAATTTACTGTCAGCAGGTTGTTGTGAAATATCTACAGCTTCATCTTGAGTTGCTAACCAGTAGCTTACATTTTTTTCTGAATCCGATAAACGCTCTAAGTGAGATTCTAAAAATGGCTCTAAATCGCCTAAATAAATATCATTTTTATTGGCTAAAAACCGGGAAACGCTACCGTCAAATAATTCAATAATTGTTGAGGCGATGATATTTAGCCAGGAAGGATGACCTTGATAAATGCCGATTAAGTCTGGCCATTTTTCCTCATCTGTCAATTCTTTTTCTCTAAGAATTTCTGCCGCTTGTTCTCCTAACCCTTTTAGGTGTAAGGTTCGTGTAGCTTTGTTCCCGGCTTCTAAAGCAGTGATTTCTCTGGGTTTTTCCCAACTGAGGAGGATTAAACAACTCTGATGAGAGGATGTGGCAATTTGTTTAAAAAATTTGCCGTAGTCTTCATAGTCTGTTAAATATTGACCTGCCAATTGATTGCTTTTAAAAATATTCTGTACGTCATCAAGGATTACTAAACAGCGAGAAGATCGAAAATAATCGATGATTGTGGGTAATGGGGTTTGTGGCGATCGCCCAAAAGATTGCTTGAGTTCGGTTTGGAGGGTTGAGAGTGTGGGAGTGTGGCTGAGGCTACGCCAAATAATGCAATCAAATTCGGTTTGAGTTTGTTCGATGAGTTTGAGGGCGAGATTGCTTTTGCCGATTCCGCTTAAGCCGCAGACGGTAATCAGGCGGGTGTGGGCTTGTAATATCCATTGTTTGAGGGTGGAGAGTTCTGAAGTGCGATCGTAAAAGCTGGTTAATTCGGGTGCGTCTGTTAAATCGATGATTGGGGATTGACTTTTGTCTTGGGGAGAATCTGGGGGATTGGGCGATTGTGTTTCTGCATTTTTAATATTTTGTATAAATTGACCACAAATAACA
>NZ_JBARVX010000416.1:0-10208 GCF_049646505.1 Microcoleus sp.
TAGGAGATTGCCAGGAGAATCCTGTCTGGGGCTGGTACAGCAACTGCCCGATCGACCGGAGTGCAAACGGGGTTTCAAGGACACCCGCGCTCAAATCCTGTAGGAGTAAAAAACAGCGACAAGCGAATTTCAAAGGTGGTACCCGCCACGTACTCGATCCGTGGAATCAATCCGTCGAATCAATCGGGAGCATCTAAAATCTCAAATCCTCAAGCCCCCGAATTTATCCGTGGAATCAATCCAAAATCTAAAATCTAAAATCTAAAATCGAATGACACAGGTCGATCGATCGATTCAAATGAACTAAGATTTTATCCTGAAAGTTAGCTAAAACATTTATTTTTAACCTCATGTATATTTCTCCAGAACAAGACCAAAAAATTCGCTACATTATGCGCGAGTGCGGCCAGGAAGCTTACAAGCTGGCGGCGCAACCTTTTGAAGTTTGCCAGAAAGGCCCGGACGACTACGTGACGAGTATCGATCGCTACTTAGACGGACAATTATCGGCAGCATTTAACGCTTTGTTTCCTGAAGACGGCACGATCGCAGAGGAAAACATCGCCTCCAGAGCAGCTTACTCGGCCAATTACTCGCGGCTGTGGTGCATCGATCCGATCGACGGGACGGAGGGATTTATTCAGGGAAAACAGCACTACGCCGTGATGGTGGGACTGCTGGTTGAGGCCGAACCAGTGGCCGGTTGGATCTATGCCCCGGCTTTTGACAAAATGTATTTTGGAGGCAAAGATTGGGGATTGTTCCAAAGTGTCGGAGTCGAAGCGCCGCAGCCGATCGCCCCGTGCCAACCCCCGGCTCCGACAGCGAACAATTGTAAAATTATTCTCGGAGACAAAGACCAGAAAAACTACGGCGGGGCGATCGCCCAAAGCATCCCCGGTGCCGAATTTTACTCGCTCGGCAGTTTTGGCTTAAAAGTGATGGAAGTCATAGAAGGTCGAGCCGGTTTGTACCTGTATTTCAACGGCAGAGTTAAAGTGTGGGATACCGCCGGCCCCCTGGCTCTAGCAAAAGCCGCCGGATTGGTTTGTTGCGACTTGCAAGGTCAACCGCTGAGGTGGACGAAAGATGCGATCGATCCTGAGTCCCTGGCTCACACGCAGTCGATCGCGATCGGCTGGCCCGACTACATAGAATCTCTGTTGGGCAAAGTTCAAAAGGCACTGACACTTTTGTAAACCCGTTTAAGATTAAAGAATCTGCCAATTTTAAGTGAAGCGCGCCTCTGTACCCTTATCATCAATTACATAAGCTGCCAGAAGCAAGTTTCACTGTGTCTGAGATGTCGGTCTCGTTCGCTTTGTGTCAATCTTATTTAGCAGCAACAGATTGTTGGTTTTCTCAAACAGCGATCGTTCCCTAGCTGTTCGCTGTGGCTCAATCATATTTCCCAACTCCGCGAGTTTGCATGAAGACAGAAGCTTTCAGTGAGCTGTTCCCCCTATTTAAGGGTGCCAACCCAGAAACCTTGGGAGGGCTGCTATCCAATGCCGTCAAGCACGAGTATCCCCCGGGCCGAGCTGTAGTCATGGAGGATTCTTGGGGCAACGCCATTTATTTTGTGGTGTCCGGCTGGGTCAAAGTCCGGCGCTTGTCAAACGATCGAGCTGTATCGATGGCTATTTTAGGACGGGGTGCTTTCTTCGGCGAAATGGCGATTCTTGACGAATCTCCGCGATCGAATGACGTACTTGCTCTATCGCCCGTGCGGCTGATCAGCGTCACGGCCCAGCGATTTATCCAAACCCTGTTTAAAGATCCGCAACTGCACCACCGGATGCTGCAACTGATGGTGCGGCGGCTCCGCCAAACCAATCAGCGCTCTCAACTGAGCAACCGCCAACCAGCGGTTAAACTAGCAAATACTATAGTCGAGCTGGCAGAAAACTACGGTCAAAAAACTGCTGAAGGCAAAGATATCTTTAACATCCCCTATCAAGACTTAGCTGATGTGACAGATATCACCTTAGATGAAACCAGCAAAATTATGGAAAAACTCGATAGTAAAGGCTGGCTCAAAATCGACCCAGAGCGCCAAACTATCCATTTGATCAACCTCAAGCACTTGATTAATTTAGCAAGTCAATGACTGATGTTACTTCTTTGGATATCTCCTCCGCTGCCGGCAACGCGATCGCGCAGCGAACAGCACCGACAATTCAATATTGGGTGGCGATGCCCAATCCCGAATCCCACCTGTTTGAAGTGACTTTGCGCGTGCAAGGTTGGTCGCAGCCGGTGCTGGATTTGAAAATGCCTGTCTGGACTCCCGGTTCTTACTTGATTCGAGAGTACGCCCGCCACCTGCAAGATTTTCGAGCGCGATCCTCTTCGGAGTCTTGGCTAACGGGCGATTCCCTGCGGGAGAGCTCTGCTTCACGAAATTTACCTTGGCGCAAAATTAGCAAAAATCATTGGCAAATCGAGACAAATTCAGTGTCAGATGTCACGGTTTGCTACCGGATTTTTGCCAACGAACTGACAGTGCGAACCAATCATTTAGACTCGACTCACGGTTATTTCAATCCAGCAGCTTTGTGCTTTTTCTTGCCCGGTTTCGAGCGCAATACCTACACCGTGACCGCTGTACCGCCGCAGCCCCAATGGCGCACCGTGACTACTTTGCCTCCTGTTTCCGGGCAGGATCTGACTTTCGCTGCTGCTGATTTTGATACCCTGGCCGACAGTCCTTTTGAGATTGGCTGTCACGAAGTGTACGATTTTGAAGTAATGGGAAAACCCCACCAGCTAGTGGTTTGGGGGAAAGGTAATTTAGAACCGGATCGGGCGATTAAAGATATCAAGAAAGTCATAGAAGTTGAGGCAGAAATGTTTGGCGGTTTGCCTTACGAACAATATGTGTTTTTGCTGCATTTGTCCGGCGCCGGTTTTGGCGGTTTGGAACACAAGGAAAGCTGCACTCTCAACTATCCGCGTTTTGGTTTTCGGGCTAAGGAAAAATACGAGCGCTTTATTCAATTGGTGGCTCACGAGTTTTTTCACCTCTGGAATGTCAAGCGAATTAGACCGAAAGCTCTCGAAGTGTTTGACTACGAACAAGAAAATTATACTCCTTCTTTATGGTTTTCTGAAGGCACGACCAGTTATTATGATTTGGTGATTCCTTTTCGTTCTGGTCTCTACAATGTGAAAGGTTTTTTCCAAAATTTATCGAAGGAAATTACTCGCTTGGAGACGACTCCGGGGCGGAAGGTGCAGCCGGCAAGCGAGTCGAGCTGGGATGCTTGGATTAAACTTTATCGCAGAGATGCTAATAGCGACAATTCGCAGATTTCCTATTATTTGAAAGGGGAACTTGTTTCGTTTTTGCTCGATTTGTTGATTCGAGCCAAACACGGTAACGCCCGATCGCTCGATGATGTGATGCGTTTGATGTGGCAGCAGTTTGGTAAGGGTGGTTCTGCTGAAAATGAAGATTTTGACCTGAAGCCGCCAACAGAGGCCGAGCCGGGGCAGATAACATCAAACGGACGGTTAAATTCTGATGCGCGACCGACAGAAATCGGCTTTACTCCCGAACAGTTGCAAAGGGCGATCGAGTCTGTCGCCGATCTGGATTTGAGCGACTTTTTTGCGCGGTATGTAGACGGCACTGAAGAGCTGCCTTACAACAAATATCTCGAACCTTTCGGGCTGCAAGTTTCGGTAGATGAAACCAACCAAATTCCTCGCACCGGTTGGATTTTGGGAACGGAAAACGGGCGGGAAATGATTAAATTTGTGGAAGCAGAATCTCCGGCGCAGTTGGCCGGAATTGACGCTGGGGACGAGTTGCTGGCGATCGCGGGTTGGAGGGTAGCCAACGCAGAACAAGCGGGCGAAAGGCTGAAAGATTACCAGCCTGGTGACACGTTAGAGGTGACAGTGTTTCACCAAGACGAACTGCGGACTTGTTCTGTTACTCTCGCCCGGCCGCGCCCCGGCCGTTACTCGATCGTGCCGGTCGATCGACCCAGCGCAATTCAGAAACAAAACTTTACTGGATGGCTGGGAGTTCCCCTATCGCACTTGTGACATCATGGTTAGTAGTCAGTTGTTATTTGGCAGTTGGCAGTTAGCAGTTGGCAGTTGGCAGTTGTTGCCATTAGCTAATAAGAAATAACAAATAACAAATAACAACTAACAACTAACAACTAACAAATTCCCAATTAAAATTATGCAAACCCCACCACCTCCATCAATTACGCCCCGCCAAATGAACCTGCTGAGAATAGTTGCTTCAATGGCCTGGGCTGACGGCGAGCTCGCGACAGAAGAAGTTAATTTAATGCTCGATCGCTTTTGCAGTTTGTTCGATTCCGGTGCCGGAAAAGAACAAATGCAGCAGGAACTCCGGGATTACATCATGCAAAATATCCCCCTTGACGAGTTGATTGACCAACTAGAAACTCAAGCAGAAAAGGAATTAGTCTTGCAACTCGGCTATCAAGTCATTGCCTCTAGTTCTCGCACTCCCGACGAACCAAAAATTAACGCTGAAGAAGCCGCAGCTTATCAAAAATTAGTGCAGTTGCTGAATCTTCCAGAAGATGCGGTGAAGCGTATTGAAGCCGAAGCATCGGCGGCAGATAATTCCGAGGGAATTGTAGAGAAGATGGCTCAGAAATTAGAAGATTTCATCCAAGGCTAGATCGGGACCATCGGCGGTTGAAACCGCGCCAGCAGTCAAACTTGCGTCCACTTGCCTGCGGGTTCGCAAAAATAATGTAATTTCAACCGTCCAGTCTTTTTCAACCCGCGAGCGCAGGATTTTGTTTGTATAAACCTGGTTTCAAAAGGTAGTATTTTAATATTTTTATCTCCGTAATTTCTCTCTGTTGTTTATATTCACGATGGTGCACTATAGAGAAACCAATATAATGACAGGAATCAAAAATTATGCTGCCAGCTTTAAGGATTTCTGGCTATGACTTGCAAGAACTTATCCATCAAGGAACTAACACGGTTATTTATCGGGCGGTGTCGCTGACAAACCGACAGCCTGCCATCCTCAAAGTTTTAAATACAGAATATCCTACCCTAGAACAAATAACTCGCTTAAAACACGAATATCAGATCGCCGTAAATCTCGATTGCGAACACGCTGTCAAAGTCGATCGGCTAGAAACTCACCCGAATTGCTTGGTATTAGTCCTAGAAGATTTTGGAGGCGTATCCCTCAAACAGTTGATGGCAAGGGCCCAGAATGCTGCCAGCAGCACAAATGTTACCGCAGCAGCAACCGCGCCTTACCAATTGCCGATCGCCCAATTTTTAAACATCGCCATCCAATTAGCAAAAGCTTTAATATTCCTGCATCAAAATCAAATTATTCATAAAGACATAAAACCAGCTAATATTATCATAAATTCGGAAACAAATCAAGTAAAACTTGCAGATTTCAGCATTGCTTCGCGGTTAAATAAAGAAACCCAGCACTTAAAAAATCCCGATCGCCTAGAAGGAACTCTCGCCTATATGTCCCCGGAACAAACCGGGCGGATGAATCGCGCCGTAGACTACCGCAGCGACTTCTACTCTCTAGGTGTCACCTTTTACGAATTGCTGACAGGAAAACTGCCATTTGACAGCAGCGATCCGCTGGAATTAGTCCACTGTCACATTGCCAAACAACCAATTCCCCTTCAACAATTAAACCCGCAAATTCCCCAAATTTTCGCAGAAATTGCCGAAAAACTCATGGCAAAGAATGCCGAAGATAGGTATCAAAGTGCCGCGGGGCTGTTAGCAGATTTAGAAAACTGCCAAAAGCAAAATTTGAGTGAAGCTACAATTTCTCAGTTTATTCTCGGACAACTAGACGCGATGAGTCGGTTGTTAATTCCGCAAAAACTTTACGGGCGAGAAAAACAAATAGCACAATTATTGCAAGCGTTCGATCGCGCCAGCAATGGCAGCGGTGAAATTGTCTTGGTAGGTGGCTATTCCGGTATTGGCAAATCAGCATTAGTCCACGAAATTCTGCGTAATTTAACCAGGCAGCGCGGCTACTTAATATCGGGAAAATTTGACCAGTTCAAGCGCAATGTTCCCTATGCTTGTTTCAATCAAGCCATGCGGAGTTTGGTGCAGCAGATTTTGACCGAAAGCCAAAGTCAGATTGAATTGTGGCGGGAAACACTGCTCGATGTTTTGGATGCTAATGCTGGAATTGCGATCGAAGCAATCCCCGAATTAGAATTTATTTTAGGCCCGCAACCAGACGTACCAGAACTCGGCCCCATAGAATCTCAAAACCGCTTCAACCGAGTGATGCAGCAATTCCTCCAAGCAATTGCCACAGCCGAACATCCCTTAGTAATGTTTCTCGATGACTGCCAGTGGATAGATGCTGCAACCGTCAAAATGTACGAACAAAATTGCCTCGAAAAAATCCCTTACTTGCTGGTGATTGTTGCTTATCGGGATAACGAAGTCAGCCCGACACATCCATTTATGCTGGCCAACGAAACAATCCGGGCAGCGGGAGTTCCGATGACAGCTATTACTTTAGAACCGCTAACAATTAATTTCGCTACTCAATTAGTGGCTGAAACTTTGAACTGTGCTGCTGAAACAGCGCTGCCGCTAGCAAATTTGCTCGTTAAAAAGACTGACGGCAACCCATTCTTTCTCAAACAAACGCTGAAGTATTTGCATCAAAAAAGCTGGTTGAGATTTGACCCGCAGGCTGCTGAGTGGCAGTGGGATATTAAATATATTGAACGCCAAAATATTTCGGAAAACGTTGTTGATTTGATGGTTGACAAAATTCAAACTTTGTCAACTGCAACCCAAAAAATTTTACAATTAGCTGCTTGTATAGACAATCAGTTTAGTTTGGATGTACTGTCGGTGGCTAGCGGACAATCTTGGACGGAAACAGCGCAGGATTTGTGGGAAGCGTTGCAGGTGGGGTTGATTTTACCTGTAGACAATAGCTATCGGATACCGCAAGTATTTGAGGCCCAAGAGTTGAATAAGTTGGGGGAAACGGCCGGAGATGTGTGCTACAAATTTATGCACGATCGCGTTCAGCAAGCTGCTTGTGCCATGATTCCTGACGTACAGAAAGCACCGGTGCATTTAGCGATCGGGCGTTTGTTGCTGCACAGAAGTACCGCAGCCCAACGGGAAGAACGAATTTTTGATATTGTCAATCATTTGAATTTTGCTGGCGGGTTGATTTGCGAGTTAAACGAAAAGTATGAATTAGCCCAGTTAAATTTGCAGGCTGGCAAAACTGCGAAAGCTGCTTCTGCGTTTGAAACGGCGCTGAGTTTTTTCCAGTCGGGCTGCAACTGTTTGCCGGCCCAAAGCTGGGAAGATAATTATGAGTTAACTTTGGCGCTGTATTTTGAACTCGGCGAAGCGGAATATTTGAACGGGAAAAATGATGAAGGTTTGGAAATTCTAGATGGGATTTTACCCCGAACTAGGACATTGTTAGAACGGTGTAAGATTAATGAATTGAAAATGATTTGTCTGCGGATGAAAAATGATTTACCTGCTGCTTATCAGTTGGGTATTGAAACGCTGCAATTGTTGGGAATTGAGTTTGAGGCTTACCCGGATGATGGGTATTTGCTGCGGGAGTTGGCGAAGACGAAGGAGATGATTGGGGAATCCATTGCCGATTTAGCCGATTTACCGACACTCACCGATCCGCTGCAACTCGCCGCCCACCGGATTTTGAAAGAACTTTTTCCGATCGCTTTTTTGACAAATTCCAACGCTAATTTTTTGTGTGGGATGAAGTTGGTGCAGGCGACAATCGAACACGGAAATTGCCGGATTTCCGCCTTGGGCTACATTTTGTATGCTTTTACTTTGATTGTTAAATATGGCGAAATTGAGGCTGGTTTGGCAGCAGGAGAACTGGGTTTAACTCTCTACAAACGTTGGGATGCTAAAGAGTTAGGTGCTTATATTTTGCATATGTGGGGGGCTTTCACTTTGCACCGCATTAAATATATTGATGAGTCGAAGGTTTTTATTCTTAAAGCTTTTAATAGCGGTTTAGAGACAGGTGCTTATCAGTGGTCGGGATATGCTGCGGTTAATTGTCTTTGGCTGAGCTTCTTCGGCAATGAATCGCTGCAAAAAACTACCGCAGTTGTTGAGAAATTTTTACCTGTTTTGCAAAAAATTGACCGCAATATGTTAGCAGTTTTTCAGCTCAATAAATCGGCAATTTTTCAGCTTACTTGTGCTGCTGAAAGTGCAGAAAATTCCCCAATTTTCATCGACGAAGAGTCGCTATTAGAATTTGCTGAAGCCTCGGCAGATTTGACGACTTCTTTTATGGTTTATCTCTACAGACTAACCGTGGCGAATTGGTTTGGCGAGGTCGATCGGGCGTTAGAATATGCCAATATTGGTGCTAAATTCTTACCAGGTGTTGCCGGGACTTTCCTGAGTCCGGTTTTTTGCTTCCACCGGGCTGTAGCCCTTGCTGCTGCTTGTACAGATGCCAGCAGCGAGGACGATCGCCAACTATACCTAGAACAGTTTAACATTTGCCTGGAAGAACTTCGAGAGTTTGCGAAAAACTGCCCTGCAAATTACCAGCACAAATATTTAGCCATCCGGGCGGAAGCGGCGCGGTTGTCGGGACAAAAGTATGAGGCGGCAGAATGCTACGATAGTGCGATCGCCCTCGCAATAGAAAACGGCTTCATTCAAGATGCAGCGCTGGTTAATGAATTAGCAGCCCGATTTTATTTATCCCAAAACCGGCTGATTTTCGTCAAAAATTATCTCAGCAATGCCAGAGTTTGTTACATCCAGTGGGGCGCAACAGCAAAAGTCCGCCAACTCGAACAATACTATGGGAATTTATTTCCTGAAGCTGTAGAATCGCGGATTGCAGCAACTGTAACTGCGAGTACATCCAGTCATGCTAATATTTTGGATTTAGCAACAGTAATCAAAGCATCTCAGGCAATTTATAGTGAAATTGTTTTAGAAAAGTTGTTAAAAAAACTGCTGCACATTATCTTAGAAAATGCTGGCGCACAGAAAGGCTGTATTATTTTAGAACGAAACGGGCAACTGTTTGTTGAAGTGTCAGATACTATCCAGCAGGAGTCAGCAATATTTCAAGAGTCAATGCTTGTTGAAAATAGTGCAGATATTCCTATTTCTATAGTCAAGTACGTTGGGATAACTCAGCAAATTCTGGTGTTGAGTCATGCGGCTAAAGAAACAATTTACCAATCAGATATTTACATTCAAAATTACCAACCAAAATCTATTTTATGCGCGCCTATTTTGTATCAAACCAAGTTGATTGGCATTGTATATTTAGAGAATAATCTGGCAACAGGAGCATTTACGCGCGATCGCCTGGAACTGTTGCAGTTATTAACGGCACAAGCGGCGATCGCCATTGAGAACGCCCGTATATACGCCCAGGAACAACACAAATCCCGCGAGTTGGCTGAATCTCTCGAAAACCTGCAACAGTCCCAAGTCGAAATCGTCCAAAAAGAACAGGAGTACCGCAGCATATTTGAGGCAATAGCAGACGGACTTTCGCTGATAGATTTGCAGACGGGTAAAGTCATTGCAGCTAACCCCGCACTAAGTCAAATATTTGGCTATTCTGAGCAAGAGTTTGTGCAGTTAAATCCGCCCGATTATATTCTTCCAGAGTATCTGCCTTTATTCGCCGAGTTCCAACAAACTGTCAGCAGACGCGAAGAATTTACCTGTCAAGCTGTCATACAGAGAAAAAACGGCACGCTGTGCGATATTGAGGTAAAAGGAAACTTTTTGGAGTACGGCGGTCAACCCCACGGCCTGGTGATCAATCGGGATATTAGCGATCGCAAGCGCGCCGAAAAAGCCCTGCAAACATCGGAAGCTCAATTGAGACAAAAAGCTGAAGATTTAGAAGCAATACTCGTTCAACTCCAGCAAACTCAAGCACAATTAGTTCAAACAGAAAAAATCTCGCAACTCGGACAACTGGTAGCTGGAGTAGCCCACGAAGTCAACAATCCCGTGAGCTTTATTTCTGGTAACTTGCATCATGCCAAAGATTATATTAGCGACTTGATAAATTTAGTTCAGGTTTATCAAGACAACTTTCCCGAACCCGGGCAACAAATTTTAGATGAAATAGAAGCGATTGAATTAGAATATTTAGTAGAAGATTTGCCGAAGATGATTGACTCGATGAA
>NZ_JBARVX010000417.1:0-11377 GCF_049646505.1 Microcoleus sp.
AATTATTTTAATCCTCAACTTTCAAAGCCCTTCTTGCCAACTTCACATAAGTTTTCACAGTTTCATAGGGCATTTCCAAATCCGCAGCAATATCAGACAAAGATTCCCCCAATTCCCGGCGCGCCAAAATCGTCGCCCAAGTTTCCGCAATCTCAGCAGCCCGAGTCCCGCCTGTACGCTTTCTGTGCGCCATAAACTTTTGTGTCAATTCATCTATTCGCGCCGCCAATACACTTTGTATCGACACTTCTGTCACCGATTCTGTCAGCCATTGCGATCGCGTTTGTCCCAAACCAAAAGTTGTTTTGTGCCCGGTGCCGCAGTAAGGTGCTAACCGCCCCAAAGCATAAAATAATTGCACAAAATCAGGGCGATTTTGGCCCGATCGCCCGATCGCAAATTCCACAGCCCCAGTAAACCCCGTCACCATGCCTTTCTTGCCCGCCGCCACCTTCTGCGACTCCAACTTGTGGCGGCTAATAATTACATTTTCATCAACCCAATTCAAAAATTCTGCTTGGTCAACAATTACCCCAGAAAAATTATTCCAGCGGCGCAAATAGCTGTGAAAAACATTTTCGGGAACTGGTAGCGGGAAGTGATGGCCTTTGCTGCGAAAGCTTGTAGGACTCACAAAACTAAGTTTTATATTTCGCGATAAGGGAGGTTCTGCTGTTAGTAACTGCTGGTAAGTTGTGGGAGCAAAAGCAATATTGCAGGAGCGAATGAGTAGCGGAGCATTTCGCAAATCTATCTCTTCGGGCAAATTTTGCAGCCACTGACTCAGCCACTGCACTATTCGCTTTGAAAGTCCTGTGACGTACCAGCGATAAATACGATCGCCCAAAAGCTGAAAGTCTTTGCCACTTGCAGCTAAATCACCTTCCAATCCCGAAATAGTAAAGGCTTTTTCTGACTCCTCGTCGTGCAAAAGCTGCGATAAATCCGGGTCAGTTTCCTGTACTTGATGCAAAAACCAAGCGTGTAAACCTATGGCATACTGCGCGTACAGATAGCTAGCAGCGCGGGGAGTTAATTCAAACACTAATCCGACTAACTCGGTGTCAGCGGGCCAATTCAGCCCCGAAGAATCAGATTTTTTGGGGTGGGCGGGGTGCGGGGAATTTGCCATGAGATGCCAGAAACAGGGACAGGGCTGTGATATTCTATCTTGTTTGTATCCCCTTTGGGGGATGATTTTTTCAGGGCGGGCGATCGTCAAAATCTTGGGGCGGCTGCAAAAACCGGATCTGCACCCAGTTTAGCGAACTCTCCGGGATGCGTGAAAAATCACCAAAAAACCCACAACCTAAAACTAAATTTTTGTCAAGATTTTACTCTTTGTAACTAAACAGAAATATCAAGTGTTTAAAATCACATTTTGCGGTACAATTGTTAAAAGCTCGTAGCATCCTCAACTCCGATCCTGAACTATGAACACAACTGAAAAATCCAAACTCTCCAACGAAAAAACTTTGGAGGCCATGAAGAATTTCTCCGAAACCTACGCCAAGCGCACCGGAACTTACTTTTGTTCCGAACCTTCAGTCACTGCAGTCGTCATAGAAGGACTAGCAAAGCACAAAGACGAATTAGGCGCTCCCTTATGCCCTTGCCGCCATTACGAAGATAAAGAAGCCGAAGTAAAAGCCACCTACTGGAACTGTCCCTGCATTCCCATGCGCGAGCGCAAAGAGTGTCACTGTATGTTATTTCTGACGCCAGATAACGATTTTGCGGGAACTAATCAGGAAATTGGCATGGATCAGATTCAAGCTGTCAGAGAGACTATGTAATCGGTTAAGTAGGCGGTATTTAGTTGACAGTTGACAGTTGACAGTTGACAGTTAAGAGCTACCTCTACCTGAAAAGAAGAGGATTGGAGTGATGAATAGTCTTCTTTTAATTTCTCCCGATCGGGACTCCGGCTTTAAACCAATTCTTTCTGATAAAATTGGTAGCTGTTGTGAAAAGAAGTCGTAATTCAGTTGACAGTTAAGATCGACCTCAACGATCGCCGCCTACTAAAATACAGATCCCAATTCAAAATCCCTAATCGAATGACAGAGGAAATGCCGGTCGAGTTTTGGCAAGGTATCGAACAATTCAACAGCCAAGATTTTTATGCTTGTCACGACACTTTAGAGGCTTTGTGGATGGAAGCCGGCGAGCCGGAAAAAAGGTTTTATCAGGGAATCCTGCAAATTGCCGTCGCGCTTTATCACTTAGGAAATCAAAACTGGCGCGGTGCAGTAATCTTGCTCGGAGAAGGCATAAATAAGCTCAGTTATTATCAGCCGAGTTACGCTGAAATTGCTGTTGAAGACTTGCTCCGACAAAGTGCTAAACTATTGAGCACTTTGCAACAAGCAAGCCCGGAAGCAGTAGCTAGTTTTCTACCGTTGTTCGCAGGTACAGAAGTTGCAGGCTTGCAATTGCCCTACATTTTGAAACATCAGACGCAGGGTTGACAGTTATTCAAATTATCTGCGTACATCTGCGTACATCTGCTTTGCATCTGCGGTTGATTATCAATCCCAGATTTATGCAACAAGTTTATTGACTAAAAGTCACATCCAGGACTGAAGTCCGAACGATCGAACCGCAGCCAGAGGGCTTCAGTCCTCACTACAAAGTGTAAATCAGCCAAACACCTCGTGAAAATGGCTATTGTCTTGCTAGGATAATTGGTTGAGGCGATCGGGTCAATCGATCGACCTGACGAGAATTTTTCACGGCAGTTAAGATAAAATACCTAACCAATCGCGTGTGGTGGATGTAATTTCCCTAGAGAAAAATCTGGGGGTGAGATAATCCCCTTCAGCAATTTCACAAATTTTGAGGCTTGCAAGCTATGATGCCCTCCGCTAAACTACTCAATTCCCGAATATTCAAAGGATTATCGCTGCTGTTGCCCCTGACTCTGGCCGGCGCGATTGTCTCTCCCACCTATTCCCAAACCGCGCAGCCCCGAACCCTTTCCGTGCGATCGGACATTCAAGAAGCCGACTCCAAAACCGGCATCGTGACAGCCCGCGGCAACGTCCAAATCAACTATCCAGCCCGCCAAATACAAGCAACAGCAGCTCAAGCTCAATACTTCAGTCGCGAGCGCCGGATCATCCTCAGCGGCGACGTTTACGTATTGCAGCAGGGCAACAGCCTCCGCGGCGAAACCGTGACATACTTGATCGATGAAGGCAGGTTTATTGCCCTCCCAGACAATCCAGGACAGGTAGAATCAGTCTATCTGGTTGCTCCCGAACAAGATGCAGCAGCTCAAAGTGCGATCGGGCCCACACCGCCCGCCAGTCGAACAGCCCCCTAGTAACAGTCGCCCATAGCAGCAAAATTTATCACCAAAAACATCAACTGCTGCATAGCTACCTCGGACAATAAATTTTACCGAAATTCTTGTGGAACGGGCATCCTGCCTGTTCCGGGATCGGAGTTTAAATGCGCGGCACCTGAAAGCTGAGAATAAATGCAAAATTTAGTCTTGAAGAAAGTAAAAACCTGAAGATTGTCAAATATCCACTTGAGGGGCGATCGCACCAACCAGCAATCTGAAATTTAACAGGCAAGTAAATCCACCTAATTAAACGTAAAATTAGGTATCGCTCACAGGCTGGCTGTGTACTTATTCTTCCTTCTTTTAACCCTCCGAGCGAAGCCCTTATAGCCTCCTGCCTCCTCCCTCCTCCCTCCTGCCTAATGACTAATGACTAATGACTGATGACTAATGACTAATGACTGATGACTAATGACTAATGACTAATGACTAATGACTAATGACTGATGACTAATGACTAATGACTTCTAATAATTTGCCTCGGCAAGTATGAAAATTGTACTCGAAAATATTCACAAATCCTACGGAAAACGCAATGTAGTTAGTCGCGTCAACCTTTCCGTAGCCCAAGGAGAAATCGTAGGACTGCTCGGCCCCAACGGTGCCGGCAAAACCACAACATTTTACATAGCAACCGGATTAGAAAAACCCAATCAAGGAACTGTTTGGCTCAACGATTTAGACATCACTAAAATGCCCATGCACAAACGAGCGCATTTGGGAATTGGCTATCTCGCTCAAGAAGCCAGCATTTTTCGCAACATGAGCGTGCGCGACAACATATTGTTAGTCCTCGAACAAACTCAAGTGCCGCGTTGGGAATGGAAAGATCGAGTCGATTTCCTGTTGCAAGAATTTCGCTTAGAAAAAATAGCATCCAGTTTGGGAATTCAAATCTCCGGGGGAGAAAGGCGGCGGACTGAACTGGCGAGAGCGTTAGCCGCTGGGCGAGACGGGCCGATGTTCCTATTTTTAGACGAACCGTTTGCAGGCGTCGATCCGATCGCCGTAGACGAAATTCAAACGATAATTGCCAAACTGCGCGATCGTAAAATTGGCATCCTGATCACCGATCACAACGTCCGAGAAACCCTCGAAATTACCGATCGAGCCTACATCATGCGAGACGGTCAAATTTTAGCCTCCGGCGCTGAAGAAGAACTCTACAGCAACCCCTTAGTACGCCAGTATTACTTAGGCGACAGCTTCGTGCGGTAGTCTTTTAAAACAGAGATGTTGCACCATTCTCAACAAGCCTTTTATGGGCGGGCTAGAAGCCCAACCCCTACTCCCCACAAAAAAATTCACTCTTTGTGGAACAGGCATCTTGCCTGTTCTTGACAATCGTGCAAGATGTGAGTTAAAAGCAAAAGGCAGAATTTTAGAATAGCAAATTTAAATTTTAGCTTAACCAGCAAACTGCGAGAACGCGCAACGATGAAAATAGCAATATCCAAATCTTTCAATCCCCTCAACTGGCTGCCAAGAATCTCAGTAATGGACTGGTACATTACCAAAGAACTAATCGGCCCGTTTTTGTTTGGAGTCGGACTCTTTACATCCGTCGCCGTCACAGTTGGAGCCTTATTTGAATTAGTCCGCAGAGTAACAGAATCCGGCCTCCCCTACGGCGCAGCCCTAGAAATTTTTCTGCTGCAAATTCCCTACTTCGTAGTATTGGCTTTCCCAATGTCAATGCTGCTAGCAACCTTAATGGCCTACAGCCGAATGTCCAGCGACAGCGAACTCATCGCCCTCCGCAGTTGCGGAGTCAGCGTTTACCGACTGGTAATGCCCGCAGTAATTATGAGCTTAATTGTTGCCGGCTTAACCTTTGCCTTGCAAGAGTTAGTCGTACCAGCCGCCAGCTACAGAGCGACTTTAACTTTAGACAGAGCCCTGAAGCGAGAAAAACCAACATTTCAAGACCGAAATATTATCTACACAGAATTTCGCAAACCAGAAAAAGGCGGAGAAGAAATCCTATCCCGCTTTTTTTATGCAGAACAATTTGACGGCAAGCAAATGAAAGGTTTAACAATTATCGATCGCTCCACCCCAGGCCTCAATCAAATCGTTTCTTCAGAATCAGCTACCTGGAATCCCTCAGAAAATACCTGGGATTTTTACAACGGAACCGCTTATATCGTCGCTCCTGACGGCTCTTACCGCAATATAGTTAGGTTTCAACACCAGCAGTTGCAACTCCCCCGCACGCCCTTAGATTTAGCATCCAGAGTGCGAGATTTCAAGGAAATGAATATTGCTCAAGCTTTAGAGCGTTTAGAAATCCTGAAAAACAGCGGCGATGCACCGCAAATCCGCAAACTCAAGGTGCGAATTCAAGAAAAATATGCTTTTCCTTTCGTGTGCCTGGTATTTGGTTTAGTCGGAGCAGCTTTGGGAACTCAACCGCGCCGTTCCGGCAGAGGAACGAGTTTTGGGATTAGCGTAGTTGTGATTTTTACTTACTATGTATTTTCTTTCATTACCAGTTCTATGGGCGTGAAAGCTGTTTTGACTCCGATTCTCTCGGCTTGGCTGCCAATCGCCTTTGGCTCTGGAATCGGAGGATTGTTATTGGTGCGAGCAGCCTCTCGGTAATTTATTTCAAATTGGGAATTGGGAATTGGCCAAACAGGGAATTGGGCATTGTTGACTGTTGACTGTTGACTGTTGACTGTTGACTGTTGACTGTTGACTGTTGACTGTTGACTGTTAACCGTTAACCGTTAACCGTTAACTAATAACTACTGCTTTCGGGCCAACTAACAACCGCCAACTAACAACTGCCAACTGCCAACTGCCAACTGCCAACTAACAACTGCCAACTGCCAACTGACTACTGCCAACTAACAACTAACTTTAAGGATTAGCAAAAGTATTGATTTCGCCGCCACCAATGTAGCGTCCCGGAGTCAGCGAGCGAGGTGTAGAAAAAGGTTGCGGTTGAATTTGCCGATCGCCCCGATCGGTGTTTTGAGGAACAGCTCCAAAGTTAGGCTGGCCCGACGAGTTAAGCTGAATCGGTTGAGCTTGTTGATATTGAGAATTCGCTGAATTGGGAGAGAATTCAGGGCTAATTATCTTGCTTTCCCCCGCACTCGGAAAAGGGGATTGACTGACGGGAAGTAGCCGTATTGGCCCCGGTGCGGCAGCAGGAACTGCAGGGGGTTGAACTTCCGGTGCCAAGCCGAACCCAGATAAATTAGTTTGGTAGGGATTTTTTGGCATCGCCACAGTTGCAGGCGCAGCATTAATTTCCCGCAGGTTCGGTACTCTGGAATTTAACCCGGTAAATGATTCAGGGGCTGTAGCTGATGGATTTAAGAATTGTTGAGATTCGCCGATCGTTGTATTTGTTTGAGCAGGAACAGAGGGAAGTGCTGCCGGAACATTCACGGGATTTACTCTCTCTGGAGCTGTGGCGGCTGCAGGGAGAAAATTTGCCGAATTTGCCGGAGGCTCGCCCGAAGCCGGTCGATCGAGCAATTGAGCCGAGTTGGCAGTTTTCTCCGTGGAAGTCGCCGCCGAAGTGTTAGTGGCGACGTATTTTTGCATAGCTGCTTGCAACGGACTCAAAGGCAGAGGATTATCGTTTTGTTGGTCTGAACTAGCACCGCTCGACGGCTGAGATAAACTGCCTGTCGCTGTATCCGCCGACTCAGGAGAGCCGATCGTTTTTATCCCAGAAATCAGCGCCCCGCTGCCAGATAAACTCAAAGCTGATGTGGCGTTTGAACTTGGCAAACTCGAATTTTGCGGGTTATTGTTTGGGACTCCGGCCGCAGGATTTGCTAAATTTGGCAAGCTCAAAATTCTGCTGTTTGCCCGCTGCTTTGGGGCTGAAGATGGCTGCGGATTTTGTAAGCCGCGGGCGCTAATTTCGTTGAATAAACCTTGCCCTTTGACCACTGGAGAATTTAGCAAATTCAAGTCAGAATTAGACTGATTTAACTGATCTATCAGCACCGGTAAGCTGTCGATTTCAGCAGCATTGGCGCTCTCTTCAGCAGACAGCCCCGGCAGCGAACCTGGATTGTTTGAGGCTGCTAATTCTTCGCCATCTATACTCAATCTTTCTGGATGTACGGATACCTCCCAGATAAATACCCCCCCCGCACAGAGTACGGCGAGCGGAGCCCAAACCGCAGGTTGCGTCCAGTGGCGCAACCGCGCTATCAGATAGCGGACAGATGTAGGGAATCGCTTAAAACTTGACATAGTTTTCCTTGCGTCCGATCGTGCGGACTTAAAACTATTTTTCTTAGTCTACCACATGAATCTTGTTGATTTTTGCTCTCCCGGCGCAAGTGCGGGCTGGCATCGAAAGTTGCTGCAAACATATCTGCCACAAGATGCAAACCTCTATCAAGCACTGGTAGAAATATGTCTGGCGTTCGGAAAATAAAGCGGGCTAAGAATGATAAAATCCGACTTGACGCAGTGTATAGCTTTCCAGGCATTTTAGCCGATCGACCGACAAGCAAAATGTCAAAACAAAGTTGGCAATTGCCGGGGAGCAATACGAACAGCAAAGTAGAAAGAAAATTGATGAAAAAAGCAGTAGAAGTATTAGCAAATCGGGAACAACTCATAGAGCGCTCGCTCGCGGTTGTCCTGTCGCAAATCGCAGCAGCCGTAGCAGAACGCGGAATTTGTACGATCGCCTTGGCGGGCGGAAGCACACCAGAACCGCTCTACAGATCGATCGCCAGCCAAGACCTGCCTTGGGACAAAATTCACGTTTTCTGGGGCGACGAACGCTACGTTCCCCCAGAACACCCGGACAGCAATCAAAAAATGGCCCGCCTAGCGTGGCTCGATCGAGTAAACATCCCCGCCAGCAACATCCACCCCATGCCCACAGGCACCGGAGACCCCGAAGCCGACGCCAGAGCGCACCAAACCGAATTGCAGCAGTTCTTCAAAGTATCCGGCGGCGAGTTTCCAGCTTTCGACATCATCCTGTTAGGCATAGGAGACGACGCCCACACCGCCTCTCTATTTCCCGGCACGCCAGCCTTGCAAGTCCGCGACGCCCTAGTAACTGTCGGCAACAAAGACGGTCAACCCCGCATCACCTTTACAGTCCCCTTAATCAACCGCGCCCGGTGCGTCATATTCATAGTCGCAGGAGCCAGCAAACAACCAGCCCTAGCTCAAATTTTTGCCCCCGCCGCCGACCCCACGACCTATCCAGCCAGACTCGTTCAACCAGAAGGCGAACTTTGGTGGCTGCTCGATGCGGCCGCTGGCGAAGCCGTAAAATAGCCCGGAGAGCTTGCACCGTGCCAACACAGCCACCACTATCAGTAACTTTATTTTGCCCGTCACCGCCAACATCGCGGCGCGATCTCAGTTGCTAGTATTAGCTAAGCAATACAAGAATTGTGGCGGTTAAAGTTAAAATTTGACCATATACCCAATATTTTTATGAGGCTGATTTGAAAATCTGGCCGATAGCAAGGAGAAATCGATGATTGTCTGTCCCAATTGCAATCACCAGAACCCCGACGGGGCCAGCCAGTGCGAGGCTTGTTACACGCCTTTACCCGTTACCGCAAGTTGCTCGAACTGCGGTGCAGCGGTTCAGACAGATGCAGCATTTTGCGGTCAGTGCGGCTTTAACTTGCGTCCGGGTTCCACAGTTCCAGAAGTTGAGGTGACAGTACCGTCCGCCTCGACGGTGGAGCCTACAGTGGTATCGCCACCGGTACCGGATTTAGCGCCCACCGCACCCCTGATGGCAAGAGAACCTTTAGTTACGGCAAATAAGGAGCCCGACACCGAACCCCTGACGGCAGCGGAACCTTTTGTCACCCCAAATCTGGGGCCGAACTTGGAAAAAACTCCTCCCAGCATTCCTGCAATTCCAGATCCCCCATCTCCGCTCTCGGTTCCTGTTACAACTGAATCGGTGGCAACAGCAGCAAATATTTCTGGTCCGGTTGCCACCGAGCCGCCGGCGGGTGTAGCTAAAACTCAACTGCAACAGCAGTCGGCGCGTCTGATACACGTTCAGACAAATACGCCGATGGAATTGCCTCACAGTTTGTCTGTGGTTCACATAGGCAAGCCAAATGATTTAGTGCCGCCGGATATTGATGTTTCCGGATTTGCTAATTCTGAGATAGTTTCTCGGGTACACGCAAATCTCCGGGTGGAGGGAGATGCTTGCTACCTAGAAGATGTAGGCAGTTCTAACGGCACTTACGTTAACAATACTCCTCTGCCAAAGGGAAACCGACACCGGTTGCGACCGGGAGACCGCATCTCTCTGGGGAAAGGAGATCTGGTTACGTTTCTATTTCAAATCTCTTAGATCGAGTTTGGATTGGGCGATCGAAAGTCTAAAATCTAAAATCGCATCTTGAGGCGCTCTACCAAAACTCAATGCTGCCAATGTGATTAAGCTGACCTTGCTACATCCACTCCAGTCTATACCCGTCCGCAGTTGGATCTTTGAAGACGAGCAGGTCGTCCGGATCGGACGATCGACCGAAAACCACGTCGTTCTTTTTAGCGCTGTGGTTTCTCGTCGGCACATCGAATTGCGGCGCAGCGGCATAACTTGGGAACTGATCAATTTAGGTACCAACGGCACTTACCTCGATGGTAAGCCGATCGCTAAGGTTCCGATTGCGGACGGTCTGATCGTTCACTTGGCTCGATCGGGCCCGAAAATTCAAATCAATGTCGGCCCAAATCAGTCCTCAGTCCACTTAGGACAAACCAGCGTCAAGCCAAGAGATGTTAAGGCAATTCACGCTTCTTCGCGGGGGACGCCCCTGAGCACGCTTCCTGTTGCCGACCAAAAAGAAGTTGGCACTTCCAGGGAAGAGGAGGAGTTGACGGAGGCAGAAAATACTCCAAAATATTCGGAAGAAGAATATTGAAATGGCATTTTTTGACTCCACCGAAAAATCAGTACAAACCCCGATACTGCGGAGGGTCGATCGCAAAATTTGAGACGGCGGTTATTGTTCCCCGATTCGTCTGGCGGGTCAAAATCAAAAATCAAAAATCGACGGTTCGACCGACATTTTTCTGTTGTAGGCACTCAGATCATTTGCGGTAACACCGTCAGGTGATGTTGACAGTCAACAGCGAACAGCGAACAGCGAACAGTGAACAGTGAACTAAAATTTACTATTCCGATGAAGAGAGGATTTGATATCAGGAGTTTATTTATGACTAGATCTCAACAGATTGTTAAACGCAGCGAACTGCTCAACCGCCGGACGATCGACCGCAGAACTGCCGAAGAGGTTGGCAGGGTAGACAAGCTTTGGCTCGATTCTCACTCCCAGCGGGCGATCGGCTTTACTTGCAAGTCGGGACTTTTGGGCAGCAAAAAAACTTGGTTCGCTTGGGCGCAAGTTGATACGGTGGGCGAAAATGTTTTTGTGACGATTAACCCGGAACTGCCCGAATTGCACCAGCCGGAACAAGCTGTTTGTCCGATCGGGCTTGAGGTACTCACGGACGCAGGAAATAAGGCAGGTACGGTGGTTGACTACCTATTTGATGTCACGACTGGTTCTGTTACCGATTACCTGTTTAAATCGAACGGCTGGCGCGGCGCTTTAGACGGGATTTACTTGTTGCCGGTGGGGGCGATTTCTACCCTCGGCAAGAAACGGGCGATCGTCTCAGAGGCTGCTGTGTCCGAGCCGGTACAGTACGCTGAGGGACTGCACAAAAAAGTGGGTCTCGTAGCAGACTTTTTACACGAAGATTACGACAAAACTCTCCTAAATGTGGCAGAGGTGAGGCGGGGCGCTCAAAATCTGGCGGAAAAACTCCAAGATAAAGCTCTAGAAGTCAGGGATGCAGCTCAAGAAAAAGTAGCGGAGTTGAAGCGACAAAGGCAAGAATCTGCATCGCCCCCGCCGACTCCGGAGCCGCCAGAGTCGGATTTGCTCTGAAGTGCGGCCTTCCCGATCGCCAGCCGCGACTGATTGCGGGTCGCATTTTTAGGGGCGGCCCGCCCCCGGAAGGTCGATCGGTATTTTCGGTGCG
>NZ_JBARVX010000418.1:0-19679 GCF_049646505.1 Microcoleus sp.
CCTTCAGCCTAAGCTGCTGTCAATTATCAAACGTATATAGCCTTTCGAGCGTAACATGAGGTACTCTCGTGGGCTTATGGCTTATGGCTTATGCAGGAGTGGAAGGAGCCCGCATACCTCACCAAGCTTGAGAACCGCTATAGTCCTGCACGGGTCGCCAGAAACCTGGTTTTTTGTACCAAACTTCCTGACAGCCTTCGCTCCCGACCGAAAACCCGGTTTCTCGAATCAGAAGTGGGTAATTTCTGACAGGGTTTTGGCATTCTTCTAATTTATATCTTCAGCCTTCGCGGGAACTTGAAATAATGTCAAAAAATCTGAAATCGCCCGATATAAATATTGATAAGCAGCCCAATGTATTGGAGGATAATGAGTTAATATCTGCGCTATCAACTGAAGAAAAAAGTATTGTTTCGGGAAATCAGGACAATTTAAACAACGGTGAATTAGCTGAAAGTCAAGGTAAAATTTGGGCGATCGGAACGCTGTCGGCGGCGCTGCTGGCGGTGTCGCTGGCCGCCATTTTTATTAGGTTGAGCGAACGGGAAATCAGCCCGAATGCTACGGTTTTTAACCGCTTGTGGATAGCAACTGCGGTATTTGGACTGTGGAACGGTGCAAAAGAAGCGCGCCGCCGAATGTCTGGGGCTGAGGTTGATGAAGGGCGATCGGGCTACACTCTGCGCGATGTGATGCTACTAACAGCCGTCGGCGTGGTTTCTTCTGCTTCGCTGGGTTTCTGGGCTTGGTCGCTGAGTCAAACTAATGTCGCTAATTCTACTGTACTCCGCAACTTAACTCCTTTATTTACTACTTTGGGGGGATGGCTGCTGTTGGGACGGCGTTTTGACAGCAGGTTTTTGCTGGGACTGGTGGTGGCTTTGTCTGGTGGAATTGCGATCGGCATAGACGACTTGCAAACAGCGGGAGACAACTTTGCCGGGGACATTGCTGCTATGTTATCAGCAATGTTTTACGCAGCAAATCTGCTGATTGCGGAACATTTGCGAACCAAGTTCCCGGCGACAATTATATTGATGTGGCGCTGTTTTATTGGCAGCATCTTGGTTTTGCCGCTAGTTTTGCTGGCGGGCGATCGAGTTTTCCCTTATTCTTGGCAAGGATGGCTGGCAGTAATTGCTTTAGCCGTGATTTGCCAAGCTTTCGGCCAAGGACTTCTCATCCACAGTCTCGGAAGTTTGTCATCGGGATTTGTCGCCATTTTTCTGCTGCTAGAACCCGTAATTACGGCGATTATTGCCGGGATGCTGTTTTCCGAAAGTTTGAGCTTGTTTAATTGGTTCGCTTTCTCTGTAGTTTTGGCTGGAATATATTTGGCAAAATCTAGTAGTTCTGCCGATCGCAAATCACACAAAAAGGAAAAAACTTAAATGGTTGCAACATCAACTATCAGGAATAGCTGGCATTACGATTTTAGTCTGCTGCCTCAATATTTAGACGTGCTGTTTGCTAAACTGCGGATTGCTGTAGTGTTCGGCGGCGACTGCGATCGGCCCGGTTCCGTGATTTACAAAACTCACAATCCCCGCTCTTGGAAGAGTTACGAAATCGTCGCCCGCGAGATTGCTAAAGCATTAACAGAAATCGGCTTCCAATACGTGTTTGTCATCCCTGATGACATGAACCTTCCCGAACAGCTCAAACAACAAAAAATTCATTTAGTGTGGCTAAATACGGGCGGAGTCCAGGGCTACAACCCTGTTTGTCACACTCCCGCCCTGTTGGAAATGTTGGGAATGCCTTATATCGGTCACAATCCTTTAAACAGTTCAACTTTAGATAACAAACACGCTTTCAAACGGGAACTGCAATCAGTCGGAATAAAAACCGCTCCGTTTATGACTTGGCATCCTTCTCAAGGAATTTTGCAGCCTAATTTGCACGAGCGTTTTTCCATTGCTTTCGGCGATTATCGAGGGCCGTTTGTAGTTAAACCAGTATCCGGTCGCGCTTCGCTGCACGTTCATTTTGTAGACAAGATTGAGGATTTGTCTCAAGCTGTTTCGGAAGTCCACCGAACAACTCACAATACTGCTTTAATTGAAAAATATTTGCCGGGACGAGAATTTTGTGTAGCGGTTTGCGGCTATGTAACTTATGCTAAAAGCTGTTTTACTAAAAATGCGAAACCCTTTGCTTTTGCCACGGTAGAGCGAGTTTTGGAGCCGGAGGAACTCATCTTTACTTCTATGGATAAAAAAGCGATTACGGCCGACCGCGGACGATTGATGGGCGCGGAGGAACCTGAACTAAAACAGCAGTTAATTGATTTAGCTCGCAAAATCTATTGGGAGTTTAGTTTGAACAGTTTGGTGCGAATTGATGTCCGCAGCGATGGCGATGGAGAACTTTATGTTTTGGAAGCAAATCCGAAACCGGATCTCAAACATCCAGGCAAAAATGTAACGAGTTTGGTGGCTTTGGGTTTGGCGGAATACGGGATGAGTTATAACGATTTAATTTTTAGTTTGCTGGCGGATAGGTTGAATTATTTGTTGACTCAACATATCGAGATTGTTCCTCATATTGTGGATTTGCTCGATCGATGAAACTTTGACAAAATATTTGTTAAGGTGCGGGGCGGCGCACCGTTGCTGTCATTCGATTTGAGATTTTAGATTCCAGATGCTCCCGATTTACCCCGCGGATCGAGGATCGGGCTCTTCTGATTGGAAATTTTAGATGCTCCCGATTGATTCCACGGATAAATCGCGTGGCGGATACCACCTTTGAAATTATTGGTCAAATTTATTAGCAATCTACTGTTTGACTGTTAGGCATTCGATCCCCCCGCAGCGCCGGAATCGCTGCGGGGGAAGATATTTAAGTCAAGCCCTACTCGGCTTCAACCAGGAGGAGCAGCGGGTATGCGAAGGGGATCGAGACAGGGATATAAATGATAGATACAAAGGTTTTTAGGCGGTTGTTGACACCAATGCAATGCGAGCCTTACCCATTGAGTTTTTGTAAATATATATGAATTATTGAGACAACTAAACACAGGCTCGCAAGTTGTGATAGCCTTGAGTAAGATAGCAACTTCGGGATGCCATTTTTGGTGGCAAGCATCAGGATAACTCAATTTATATCGATTAGATAAACCAAATGGAAGCATTACTTTTATTAATAGGATTTGGAGGGGGGGTATTAGTCTGCTGGCTAATATTGAAGAAGCGAAATTCGCGAAATTTGGTGAGGATGCAGGGTTCGCAGGAGGCGATATCGAAGTTGGCGTCGCAGTTGGATGCCAGAACTTCGGAATTGCGGCAAAAGGCGGAGACTGAAAATCAGCTAAATTCGGAATTGTCCCAGTTGCAAATGCGCTTGGAAAATGTGACGGGCGAGCAAGAATTTTTAAACAATCAAGTGTCGGAGTTGGAAGGGTTTATGGCCCAAATTGCTGAAGAGCGATCGCAAGTTGATGCTTTGATTGCTGATTTGCAGTTTCAGTTAGAAAGCGCAGGGCAAGCTCAGTCGCAGTTACCGCAACTGGGCGAACTTCAAGCTCAATTAGAAGTTGCACAGCAGGAGCGATCGCAGCTTAACGCTCAAATCCTGGAAATGCAAACAGAGCGAGAGGCGCTGGATGCAGAGAGCGCTCTATTTCGCGATCGGCTGTCTGAACTGGAAAGTCAGTTGGAAACAGCCAGTCAAGGCAAATTGCAGCTAAAGTACCAGTTGTCGGAAATTCAAATTAAGTTCGATCGCTCAATTCAAGAGCGGGAGCAACTGCATTCTCAACTGTCGAGTTTGCAAGCTCAATTGGAAAGTGTACAGCAACAACAGGAAATACTCAATTCTCAATTAGAAACCGCCCGCCAACAAGCAGAACAACCTCAATCTGAATTATTAGATTTGGCAACACAGTTAGAAGCTGCAAATCGAGATAAAATGCAGTTAAACTCTCAATTGTCTGAGCTGCAAAATCAATCAGAGACAGTTATTGGAGAGCGAGAACAACTGCTTTCTCAGTTGTTACAATTTCAGGCTCAAGTAAATCCCAGCGAGGGAGATAACTCCCAACTTCTATCTCAATTATCGGAACTGCAAGCTCAATTAGAAACTGCTAACACTGAGCGATCGCAGCTTGCGGCTCAACTCTTGGAATTCCAAACAGAAATTGACACAGCCAACCAAAATCAAAATCAACTGCAATCTCAAATATCCGAGTTAGAAACCCAGTTAGAAAGCGCGACTCAAATTCGCTCAGAATTAGAATCGCAGCTTGCGGCTCAACTCTCACAATTCCAAACTCAAGTCGCGCAAGCAAACCAAAATCAAAATCACCAGCAATCTCAGATATCCGAGTTAGAAACGCAGTTAGAAAGCGCGACTCAAATTCGCTCAGAATTAGAATCGCAGCTTGCGGCTCAACAGTCGGAATTCCAAGCTCAAGTCGAGCAAGCTAACCAAAATGAAAATCACCAGCAATCTCAGATATCCAAGTTAGAAACTCAGTTAGAAAGCGCGACTCAAATTCGATCGGGATTGGAATCTCAGTTAGAAACTGCTAACAGAGAACGATCGCAACTTGATGCTCAACTTTCAGAACTTCAAAGTCAAATCGAGACAGCCAACCAGAATCAAGCTCAATTGCAACGTCAAGTATCTGAGTTAGAACATCAGTTAGAAACAGTCAATCAAGAAAGCTTGGAGTTACAATCGCCAATTGTCGAAAAGGGCGATCGAGAACTTCCCAAGGCTGAATTAGCAGACCAAATTGAAGAATCCACCTCACAACCAATAGTAGAGAAAAATCAAGGACTTGTTGTTTGCCCAGAAGGTCAAGGCGATTATACTACTATTAGCGAAGCGGTAAAAAATGCGGCTTCGGGTACGCGCATTTACGTACAGCCAGGTTTGTATCGAGAAAGTTTAATTATCGACAAATCTGTGGAAATTATCGGCAGCACAGAAGCGGGTAGCGTCACTGTCGAAAGCACCGATTCAAACTGCATTCAAATGCAAACAGACAGCGCTTTAGTCCGAGGCTTGACGCTGATCGCAACAGGGAAATATTATGCTGTAGATATTCGTAAAGGCGAATTAATTGTAGAAGACAGCGATATCACTTCTGCCAACTATTCTGTGGTAGTAATTTGCGGGCCAGATGCTAATTCGGTAATCCGGCGCTGTCAAATTCACGATGGAATATGGAACGGGATTTTCATCTCGGATAATGCGAGAGCAACGGTGGAAGATTGCAATATTTATGATAACGGCAGTTTGGGAATCGGTGTCGGATTGGGAGGAAAATTGATCGCGCGTCGCTGTCGGATTAATGGTAATGAAGGTGAGGCGATCGTAGTTTACAGAGATGGCATTGCTACAGTGGATGATTGCGATTTAACGGGTAATGCTGGCGGTGCTTGGCGGATTGCAGATAACGGATACGTGCGCGGTAAAAACAATCAAGAATAGAAGAAGTCATCAGTCATTAGTCATTAGTCATTAGTCAGTAGTCATTAGTCAGTAGTCATTAGTCATTAGTCAACAGTTAGTAGGGGCGGTGCCCCCGTGCCCGCCCTCTTAACAGTCAACAGCTAATAGCTAACAGTTAACAGTCAACAGCTAACAGCTAACATCTAACAGCTAACAGCTAACAGCTAACAATGCTAAATTCCTAACAAGCGAGCGGGATTTTGCTTCATCATTAAATCAATTTCAGGTTGAGAAATGCCTTCATCCATCAACTTTTCTACAAATAATTTGTAACCTTCCGCAGGTAAAGGATCGGGTTTCCTTCCCAAATCGGTGCTCAGAACAAAATGCTCGGCTCCGATGAGTTTAATGGCTGCTACCATCTGATTAATTGAAACGTGATGCCAGTTTTTATGTCCGTCATCTGCGGCATTTTCTCCCATCAAATCGTTGACAAATGCTAATTCTAGAAACGCTCCCATCTGGGCTGCTGTTTGCATATTTTCTAGGGACAAACCGGGTACATCTGCCATTGCGTGGGTAATCAGGATGTTTTTAATGTTGAGAAGTCTGGCTTGCCGGATAACTGCCATAACTTCTGCTGAGGAAATGTGTCCGGTTTCCAATACTAAATTATCTCTAGCTACTATCTTGAGTACCGCTGCTGTTTCTGGTAAAAGTTTGCCGTTTTCTGCTACTTTAATCCCGATTCCAGACTTGTGAAAAACTTTTAAATGATGCTCGGAATCAACGGTTGGCAGCCACACTACTTTACCGTATTTGCCGCCGATGCGGTGCATTGCTTCTACAGCTTGGGGATTAATCCCGCCTGCGGAATGATTGAGCACAATTCCCCCGAAAACTTCGATTTGCGGTACAATTTTATGGACTAGAACTGCCCGTGCTGCGGTGCTGCCATAGTGATTTTTTAAGACAACTGCTTTCATGTGCGCGCTGGCGGCAAATTTAGCTACCTCAAAATCATCCAACCTGCGGGGAATTACATCAGGAGACGAATGGATGTGAAAGTCGATCGCACCTTCAATGATACTTTTTTGTGAGTCCATCGGCTGCGACTGTCCGACAGCATATATCGACCCAGAAAAGGACAACCAACTTATCGAAAACGCCGCTGTTATTACTAATAATTTTAAGGTGACAAATCGGAATAAATTCATTAGTTTATATCTATCTATCTAACCCAATAGCATTTCAAGAACAGGCAAGATGCCTGTTCTACAAAAATATAACAGGCAAGATGCCTGTTCCACAAAAACATAACAGGCAAGATGCCTGTTCCACAAAAATATAACAGGCAAGATGCCTGTTCCACAAAAATGGAATTTTCTTGTGGGGTGGGCTTCTAGCCCGCCCATATAGAGGCCAGCTTAAATAAAAGACTTAACCGCTGGTACATCAAACTCAGGAATGACGGCGCGGGATAGTTACTAGAATTAGATTTGGCTAAATCTGCAGTCTGAATCATGGCTGTTTTTCCGGTTAGTTTGCTTCTGCTTGCGCGCTCAATTCGCAAGCCACTGCTTTATTTTTCATCATTTGAAAGATGTTATAAAATCCGTTGGCGCGGGAAGGTGTCAGGCTCACATTCAATCCCGTATCTTGAATAAAATCTGGGGTAATGCTAACTATTTCAGCAGGCGTTAATCCGCTCAAACCTTCCACAAGCAAGCCAACTAATCCTTTGACTAACTGAGCGTCAGAATCGCCTTGATACAAAACTTTTCCGTCGGTCAAATTTGCGGTAATATAAACTTGCGATACGCAGCCAGAAACTTTGTTTTCTGGGAGTTTATCGCTTTCGGTAAATGCTGGGAGTCGCTTGGCATACCACAGCAGTTGTTCGTAGCGCTGTTTCGGATCGGAGTGTCGCTGGAAGCGCTGGACGATTTTAGCTAGGGCTGCGGGTAGCGCGGTATTTGCGGACATGATTTCGAGTAGCGGTTGAATTTGCTGATCTTGTACATTCTATTGTACCAGTAGGGCGATCGATATAGTCATGGACGCGCGGGTGGCCATAAATCTGGTTTCTGACACCCCGCGCACATCCAAGAAACCGGGTTTCTGCGATAATTTACGCATCCCCACCAAAATTGAGTCAGAAACCGGGTTTTTCAGAGAAAAATTATTCGTTGTAGCCTACAGATTAGCTAAAAAACCCGGTTTTTTTGGTCTTGATGCGTCAGTCCTGAATTAGTCAGATCGTTTAGATTGAGAATCCTGTTTGGGAAGATGCAGCTTTGCTATTTGCGATCGCACTATTGCTATTGTAACAAACAATGCACCGCTAGCCAAACCGATCGCAAACCGAAACCCCAACACTAAAAAACCCTCTAGCTTCCGTTTTGGGACTGGTTCGATCGCAACTTTGTACTCAATCAATTGCATCGTAGATTTTCTTCGTTCAAACGGGTGAACTGAGGTTGGAATTCTTCCCATCCTTTGCAGATTTGCTCGTAACATTGCGAGGGCGAAATCGGTAGATTTCGCAGATAAAAGAACGTGACTTCCCGACCGGATTCCAGCAGCAGAATGATGTCTTTACTAGGGTTATAGGTATCTGCAGCTTGCAAAATATGACCGTTCATGTGGTGATTTTGCAGGATGGCGGTGTCGGGAGCCAATAACCAAGCATTGAGAAAGGGAGCCAAACGACTGCGGGGAACAAAATGCGATTGGAATGTTTCACCAGTAACTCCCATCAATGGGTTATTAAGACTACAAATTACTGCGCCTCGTTCACCATTCAGATAGCCAACCCAAGCGTTATAGCCTAACACCAGCAGATTAGTTGCAATAAAGGATTGCTGCCAATCTTCGCTATTTGTTTCAGATGTCATCATCTATTAAATATCCAGTATCAAGTTATCAACCTATGCGAAATATGAATTGAGTTGAATTTAGGCATTAAGAGCGAAAGTTTTAGGGTGTCAAACTTGGTTAAAATTCCTCCCATCGCCTACAGACTTGTTCGTAGCAATCGGCAGGAGGAATGGCTAGTTTGCTTAATAGATTTACCTCTGTTTGACGACCAAATTTCAGCAATAGCAGAATATCTTGTTCGGGATTGTACTTAACAGTTGCTGCTATCACAGATGGAATATTCGATGAGTCAACGGATAGCGATCCCAGATAAAATTCCATCAAATTCACAGGAACAAACTGAATGTGAAAAGGAATTGATTCGAGGTTGGTCATTGTAGAACCAAGAACTTGAGTATCTACATCACAGACCACAACACCCCGCCCGAAAGACTCAAATCCCTTCCATCCTGTATAACCAATAACCAGCAAATTGGTGTGAATAAATCCCTGTTGCCAATAGCCAAAATTTCCTTGCCAAACGCTATTTTCCGGTCGCATTTACTTCCTCCCGCAGGATTTTAGCAGCTTCCACCATATTTTTTAGCGCCGGAATTACTTCTTCCCAACGTCGTGTTTTTAAGCCACAATCGGGATTTACCCAAATTTGTTGAGTTGGTAGATTAGCAATGCCAGTTCGCAGTTGTTGCAAAATCTGTTCCGTCGTTGGCACCACTGGACTGTGGATGTCATACACGCCATTACCCACTTGATAGGTGTAACCTGCGGCGGTTATTTCATGCAGCGTTTGGTTATTGCTGCGGCTATTTTCAATCGAAATTACATCGGCATCTAACCGTTCAATATCTTTGATGATATCGCCAAATTCGCAGTAGCACATATGCGTGTGAATTTGAGTTTGAGGATGAGCGCTTGCAGTAGCCAGAAGAAACGCATCTACAGCCCAAGACAGGTATTGATTCCACTTTTCTACTTTCAGAGGTAAGCCTTCGCGCAATGCTGGTTCATCTACTTGAATTACTTGCGCTCCTGCTGCTTCTAAATCTGCTATTTCATCGCGCAAGGCCAAAGCTATTTGAAATGCTTGTACTTGTCTAGAAATATCGGTGCGCGGATATGACCAATTTAAAATTGTTACGGGGGCTGTTAGCATTCCCTTAACGGGTTTTTGCGTCAATGATTGCGCTACTTTGAACTCGCGTACAGTCATTGGATTAGTGCGAACAACATCACCGCAAATAATCGGCGGACGCACGTACCGGCTGCCGTAGCTTTGTACCCAGCCATTTGCCGTGAAGGCGAATCCATCCAACTGTTGTCCGAAATATTCCACCATATCGGTGCGTTCAAATTCGCCATGAACCAACACATCTAGCCCAATTTCTTCTTGGATTTTAATGCTATCGGCAATTTGAACGTCGATCGCAGCTTGATAGTTTTCTTGACTCAATTCACCCTTTTTGTAGCGCAGCCGCAGTTTTCGCACTTCCGGGGTTTGAGGAAACGAGCCGATCGTTGTGGTGGGAAAAATGGGCAGAGAAATCTGTTTCGACAACCGCAAGCCGTAGGATAATTTGCGTTGAAAGTCATTGGTTGTCAGGCTGTTCAGACGTTCCTGCACGGCAATATTGGTAGGGCTAAACTCCTCGAAGGTTGTCCAGGCATTGCTAATTTTAGTGCGATCGCTTCCAGTCTCTTCTCCGGCTAAACTGCGTGCCAAAAACTTCACAGCTTGCAGCTTTTGTTCGGCAAAACTCAACACGTTGCGGAGAGGTTCTGGCAACTTTGTTTCCCGTGCGGCATCGTAGGGAACAAACTGCAATGATGCCGACGGCTGAATTACAATATCGGGCGTAATTCGGTGAATCTGTTGCAGCACTGGCAGCACTTGTTCTGGACGAATTTGCCAAATATTGCGAGCATCTACAATTCCCACACCCAATCGTTTATCAGCAGGAAATCCCTGTTGTTTAAGCAATTCCAAATTGCGTCCGCGAGTGAAATCTAAGCTGATTTGAGCAACTGGTAACTGCATCACCCAAGGATAGGTATCTCCCAAATCATCAAAGTAAGTAACTAAATCGATGGGAAGTTTAATTTCAGCTAAGGAACTATAGGTTGAGTCAAAGGCTTCTTTGAATTGGCCAGCATCACCCAGAACCAAGGCAGGTTCGTGAATTTGCACTTCAGAAACACCCAAGTTTTTTAAGGCTTGCAGCAACGCCAGATAACGCTCTCGCAATCTTGAAATTGCTTCATTCAAGGGTATGTCAAACCGACTCAATCGCAGTAAAGTAATGGGGCCTAAAACAATAGGAATTACTTTTTCGCCTAATAAAGTTTGAGCGCGATTAACTGTTTCGAGAAAGTCGCTAAAATCAGCAGGCTGCCATTCTGAGGTAATTTCTGGCACCAGGTAGTGATAGTTGGTGTCGAACCATTTAGTCATTTCTAGTGCAGGTATCCCTTCTTTGCCCCGCGCCATTGCAAAGTAGCGATCTAAACCTGATAAATCCCGAAAGCGATCGGGGATTAACCCTAGGCGAACTGTCCAATCCAGAACACTATCGTAAAGGGTAGTATCGCCAACACCGATGCGATCTATACCTGTTTTTAGCTGTGTTTGCCAGTTTTCTATTTCTACTTTTCTGACTGTTTGCAGTAAATTATTGGCATCTAATTTGCCACTCCAAAATGCTTCTAGTGCGATTTTAACTTCGCGATTTTTACCAATGCGAGGATATCCAATTGTTGCAGTTGAAATTGACATAATTTTTCCTAAGTATGAGTCGATCGATAGAATTATCAGTGCAGAGCGCAATTTACTGAATCTTTACTATTGATAATTTCTGAATTATCGTATCGAGTTTTTGACATTTCATATAAACTCTATCGGAAACTAATGAGTATCCGATACTGAATTTTCTACAGCAATGTCATCAGATTGCAATGTGACGCATCAAAGACAAAACCATCTGAATTTCTAACACAGTAACAACAAAGCTGTTAGAAATTACAGCAGGCAAAACCCCGCGCAATATTTCTTGCGTCTAAAACTAGATAATGCTGTTGAGGCTAACTTTTTTTACTCGTTATGTTGCTCTAGAAACCAATTTCACCACAGGTTTCTCACGGGTTAAGGAGCAT
Organism: Microcoleus sp.; assembly: GCF_049646505.1. Lineage (GTDB taxonomy): Bacteria > Cyanobacteriota > Cyanobacteriia > Cyanobacteriales > Microcoleaceae > Microcoleus. The sequence continues at coordinate 11,431 of NZ_JBARVX010000418.1, forward strand.
AATAGCCGATCGCGCAGCGTCTGGTGAAAACAATCGAATCGAAAACAAAATACTGAAGACATCCGTACCTCGCAGATGGGTTAATAGAACGATACAATCGGCGGGCATCCTGACTAAGAAGCTAATGTAGGCTTCATCACAGTTGCGGGACAGCGCCGGGTTTGCACCGAACTTTCCCCGTTTCCTCTAGTGGGTGATCTCCACCAGAACCGATTAGGTCATACCATAGCACATTTTCCCAGATATGCAACCCCTAAAGTCAATTATGGCGATCGAATATCATCCAAATCATTAGCCTGGATTTTTGGTAAATTGCGATCGCGCCTCTACTGCAATACTCCGGACAGTTTTTTCTGCAGCCGCTGAAACCCTCACTATACCGTTAAGATTTTAGCTGCTGGGCAAGCTAAAACCCGCACTGTACTGTTGGCGGCGGTCGAAAACTGTCCGGAATACTGTAGTGTGTCCTTTAATTAATAACTATCTAATCTGAATTAAAGAACTCACAAAAAAGGCCAACTAATCAACGGCAGACTTCAGATTTTTCGGAGGTTTAGGAATCGCAGAAGAATGATGTTCAACAATCATCCATTTACCGTCATCACCCTTGACGTAAACAAAGGTATATCGGGCGGGAACGACTGTTTTCTTTTTTCCTTGACCGAGATAAGTGAAAGTGTAGTAACCGCTATTAATTGCCACATTATCGTAAACTCGAATTACTGGTTTATAATCTTGGGCTTTCAACTGAGGCAGTTTGGCAAACACTTCAAAATAATCCCGAATTTCCTGCGAACTATCTCGCTTTTGTTTAGAGACTGTCGCCCAAAGCAGAGCATTGGGACTGTATAATTTCACAACTTCATCAACAACATTCGGTTTCCCCGATGTCACCGTATCTATCCATTTTTGTGTAGCTGCGGCAACTTCTTTTTGACTGTCTTCAGGGTTGGCTGTGGCTACTTGGGTATTGCCAGCAGCAACTTGTTGTGAATTGTTGGCTTCTGGTTGCGGTGAAGTGGCAGCCGTGTTAGGCTGCTCGGCACAGCCAGATGCTAAAAGTAGGGTAACTAACAAAGAAACAACTTGAGCTTTCATGGTTTTTACCTGGTTGCTTGAGAAATTCGGTTTTAGGGATAAAAATTATCTGCTATAGGATTGTACCATAAATTCTTACCTAATTCTGCTCGAAAAAGTGAATTTGCCAAAAATTGAGTTCAAATATCGAGTTTTTCAGGCAGCTTTGCTCCTAGGCTTATACCTCCTATTAACAGTTGGTCTTTCGCTTTCTTTTGGAGCGGTGCTAATGAGTCTAAGTCAATTGTGGCAAGCATTTCTGCACCGAAGCGATACTGTCAATCAGCTTGAGAATTGCTATCTTAAATAAAGGTGAATTTTTTGGTATGGGAACTGCCGAACAAGTTTTAAATACTGATAATTTACCTCGGATTGTTGGTGTGGAGGCGATGGTTTTAGAAAAAATTAAGCGAGCAACTGCTCAACTTAAACAAGTTCTCGCTAAAAAGTAGAGTATGTTACGGAAACTTCCTGGAGTAACTCATTGCCAAAATCCAAGTTTAACCAGAAACTGTTCAAGAAACATTGGTAATTACACTGCGGGTAAGAGCCGTAGAAGCCACAAAAGCAGACCCGATTTTTAGAAATACAAAATTTATATGAATTATGGAACAAATTGACGGCAATTTATATCAGTCCGGGATGCAAAAACCCGATTTTTTCACGTAATTTGGTCATATACGCTCGCGACAATGAGAAACCGGGTTTTTTTTGTCTAGTGCGTCCAGGACTGTTTATAAAAGTGAGAAAGCTAAAGGTACTCAAAATCGCGCAGCGGAAACCGGGTTTTTGAGCCTGACTCCCAATGCTATCAGACCGCCCTCAAGTTAGATCCAGAGGCGGCAAACCCCGCAACTGTCGCAGCGAGTTGATGCACAACTGACAGTCGCAGCCAAACAACGCCACCGCTGCATCGCTTTCTTCTTCCGTAAAATCCAGCATCGCCACGGGTTCTTGATTCGGGCGCTGCCAACTGATTCTCGGTTTAGAATTAGCAGCAGCAGCTTTGCGTGGAAGGCGCACGCAAGTCAGACGCTGAGTGTGGGGCGATTTGACACAGTTGGGGGTATTAGTCGGTTGGCCTGGTATTTCGCTAGCTTGAACGGGATTGGCGATCGCACTCACAGACATCACAGACCCAAGCAGCGTCGGACTTACCAATAAAGTGAGGAGCAATTTATTCATTTATCGTCCTTAAGAACTTTCAAGTAATACAGTAGCTGATTACTCATTATTATTCAACAAAGTTTTCATCTGTCATCAGTACGTTTTACCGTTATTAATACTTAAAAACCGAATATGTCCCGCCCTAATATTCTACAAAAGTTGCAATTATAGCTGTTATTCTGATTTTGTTTGCGGAAAATATTTGATTTTAATAAAAATGTAGTTTGCAGGTCGATCGCAATTACTTAATTTTAAGATTTGTTGCAATTTGAGGAAATCCCGATCGCCAGCGATAAAAAATTATCCAAGGGGGGTAAACTAATTTCAGCCATGACAAGTCGCAGCAGACAAGTTTACCTCAAAACCAGGTGGGGAGAAACGATCGCAGTTTTAGTTGTGGAAGATTCCCGGAGCCAGCGGGAGTGCATTTCGCATCAGTTGAGATGCAGCGGATTGAATGTAATTCAAGCATCTGACGGTGTGGAAGCGCTGGATAAAGTTGAGAAAAGTTACCCGGATTTAGTATTATTAGATATCGTGATGCCTCGCACGGAGGGCTGCGGCGTTTGCCGTTTAATTAAAGCCAACCCCGAAACTCGGAATATACCAGTAATATTTTTAACGGGGAAGGGACAGCAGTTAGCTTTATTTTCCAGGGCGATCGATCGCGCCGATGCTTGTGTTAGCAAACCTTGGCATTGGGAAACTAATTAACAAACTAAAATGAAAACAAATAACCGCGCTTACCTGCGAGAATTGCTGCAACAAAGAAACGAACGTCCAGAAAAAGCCGCAGAAATTGATGCGGAAATTAATGCGACTTTCCGCCAAAATCACGCAATTTTGGTAATGGATATGTCGGGATTTTCGCGAACGACTGTCCGCTACGGAATCATTCATTTTCTGGCGATGATTCACCGGATGCAGGCAATTGTAAAACCGATAATTGCCGAATGCGGCGGCACTGTCGTTAAGGAGGAAGCAGATAATATTTTTGCAGTGTTTCCTGATGTAAAATCTGCCGTGAAATCTGCGATCGACTCTCTCAAGCAAACGGCGGCTGTCAACACTACCCTGCCGCCGGAAATGGATATTTACCTTTGCATTGGCATAGGTTGCGGAGAAGTTTTGATGCTGGAAGGAGAGGATATGTACGGATCGGAATTTAACCTAGCATCCAAGCTGGGAGAGGATTTGGCGGAACGGGGAGAGATTTTGCTGACTGATTCTGCCTTTGAAAAGTTGGAAGGTGACAAACAAAATTGGGAAAGAGTGGATTTTTCGATTTCGGGTTTAGAGTTGGTGGCATATCAGCGATCGGCTTAATTTCTTTAGATACTCGGCGATTAAAATCGCTGCATAGAGTCAAACTTTCGTCCACTCCAAGGGGACTGAAGAAATAAGACTTGTAGGGTGCGTCAGGCTTGCGTTATCAAGTGATTGTTGAGAGTTATGGACTGACGCACCTTACTAATTGTGACACTTGCGTAACTCTTAATAAAACGTAAAATTCGATGATCGAGCACGAAAAAAATTGGCAAGCTATGAATTTAGCTGCAATTCATAAGCGGCTGGCGGGGCTGCAAAAACAGCCCGACGGAGTTGTTTTTTGCAAAGATTCTGGTGTTCACTATGTTGCAGTTAGAAAAGACAAAGGTCAAATTAAGTTATCTTTAGTAGAAAAGGTTAATCTGCATACAGACTTGTTACAATCCGTTCTCGATCTCAACAATCCCCTGCATTTAGTTTCTGAATATACTCAGGCGATGATGTTAGGTTTAGTCTGGCAAAACCAACCTCAAAGAATCTACATCGCTGGATTTGGCGGCGGCAGAATTCCCTTGGTTTTGCACCACTATTTGCCGAAAACTGTTATAGAATGTGCGGATGTCGATCCGATCGCGATCGAAGCCGCTACCGAGTGCTTTGGGGTACAATTGGGCGATCGGCTGACAGTCGCAATTCAAGACGGGAGAGAGTATCTAGAGCAACAAAGTTCAGATATTCAGTACGATATCATCATGACAGACGTATTTTTTGGCAACGGCTACTCTCCGCACCGGCTGGCTACCAAAGAATTTTATCAACTCTGCGAAAAACGCTTGTCTGGGGAGGGAGTTGTGCTGGTAAACCTGCTGCAAAGAGACGAGTTTTTTGCGGAAAAACTGAAGACTTTTCAAAGCGTGTTTTCTCAGGTGTGCGTCTGCCCTTGGAAGGACATTAACAGTGTTTTAATTGGTAGCAACAGCCCTAGTTTAGAGAAAAGCGAGATTGTTGCTAGAGCAAAATATTTGCAAGACGGGCATGATTTTTCATTTTCGTTAATCGATAGGGCGTTTGATATTAAAGTAGGTAGAGAATTGGCGGAATCTGTAGCTAATTTAGATAAAGCTCAAATTTTGCATGACGATTCGCCGCCTGTTGGTTATTTTGATTCTTGGTTATTTTGATTCTTGATAATAAGTCCGGGTTTACTTTTTGTGGAACAGGCTCTCCGGCCTGTTCCTGATGCGGCTTTCACGCGAGACTAAGAGAAAAGGGGGTATAAAAACTGGATTTGATATAGCAATCCTCGCATCATTTTCAATAACTGGTTAAGAGGCTAAGAGCCTAGGAATTGATGTCACTTTTGAAGAGCCTTCTGCGACAATGGAGGCTCTTCCTCGCCCCAGAAGCGTTACCAGGCTCTGCCTGGTAACGAGTAGAACCGGGTTTTTGCGAAGATTCTTCGTTGTTATCCAGAGATTCGGTAAAAAACCAATCAAGGAAATAACTTACCCTTTCATATATTCAAGCATCTGCTGTTCCAGCTTAGCCAACAATGTATCGACATCCGTCGCAGCTTCCTCAAAACAAACAGGAGGTTCGGGCTTAGGTTCAAATAAAATTAGCTTGATTTCACCTTCGCCGATCGCCACAATTGTCACTTCTTTTTCAGGTTTGTGAGCTTTTAAAATTCCTAAAATTTCCTGAATGTGATTTTTGACTTGGCGGTTCAATTCCTCGATCGCATCTTTTTTAAAATATACGAAACGCGGCTTTTCTACAACATCAATTCCTAAAACATCTTCACTTTCCTCGCCTCTCTCCAAAAATAGCCCCCAAGCCAAAGCAGCCAATTCTTGTTTGTTATCTTTGACAAATGTATCCAACTTGCTGCGCCAGCTATTGGGATTGGGTTTGGACTCAGGGCTATCAAATAGAAACATTTTCTCTCTTTGCTTGTAGAAACTAATATCTTACGGTTATTTGTTATTGGTTATTTGTTATTGGTTATTTGTTATTGGTTATTTGTTATTAGAAGAGTGTGAATAACTAATTACCAATGACCAATGCCCAATGACCTGTTTGGCCAATGCCCAAAACCGCTGCGTTTTTATTTTATACCAGATTGCACGCGCCAGAGCGACGCATAAATTCCATCGTGTTCGATAAGTTGTTCGTGCTGCCCCGATTCTACCACTAGCCCCTCTTCCATGACACAAATGCAGTCGGCATTGCGGACTGTAGAAAGACGGTGGGCGATCGCAATTGTAGTGCGATTTTTGGTAATTCGTTCGAGCGATCGCTGAATTGCCGCCTCCGTCTCGTTATCCACCGCTGAAGTAGCTTCGTCAAGAATCAAAATCGGCGGATTCTTCAAAACAGCCCTCGCAATAGCAATTCGCTGCCGCTGTCCCCCCGACAATTTTTGACCGCGTTCCCCTAAAATAGTTTTGTAACCGTCCGGCAATTGCGCGATAAACTCGTCAGCTTCCGCAATTTTAGCAGCATTTACTATCTCTCGATCTGTTGCCTCAAAACTGCCGTAAGCAATATTTTCTGTCACCGTACCGTGAAACAAAAACACATCTTGACTCACCAATCCGATCGCTCTCCGCAAATCTTTCAAATTCAGGTTATTTAATTCTATACCGTCGAGATAAATCTGACCGTACTGTACCTCGTAAAGCCTCAAAATCAATTTCACCAGCGTACTCTTTCCCGAACCAGTTGCGCCCACAATCGCAGTAGTTTTACCCGCCGGCAGAGTCAGGGAAAAATACTGCAAAATCGGCTTTCTTTGATTGTAAGAAAAAGTGACATTTTTAAATTCTATCTCGCCCTTAATCGAGCTAATCGGCAACCGAATATCGCCCGTGCGAATGGCGATCGGCGTATCCAACAAATTCATCACCCGATTAGTAGAAGCCATTGCGCGCTGGTATTGATCCAGAGTATCTCCCAGGCGAGTCAGCGGCCACAGCAACCGCTGAGTTAAAAACACCAAAACGCTGTAAGTTCCCACAGACAACTGGCCCGCCACAACCTGCAAACCGCCCAGAAACAGCGTTGCAATAAACCCCAAGAAAATCACCACCCGAATCAGCGGAATAAAAGCAGCCGAAAGTGCGATCGCCCGCTGATTGCTTTGGCGGTAAGCTTGGCTTTGTGTGTCGATGCGCTGAGTTTCGTAATCTTCGGAAGTAAAACTTTTAATAGTAGTAATTCCCATCAAATTATTCGACAGTTGCCCGTTGAGAAAACTCACCTTTTCCCGCACATCAGCATAGAGAGGAGCGAGGCGATTTTGAAAGGCGATCGAGCCCCAAATAATAAAAGGTATCGGCAGCATTGACAGCCCAGCAACACCAGGAGACGCAGCAAAAAAAGCCGCGCCGATTACGACAACGGTTGTAATTACCTGAATCACCTCATTAGCGCCGTCGTCCAAAAAACGTTCGAGTTGATTGATATCATCGTTGAGAATAGAAATCAAACCGCCCGTACTGCGTTCTTCAAAATAAGCTAATTCTAATTCTTGCAAATGGCTGTAAGCTTCCAGACGCAAATCGTGTTCGATATCCTGAGCCAAATTGCGCCACAAATAATCGTAAGCATATTCAAAAATAGATTCCAGCGTCCAAACAATTAAACTCAAAAGAGTTATAATAGCCAGTTGCCAAAAAACATCTTTGATGCCCCACTGAGCCAGGATAGAATCTTGTTGTTTCACCACCACATCAACAGCAACACCGATTAATGCTGGCGGCGCCAAATCAAAGAATTTATTCAGCAGCGAGCAAATACTTGCCAGCCAAATTTTGATGCGGTAGCGGCGGCCGTACTTCAGCAGCCGCTTTAGGGGATGCACTGGTTTTGATTGATCTGGTGACAATTGAGGATTGGGGGTAATTGGGCAATTTTTAGATTTTCACTTATTCTCACAGCTTTAGAAACGGGCAAGATGCCCGTTCCACAACGCCAGAAACTGTCTTTGAGAACGGGCTTTTAGCCTGTTCAGACCGGGCAAGATGCCCGTTCCACAACTAAGAAATTGTCTTTGAGAACGGGCTTTTAGGCTGCTTTAGACACAGTTATTGAGAATGGAGAAATAGCCCCTGGCTACGCTTTAAATGTTAACACTGGCTTCATTTTAGCGACTATCCCCACCATTTGTGCCTCCACCTGAACGTTAATTACTGGTTGAATTGGTTTGTAAGCTGCCGGTGCTTCTTCGATTCTGCGTTGTTCGCGCAAGGTAATGCAATCTACCCCAGTTAATCCCAAAGCGGCGTCTGTTTTGTCAACACCTTTGCGACTCATATCGAAGCGCGATCGCGCCCTGCCCGCACCGTGAGAAGCCGATCGCAAAAATCGATCGTTTCCCAAACCAATTAGCAAATAAGAGGGCGCACCCATCGAACCAGGTACAATTACAGGCTGGCCATCAGGTGCGGGACAAGCGCCTTTGCGAGTCACCCAACCGGCACCTTCAGAAGAGGTAATATTGTGAGGCAAATCGTAAACTAAAGGAGCTTCGATATCCCCGAAAACTTGCCGCAAACGCAGTCGCAGAAGTTCTGCTAGCAGCAAGCGGTTGATAAAACCGTAGTTAGCGGCCGTTGCTTCCGCTTGCAAGTAGCTGCTCACAAGTTCGGGATTTGCTGCCAGAGACAGCGGAAACAGCCCGGATTCAGGGTATTTTAGGGTTTTAGGCCAGGCTTCGCAAGCTCGATCGCGCC
>NZ_JBARVX010000419.1:0-8388 GCF_049646505.1 Microcoleus sp.
GTGCCAGTAGCAGTAGTTGCCCCTGAAGTGCCGCCGATGTTGTTATAATCGCTGACGTTTGTAGCAGTTCCTCCTATTGCGTAATTAACGCTACTTGCCCCGCCGGTGTTGCCGCTGCGAGTCGCGGTGAAAGTCAGAGGAGTTGTGCCGCTATTGCCTTCGGGAGTGCTGGCAATACCGGCGGCAATGGCATAGGAAACAGTACCGTTGGCTGCAATAGTTAATGTTGTTTGTTTTGTTGTACCTGCAACGCCTCCGGTAATTGTGCCAAAGTTGAGAATTGCGGTTTCGGCGTTTTCAGGGAGATTGTCGGGTTTGATAGTAACTGCAACATTCTGAGTGAGAGTAGTAGTGCCGGCGGGGAAAGTAATCGAGGGAGGGGAAATGGTGTAGTCTGAATTTTGGGTAGCTGTGCTGCTGGGGTCGATGACAATTGGTACTGTTACATCGGTGAAGGGTGTGCCGCTGATAGTAACGGGAATATTGACTGTTGTATCCGCCGTTCCTTCCGTCCCGCTGTAAGTAGCGGCCCCAAAATTTGCGACAACATTCAGCAAAATCGAGACATCGTTAGAACCGCTGTTTGCTGTAGCTAAATCGGAAAATCCATCAGCATTAAAATCTGCTACTGCTACGGCACGAGGTAGCGTTCCGACATTAAAGTTGGTAGCACTCCCAAAATTTCCTCCACCATCTCCCGACAGAATTGAGACATTGTTAGAACCATTATTTGCCGTAACAATATCCAAATTTCCGTCGGCATTAAAGTCGCCGACTGCTACAGATTCAGGATTAGTTCCCACACCAAAAGCAACAGCAGGGTTAAAGCTATTTGTGGTTGAATTCCACAACAAAACAGAGACATTGTTAGAGCTATAGTTAGCTGTAACTAAATCGGGTTTGCCATCTTTATTAAAATCCCCTACTGCCAGAGAACGCGGATCGCCTCCTACACCAGTAAAGTTAGTCGTAGGGCCAAAATTGCCTGCACCATCCCCTTTTAAAAAGTACACGCTATTTGACAATCTTTTAGTCGCAACTAAGTCAAGATTACCGTCACCATCAAAGTCTGCTACCTCAATAAAAGTGTCACTTCCTGCCGCTCCGAAGCTAATGTTGCTGGGAGTACCAAAACTACCTGTCGGTGTCGCCAGCAGAATGGAAATTTGATTATTTCCTGTCGCGAGGTCAATCCGTCCATCTTTGTTGAAGTCTCCCGCAGCGACAAAAGCTGGATTGACTCCGCTAATGTTGGTAGGAGTACCGAAGCTGCCTGTACTTGTCCCCGGCCAAATGGCAATAGTGCTAGAACCTGGTGGCCCATACCCACCAGGACTGGCTACTGCTATATCGGAGAAACCGTCTGGGTTGAACAAGTCATTGATAGCAACAGATACGGGAAATTCGCTGCTGGAGTTAGGTAGGGGAGTAGCAATACCGAAGCTGCCCGTACCCGTTCCCAACAAGGCCGTCACGTTTTGGGTACTGCCAATATTTCCAACAACTAAGTCAGGAAAGTTGTCTGAGTTAAGCTTGCCGACTCCAAGAGAGTAAGCCCCTGTTCCTCCTGCAGAAAAGGTGGTAGCCTTACTAAAGTTGGCAAAAACATATTTGTAACTCGCTAACACTTCTTCTGCAAATACCAGCGGTGTGTTAATTTCCCCGGTTGTTGCTTCGAGTTTCCAGTCGCCGCCTTTTGCTGCGCTTCCCGTGAGGTTTTTGGAAGCGGCAACATTGGTATTTGTGAGTTGGGCGATGCGCTGGATAAATCCGAGCGCACTTAATGCCACATTACAACCATAAATCAGAATGTCCGCGCCGTGTGTGAAAGCACTTCGCCACTGCCGCAATTTCTCGGAATAAGTTTCTAAATTACCTGCATTCAAGCTACCGCCGCCCACTTGCAAGCTGCCGGGAGCACCGTGAGAAATGATGTGGATGCTCTCAATATTCGTGCGAAGAGCTAAAATTTGAGTAATTTGGTCGATCGCATCTTGATTCCCATCCAAAACTACTACTTCCGTACCCGGTTTTACTCCGGCTACCAAACTTTGATAATCTGGTACTGTAGTATCGATAAAGGCGATCGCACTTCCTGAAACTCGATTATTTAAATTTGGCATAATACACCTGACTGGGGTAAAAAAAGAGAACAATTCCCCGGTTTCGCGACTTGCATCCGAAACTCTTTTTGAAGCTTGTAGCAACCATAACAGTTGTTTCAGAGAAAATATATAAACTTTTCTCCATAAAAACACTTAGTTATTAAATTTTTGATAAAGATACAAAAATTAATTAAGTAATATTGCGTAACCGCCAGTACAAAGTTGATAATTCAACACAAAATCAATGAATTGCCAGTGTAATTATACCTAAGTATTAATATCGTATTTTTGATAGATATGTGCGATCGGGGCGGGTTTACAAAATTATGAGTTTTAGGCAATTATTTTTCGTAAAACCCGCCCCTACAAGTTATTCGTTAGAATATTTAAGGGCGATATGAAATGCACAAGATCGGGTGCTTTATTTCTGAGCTAAAATTGCATCATAATCGCCATGAGTCCCTATCCAAAACCAGACAATACCTTCAGGTTTCTCAACTCCCAGAGCTCGGTAAGTATCGCCTACTCGCACCGATTGCAATTGCTTTCGCCTGCCAACTTTTTTTAAATGCAGTGAAGGATGATACGGATCGACTTTGAGTAATTGTAATTTTTATCAGCTAAGGCTTGTATTTCTTTAGGTAGCTGCTGATAGCACTGCAAACGCGGTAAAGTCAGATGCTTCATAACACTTTAGCCAATCCAGCTTCATACTCTGCATCAACTTCATCAAGTAGCGCATCCAACCGCCCATCCTCCAAATCCTCTTCAATTTGCCGGTCCCAGACTTGTTGGCGATACTCTATCAGCCAAGCTGTGAGCTCCGACAGTTCCTTAACCGACAAATTCATAATTGCTGTTTCAAGTTCTTTAACTCTCATACATTTTGCCACATTATGATATTATTAATATAACCAATTATTTAAGCGCGATTCCCTACGGGATAGCTTCGCACGCGCGTACTTATTTCAAACCCGAATCTATCTGCCCTAAAATCCTCTCAGCCTCCCCGCACACAGCATCGTGACAGCAACCGTTACTCGCCAACAATCCCCCCCACTGACTCACATCTCCCCGGTTGTACTGCAAAGCAGAACCGTCAAAACGAGTAAATCGACCGCCCGCCTCCGTCAAAATTAATTCCGGCGCCGCCAAATCCCAATCCTTCGGCGCAGATTTTCCCGAAAGCGCAATATAAACATCAGCCTTTTGTTCGACAATTGTCGCGATTTTGCAGCCGATACTGCCCACAGCAAGTTGATTTTGACAGGGAAATTTGTGCAATAGTTGGTTTAGGCGATCGTCCCGGTGACTGCGGCTGGTTACTATAGATAAATCTGCCACTACATTGCGCGCAGAAACCTGCAATTTCACCGCCGAACCCCCGCGACTTTCCCCAAAAGTACCAGCATCCCGAATTGCGTAATAAATTTTTTGTTGTTCCGGCCAAGCCACAACTGCCAAAACTGGTCTTCCTTCAAACGCTAAAGCAATGTGGACTGCAAATTCGCCTGTCCTGTCAATAAAATCTCGCGTTCCATCCAAAGGGTCAATAATCCAAACCCAATCTTGAGTTAAGGCAACTTTCCCGTTTTTTTCTAAATAAGCTTTGTAAGTTTCTTCGCTGAGATAACCAAATTCTGCATTCCCTAAAACCGACTGCAATTCATCGAGAATGTAAGAATTAACAGCGACATCGGCCGCAGTAACTGGGCCGTCTTTTTTCTCTTGAATGTCCAGGTTGGGAGTCTCAGAATCTTGGCGATAATAGGATTGTAGGATATCTGCCGCACCCCAAGCTGCAGCCCGCGCAATTTCGCTTAACTCTTCAATAGTTTTCATATTTTAAACCGCAGATAAACGCTGATTTCACTTTCAGGTAGAGTTTATTGGCGACAACTTAACGTCAAACCGACTGTATCTCTTGTTTTTATCCAAGTCTAGATCCCCCCTAACCCCCCTGAATAAGGGGGGGACAAGAGCATTTTCAAAGTCAACCCCTACTCCCCTTCTTAAGGGGGATTTAGGGGGATCTAGACTTCGATAAAAAGCGACATTTATTATGGTTTTAGTCTTATTTTGTCACCAATGATCTCGGCCTCATTCTTCGTTTTGGCAAACTTACCAATTAATATGAGGATATTTCCATTCATAATAATTGGGAAACACAAAATTAGTAAACGACACCGAAATACTCACCTCTAGCGATTTTACATGATGCCACCAACCCACAGGAATAAATATAACTTCTCCCGGTTCCAAAATTACCTCAATAATTTTCGCATCTCTGTAAAGCGGATATTTGTCATAGTCGGGATTTTCGCCGTCAACTTTGCTAAAAACTCCGACGTGATTGTAAAGCAGAGGCGTTTGCTGCGGAGAAATCAATTTAATTAGTTTGCGACCCGATACTTGAGCTAAAATTAAATTAACTGGGTCGTGATGCAGCGGCGTAATTGTACCTTTGGGGCCGAACCAAAAGAAAACTCTGCCTTTTGTATCGCCGGGATTGAGGTATTCTGGGAAAATCTCAAAGTCGTTAAATAGCGATTTAAATTCTTCTCTTTCCAGAGTTTGATTGTTAGCAACCATGTAGCAGTCGTTGCTGGGGCCGCCGTTGACGACCATATCTATATACTCGCGGAAGAAAACCGTTTTTTTGTGGTTGTGTACCTTAATTTCGTAATCCGGGTCTGAGTTGCGGTTGGCTTGAATTTCTACCTCTGCATCTCCGTATTTTTGCTGCAAATACTCCGGTGTCCACAACTGCAATGCTTTCCAGTTGTGCATGATGTTGGTAATAATTACGGGAGTATTTTTAGCGTAGTAATTTTCTAAAAAATACTCTCTGGAAAGGCTGCTTTTGCGTTCGATTGTGCCAAACTTGGAAGAGAGGGCGGCTAATTGATTGTTGATGTTGAGTTGCGATTCCAGTTTCTGCAATAGCTGCACGTAATGGCTACCTGCTTGGAAGTACGGATGAGAGGATATTTTGGTAACTTCTGCGGTTGCTGTTTCGGCATCAATACCTGTATTTATTAAGCCTTGAATGATGTCTGCATCTGGTAGATTTAATAATTTGTTAGCCGCTACCCACTGTTTCAAGTTGTCGGGAACTTCTGGTTTGCTTGGCGCTGTGGCGAGTAGGTTGGGTAAGTTTTGCGTCAGCCATTCTAGATTAACCTGTTGTTCTTCTGTGAGGGTAATCCGTAAGGGGGGGAGTGTGATGCTTAAAGGTTGAGTTTCAGCCATGATTTGAGTGTTTTGTTTTGGGGTAGTTTTGTTTTGCTTGCAGGTGTTTTACTACTATAGCAATGTTGTTTGATTTGTGGATTTTTTGGGCGAACCGCGTTGGCGTAGCCTGCGCGAAGCGCTTAGACGCAAAGGGCGCGAAGGAAGAAAGGAGAGGGTTGATATGATTATTTTAGCTTAACAAGTGTTGTCTGTTTCTGTTTTCTGGGTGCGATCGCTTTTTTCCGGATATTTGCATTATTTTAAAGTTAAGGTTGAATGTTTTTTATCCATTGACGGGTTCCGAAAGTTTTGCAGGAATCGGCAGCTATTTTGGCGGCTGCAGCGAGGGCATTTGTAAAGTTGTCTTGTAAAATATAGTGACAGAAAGCGCCGTGGAAAATGTCGCCTGCGCCTAACGTGTCTGCGGCTTGGATTTGAGGCACTTCTAAACTGCCGAAACTGCCTTTGCTGAGGTATTTAATCGGTTTTTCGCCGCGCGTGATGGCAATGTGGGGAATTCCGGCTTCTGAGAGGTAAGCAAAGACTTGTTGGGAATTTTTGCAGTCGGGCGGATGAAAGTTATCGGAACATACGGCCCATTTAACGAAGGGTAAGATTTCCTCTAATCCGGGTTTCCAACTGCCGCCATCGAGGACGATGGGAATGTTTTTTGATTGGGCGAGTTCAGCGATTTCTTGGCTGGCTGGAATTTGGTGTCCGTCAAACAGTATGATATTAACTGATGTTAAAATATCCTGGTTAATTGTTTGACTCTCAACTTGCGATTTCGTAGCATTGATGGAAATTACCGATCGATCGCCCGTTGCTTCAGTTACAATAATCGAAGAAACTGGTGGAGAGTGCGATAGCCCTGGCTGCAAATCGATTATCCTGACATCATACTCCGCTAAGTCTGCACGAATCAATTGGGCGATCGCGCCAGTGCCCAAAACCCCCGCCAAAACCGACGCATTCCCCAAACAGCTAAAAGCAACCGCAGCATTTGTCGCCGGCCCGCCCGCAGCAATGGTACAATCAGCAGCAACAACCTTCTGATTTTCCCCCGGAGGCTTCTCGGCTAAATAAACTAAATCCAAAGTTGCCAATCCCAAAAACAATCCAGTTTTCATATCTGCTTAAATATGTGGCATGGGCGTGTGGCATGGGCGTCCCGCCCGTGTCCCATCTGCGGTTAAAATAAAAAATATCCAAATGCAGCCAAATCCCAATACAGGAACACTTTACATTGTCGGAACGCCGATCGGCAACCTCGAAGACATGACATATCGCGCTATCCGAATTTTACAAACAGTAGATTTCATCGCAGCCGAAGACACCCGCCACACAGGCAAACTTTTACACCACTTTCAAATCAAAACACCCCAAATCAGCTATCACGAACACAACCAACAGCAGCGACTCCCCGAATTAATCGACAAACTGCTATTAGGAAAAAGTATCGCCATTGTAACCGACGCTGGAATGCCGGGAATTTCCGACCCCGGATACGAATTAGTCAAAGCCTGCGCCGATGCTAACATTAATATTATTCCGATTCCCGGCCCCAGCGCCTGCATTGTTGGGATAAGTGCATCGGGATTACCTACAGACAGATTTGTATTTGAAGGATTTTTGCCCGCCAAAGGTCAAGAACGCCAGCGGAGTTTAGAAAATTTGCAAATAGAATCCCGCACTATTATCTTATACGAATCTCCCCACCGGTTGCGGCAAACTTTACAAGATTTAGCAAATACCTTGGGAACCGACAGACAGATTGTGCTGGCCAGGGAATTGACAAAAATGCACGAAGAGTTTTGGCGTGGTAGTATCGAAAGTGCGATCGAACTTTACACCGCACGCGAACCCCAAGGAGAATTTACCCTAGTGATTGGCGGCCTCCAAACAGACGCACCAATTTTCTCTGAAGATGCCATCAAAGCCGAATTACAAACATTAATAGCAGAAGGCATCAGCCGTTCCCAAGCCAGCCGCCAACTAGCCAAACAAACATCCCTCCCCCGCCGCCAAATCTACCAACTCGCCCTGACAATAGGCGACAATGAATTATTGTAATATAAACCTCTCTGCGCCCTCTGCGCCCTCTGCGGTAAAAAAAAAAACTAGATAATCACACTAAAAATTATATGGTACGCGGAAACTACGATCGCCAAAAACCCTACTTACGCAACCCCCACATCAACAAACCAATCGCCGAAATCTACGCAGACTTAGACGCCTTTAGCTGGGAGATATTTGAAGACCAACCCCACCGCTTCGATACCGTCAGTTTCTACGTCTTGCTTCCCCCGCTATTGTACGAAGGAAAATTCATCAAAGGAATTTACTTAAGCGAAGGAGTCGAACTAATCAACAAACTATTTCCCCAACTTTCCTCAGTATTTTTATCCTTCACCTATTCCCCCGGAATCTCCTATTCCTGGGCCCCTGTCGCCGACGCCTACTCCAGTTTATACAAAAACCCGCAGCGAGATAAATGGTTTCGCGAAACTTATCCAAATCGCGCCAACAAACCAATCGTACCACTGCAAGACACAGACTTCATCAACGAATACTTAATTTCTCCCCGCAACGTCCCCGCCAAAGACATCGACTTGCTAGCCGTCGCCCGAATTTCCGAAGAAAAGAATTTGCCAACAATTGCTAAAGCCTTAAAAATTTACCGCCAAAAACATCCGCAAAAACCAATAAAATTAACAGTTGTCAGCGGTCACGACTTTGATGTTAACAACATTAAAACCCTCGACGAGTATGCCTTAAAAGAATGGCAACAAATAGAAGCAATTTTAGGCAATCCTTTCGACTACATCAATTTACTACCGCGAGTTGACTACTACAGCGAAATGCCTGTATATTATTCGCGCGCCCAAGCCTTCATCCTCGGTTCCCTCCTCGAAGGAAAAAACCGGGGAATTACCGAAGCAATGAGTTGCAACGTACCAGTAATTTGTTTTGAAGAATTCAACCAATACGCCAGAGGAAACTCGCCAGTTTTCCCGGAAGGTGCGGGACTTTACGCCAAATTTGACCC
>NZ_JBARVX010000420.1:0-7846 GCF_049646505.1 Microcoleus sp.
CCCCTTCTTAAGGGGGATTTAGGGGGATCTCCGGGGCATAAATATGTTAAGTGAACCGTATTGAAATATAGCCTTTCTCAGTTGGCTCGTTACCAGGCTCTGCCTGGTAATGCAGATAGGCGAGGCTCTGCCTCTCTTTACCCCTGAGCTTCTGGAGAGAGAGAAGTGTGGCAGATGTTTAATTTATTAAATTTTCGTTCCTTATAGCAATCCTCGCATCATTTATGAATTTCTTGCTCCCTCCATTGATTCAAGGGGAGGGTTGGGGTGGGGTAAAAAACTTACGACTCCTGCAAGGATTGCTACAGAAGCTAAAATTGTATTATCCATTGCCAATTACCCATTGATTCGCAGCCAATATTTTCAACATCGCCTGTCCGGTAATTCCCAACCCCAAAAACATTACAAACATAGCGCTAATTGCAGGTAAAAATTTAACAGCAGTCATCTGTTTTGGCAGTTTATCAAAATTACGTTTCGCGTAAACTAAGATTAATCCGATCGCGCTCAGCACCAAAGCCAATCCCAAACTAAAGGCTACCACAAGCGTCATCCCCAAACCAACATTGCCCAAAGCCGACGCGCTCAACAGCATCACCAAAGCGGAAGGACAAGGCAACAAACCGCCAGAAATCCCCAAAACTAATAAGCTTTTCCAAGTAATGGGAGAACCGTCAGCACCGGGCGGCAAATGCGAGTGCATTCGGCCGTCTCCGTGGTGGTGGTAGTGCTGAGATATATCGGGTTTAACAGGTTTAAATTCTCTTTCCCAAGTTCCTCTATTTAAAAGATTCACTGGTTCCTCAAAATTAGTAGTAAGGGCTTTAGTCCTTAGTTTTTTGAGGAGTGAAGTCTTAACTAACCTGGTTTTTTCTAAGATTAGTTTTAAGTTAATAATGTTCGGGATTTTTTTTGTTGGTTTTTTGAGGAGTGAAGTCCTCACTACGAACCGGGTTTTAATTCTTTCTAAAAGTAACTTAAACCCGATGACTGCTACTAATAAGCCTGAGATTAAACTCAGCCAAGGATCTAATTTTTCTGGCTCGATTAAGTTGGAAGCAAAAAGGGTAATTCCGCCGACAGCAAACACGCCCGCAGTGTGAGTTATTGTGGTTGTTGCTGCTAAGAATAAAGCGTGCAGGGGAGTAGCCCGCGAACCTACCAAATAAGCGCCGACTATGGTTTTTCCATGTCCGGGCGACATGGCGTGCACGCATCCCCAGACAAATGCTCCGGCTACTGCTAGCAGCAAACTCCAACCTGTATCCCAGATAGATTCATTTCCTGTTAACAAAAAATCTCGGTTTTGCGGTGTAAATACAAAGCTTTTTACAGCACCGGCTTCCACAATTGTAGCTTGACAGCTAGCTGTAGCTACTCCGGGTAAAAATAAATTGTAGTTAATCTGCAATTTCTCGTGTTTTGAAATTACATTAGAAGCGGGCCAGGTGTAGTCTAAAATTAAGGTGCTGTGGGTATTGGGCTGCTGGATAGAGCTGGCTATTTTAGCTGCTATGTCTAGCGGTGTTACTGTTACGGTTCCGGGAATGTTGCTGCTGTTGGTGATGCGAATTTCTTGGCCGAAAAACTTTTCTAGCTGTGTTTTGTGGCTGCGAACTTCGGCTGCTTGTAGCTGGCTGTCTCGATTGTCGTCGGCGAAGTTGGTTAAGCCTGTTGGGAAGGTTAATGTTACTTCGGTTTGGAAATCGTTGACGATTATTTCTGCTACGGATAAGTCTGACCAGTGCGAGTAAACTGGTTTGGTTGAGGTGGTTAATAACAATAAAATTGTCAGCAAAAATAGGGTAAATAATTTGGGGATTCGGTTCAGCTTGTAGTGCATAAATACCTTATTTTTTAGGTTTGTTACTCAATCAGTCGGCGGTTGAAACCGCGCGTACATAAACGTAGGCGTTAGCCTTCCCGAAGGGTAGTCTGCCTCCGCAGACTAAGAGATCGAGGGAGTATTTAAGCCGGATTTGGTATAATCTCAAAATTCATAACTTCCCAAACCCAATGCTTGGCGAGCTCGATCGTCAAAACTCGGGTCAATTTCTTTGGACTTTTGAAAATAAGCGCGAGATTCAGCATCTTTTCCTAATGTGCGGGCGATCGCACCAGCCCGGTAAAACATACCCGCATCTCGAATGCCCGATCGCATTATTTCGGCCATCACCCGATCGGCCTTTTGCCATTCCCCAGCGCTAGAAAGCGCCTTGGCGTAAATATCCAACGTCACAGCATCCCTGCGGATTTTCACCTCGTCCTGCATTAACAGCAGAGCTTCGGCGGCATCCTGCGATCGACCTTTTTCCAACAGCAAACTCGCCAAATCCCTGCGGTGCCCGAAACTGCGAGTTCCCCCTAGCTGTTCCTGTCGCAGCCCCGCTTCTGCTTTGTCGCGCAGTCGCTTGGAGGAGCTCGCATCTCCCTGCAACTCCTTCACCCTCGCCATACCGCGATCCACAAGGCGATCGTACACCGTCGCAGCACCGCCAGCATAGGCAGAAACCTTACTGTAACTAGCCTCCGCTTCCCGATAATTGCCCTGGTTGGTTTCCAAATCCGCCAAATAAATCAGCGCTAGCGGGTTTCGAGGCACCAACCGCAGCGATTCCAAAAATAGCGCTTTCGCCTGCACAAACTGCCCCCGACGGGCGTAAAATCGACCCAAGAGCGATCGGGCCCGCGCCGATCCCGCAATCTCTCCCGGTTCCTCCGCCGCCATTGCTTGCCGGTAATCCTGCAAAACCTCAGCATCTCGGCCCTGCGCCTCTCTCACTAACGCTCTTAATGTCAGAGAGCCCAAGTTAGGAATCCGATTAACTAAGGTTTCTGCGGCTGTGTTTGCCTCACTAATTTTTCCCATCGCCAAGTTAGATGTAACCGAAAGGGCGATCGCATCTTCATTCTTAAAACCCACCTCTTTAGCCAAGCGCAAAGCAGTAGCAAAATCGTGTCTCGCTTCAGCAATTCGAGCTAAAACCAACAGCGCACCTTTGTTGTCAAAAGGCAAATCGGCGATCGACCTTTCGGCCGCCTGTTCCGCCAACAAAAACCAACCACCCTCCCCAGTTGCGCGAGCCATTTTCAGATAAACTCCCGCCAACGCAGCCCGATTCAAACCGCTGCGGGAATCCACAGCCAATCGCTGCTGATAAAAAGCAATTTCCTGCTTAATCGCTTCCTTTGAACTGGGATTATTTCTCAGAGATTCAAAAAAATGGTAGCGGTAATTTGCATCAAGATTAGCCGGAGTTTTCTCGGCAAATAAATCAGAAATAAAATGCAGATTTGGGGGAATGTTAATAACAGCAATACCCACAACAGGAACTGCTATCAATAACCACCACGAAACAATATCAGATTTTATTACTTGTCCTGTTTTAGTTTTCATACATCCCCGTTAATCAGCGTTCATCTCTGTTAAAAAAGCATTTTATAATCGAAAACTTAATAACTTAAACACCTCCTACAGTCTTCTCTCCTGTAATACCATTTTTCTAAAGATATGCTATAGATGAATTCTTAGCCCCCCCTTAATAAGGGGGGGTGGGGGGGGTAATACCTAGCGCTACTTTATGAAATTGGTATAAGTTGATTTCCTCAAAGGAGGCAGAGACTCCGGATCTGCATTACCAGGCAGAGCCTGGTAACGAGCAATCACCAATCACCAATCACCAATCACCAATCACCAATTACTAATCACCAATTACTAATAACTAATAACTAATAACCAATAACCAATAACCAATAACTAATTCGGCAAAGCCAAATAAGGAAAATTAGGTTCTAACGGCTTGTGTCCCTGAGCCGCGTTTCCGGGAGTTCCGTTATATGAAACATTATCGCCAACCGGAGAACCCACCAAAGCTCCCAGAGTGATATCAATAACATCGTCCATCAGCATACGACCTCCGATCAAACTTCCTTGAGCATTTGTCGCACTACCGTAGCCGCTGGGTTTTGTGGTATCGATCCGCATGACATCGGGTAAGAAAGCTCCGGCGATCGCATTTGGATCGACATTATCGCTACCGTCCAAAAGATCGACAGCATTCAGAGTAGCAACAGCTTCCTGCCGCACCGGAGCAGCAGCCGCGCTCAAATCCAATCTCGGAGGAATATTGTTGAATGCCTCCAGAAACTCGGGAGTAACTATCAAACCCTCATTAATTGCAGGTCTCGCCAAACGCTCGAATTGTTTGAAACCGCCAACTCCATCCCGGATCGAAATTGTTGACCAAACATCAAAAGTATTCGCCCCAGTTCCTGCTTGCAAAAATGCTTTCGGAACGCGGACGGTAATTGTATTGACGTTGTAACCTTTTGTAAAGTCGATCGCTTGATTGGGTGGCTTGAAACCTACTTTCGCCCCCGTGCCCAAAGCCCCAGCGCGGACTCGGAAAAATTGTTCTACATCAAAGAAAAACGGATCTTCCCGCAAACCTGCAAATACAGTTAAGTTAGAACCGTTCACAGGTACTGTATTCAAAACTGCATTAGAATTCAGCGGAGTTGTGGCAATTAGCCCGCCATTAACTGTAGTCTTAGTAGTTGTTTCCGAGCCGCCCCGAATTACAGTTATAGCTACCGCTTGCATACCTTTATTGTTAGGCGGACTGAAGGCAAACCGCAAGATAGTATCGGCGCGTCCAGTCGGTGTAGAATTTACATCACCTACCTGCGTGATGTGAAATTGGTATAGGGCTGTAGTGCTGAAATAATATTGATAGCGCGCTACGGAGCGGGGATTTGAATTCATTGTCAATATTAAATCTCCGTCCGCAGCACTGGAGTTTTGGTCTTTTTCGCGATATACGTACAAATCTGTTAAATTAACAGTTCGACCTTTGATATCTACTTCGCCGTCGTCGTGGTCGGAAGCGGCAATTATCCCTGGAGTTAATACAACAATTAGAGCTACTTCAATAGCTAGTATGGTTTTGCGAATTTTTTTTGTGAGCTTCACAGTTAGCACCTTTATTTCAATGAAATTTTTGGACAAATCAATGACAAATAACCCGCGTTTGCGGGTTGTATTTTTTTTGCAAAAGGTTTCAACCTTTCAACCTGTGGGGCTTTGGCGCTGTTGCCGAGTACCCTCCTATCAGTACACGAATTAGTATACGAAGGTTTGGCAATTTTGGATCTGTGCAGAAATATTAAATATTAAAAACTAGACCGTCAGCACCCAACTGTTGCGGTTGTTGTTACTAACAAAAGCAGCAGGTACAATTTCAAGATCCATGCCCAAAGCCTTGAAAGTAGCGCGAATAGCTGCCGCGTGGGCGGCTTCTGCCATGCCGATGCTAGCTCCTGCGGTAATCAAACCCGGAGTCTTCAACTTGGCAGCTTCCATAGTGTAGGCGATCGCAGCATCGGTCTCTAAAGCCAGAGCTAATTTAGCAATATTTACATCAGAATCTATATTTCCCTCCTTCTTATTGATGTATGATGAAAGGTCGTAACTCGACTCGGCTGTCACGGGAGTTCCCCCCAAATTTTTCACCGCAGAAGCGAGAATATCTCGGTGCTCTTTGTGGTCGTTTTGATTGCGGAGTGCTAGGGCTAAGACTGCTTTGCCAACATCAGTATTTGTGAGTTTCCCTGCTGCAAAAGTGTAGGCCCAAATTGCCTGATGTTCGTAAAAAAGTGCGTTGTTGAGAATAGCAGCATCATTTTTGTTGTCATTGGGAGTGGCGGCGATCGCCTTTTCCCCAAGCAGCGAAATGCCCAAAGCACCAGCTAACCCGGCAATAGCACCACCTGCAAGTGCAGCGCGGCGCGATCGCAAATTATAAGTATGGCGAGTTTTCGACAGTTCAGATAAAGCTATTTCTTCATTTTGCATAGAACGTGTTGCTAGGTTTAAAAAGTTAACAGAAGAGGTGACAAAAGTGCAAGATAAATCGGGAACCTGACAATTTAAAGCATGACAAGAGCTGCCCGTCAAGGCATACTTACGATCGCATCCCCAATTGACTTACAATTATGTTCTATAGTTATATACGCCAAATATTTAGTTTTGGATCTGTGCACTCAAAACAAAATTTTTTAGGTACACTGAGATGACAGGCCAGAAGTCCAGCGATGAATTGCTGCTTTTAGTGCAGATTGCCCGGAAAGACCAAATGGCACTAGCTCAACTTTACGATCGCTACGGTCGCCAAAGTTATGCTCTCGCTTACAAAATCCTGGGTTCGGTAGAAGAAGCGGAAGAAGTGGTAGTGGATGTTTTTTCCCAAATTTGGCAAAAAGCAGCAACTTACGATCCTTCTCGCAGTCGAGCGGATACGTGGTTGTTCATGCTTACCCGCAGTCGTTCCCTCGATAGGCTCAGAGTTTTGCAGCGAACAGTCCGGGCGGCCGAAGCTTGTCTGGAAGATGCGAAAATTCCTTCTTCGAGCCTTCCAGAACCGATGGAAGATGCAATAATCGAAGAACGCAGGGAACGAGTCAAAGCGGCGCTAGAAAAACTGCCGGCAGAACAGCGAATTGCGATCGAACTCGCCTACTACCAAGGGCTGACTTGTGCGGCAATCGCGACTAAAATTGGTATTCCGACAGGTACAATTAAAACCAGAATTCGTTTGGGTCTTTCTAAATTGCGTCAAGCTTTGAGTGAAGAAATTTAGGTTGTCAAAAAAACAAAAGTTAAATTGTTTAACATCAATCGAAAATTATGGCATCTCCAATTTTTGATATTTAGTGCGGAAAAACCACTCTAAAATCGCAAATCTAAAATCTAAAATCTAAAATGGAAATGATGCCGGATGAGGAGTTTAATATGCTTGCAGTTTTTCAAGTTCTCGATACGCTCGACGACTCAGAAAGTCGCGCACTTGCAGAGAAATTGCAGAAATCGCCAGCACTGGAAAGCGAACGGGCGGCCTGGGAATCAGCAATTGCTGCGATCGCCTACACAGCCCCTCTCGTTCCCGTCGCCCCAGACCTGAAAAACCGCCTGTTGCAGCGTATAGCAGAACTGCCGCCTACTCCGGCAGAATCAGTCAATTTACCGCCAATTGTTACCGAGAAAACTGAGAATAAGACTCGCTCTTTAATTGTGCGATCGGGCGATATCAGATGGAAACCTTATGGAGCTCCCGGAGTTTGGATCGGCAAGCTTTCTTTTGACAAGAAAAAGCGCGAAATAACCTGCTTGATGCGACTGGAACCGGGGGCAAGTTTTCCCCTGCACCGACACGCGGCATCGGAAGAAGTCTTTGTATTAGAAGGAGATTTAATTGTAGAAGGAGAAGTTTGCCATCAAGGCGATTATATTCGTTCGGTTCCCGGTTCCATACATTCGCCGCTCAGTGAAGGGGGATGTTTGCTGTTAATGAAAAGTTCCCTAAATAACGAAATGCTTGTTTGATATCGACAATTCAGTTTGTAGTTCCGAATGCGAGTCCGCGCGGTTTTGCGGACGGTCGTCCTGACTACAAACCGAATTTAGGTTCGGAGTCAGGAATATGAGTCCGGGCTGTTTAAAATCCCAACTAAATAAGGTGAATGCTATGCTAAATTACTGGCGCTTAACTGCTGTGATGTGCGCCGTTATTATCCAATTTCTACCCAGCGACAAAAGCGCGATCGCCCAAGAACACGAAGGATGTTTTTTGGTTAACTCAGCGGGAGAAGTGATTAACTTAAATCAGTTGTGCTCGCCTGAAGAATCAATTCAACTTACAGGAAACGATGGGAAATTTATTGAAGACTACAAACGCTTAGCAAAAAGCTACTCTCCAGAAGCAACCGGCAATTTACTGCAAGCAATCCAAAGAACCCCCGGTAGAAAAATTGCCGCAGCTAAAAAAATGTGTGCGGATGCAAAATCGGG
>NZ_JBARVX010000421.1:0-4920 GCF_049646505.1 Microcoleus sp.
TGTTTTTGAACGGGCGGGCGATCGCAAGAATTCAGGTTTGTAGTGTGGACTGAAGTCCGCAACAAAGAGCGGACTCGCATTCCACACTACAAACCGTTCGATCGCCCGCTAAGCATCAGCGGCAAAATATTTAATTAAGACGCTCATCACTTCACCGGGATTTTGAGTTGGAACAAGCGGGCTCCAGTCAGTAGCGCAGGCAAAATTATCGCGGTGAAAAGAATGAATGACGCGGGAAACAACAGGACGAGAACTGATAATGAAAAGTTTCAAGAGTTCTCGGTTAACTGATGTTGGCAAGTTTGGCTGCTTAGCAGGAGGCTGCATGAATTCGGCAGTTGGATTGTCTTGCCCAACCTCGAAAGCAAGTATTAATTCGGTATTGGGCAGCAGTTGCCGGATGACTTTCAGGGAAGATTCTGCTTCGCTGCGGCTGCGAAATTGCGCGACGGGTAAGCGCTGAAAGTTGGGCAGCAGTCGGTAAATAATCCAAGCGTTCAGAGTTTCTGGAGTGTTCATGGTTGTATTGTAAATTGGGTATGTTTGCCCATAGAAAACTGACAGACTTGCATCTTTTATTGTTAGTGCAGTCTGTTTTGACTATGGTTGTGCCTATCATAATCAATTTAAGCGCTTAATTTAAGCGCTTAAATTAAGATACTGCAATAATATGGTAAAAAAAAGGAAACGTCAACGGCAACCAGAAAATGAGTTGCCTTTTCGGAGACTGCGGGAGGATGCTAACCTCAGCCAAGAAGAGTTGGCTGTACTGATGGGCGTATCGGGTTCGTCGGTGCGACGATGGGAAAAGGGAGACGAACCGACGATGACTGTTCGGCAAATCAGGGATTTTTGCCGTTTGGTGGGGGTATCTTTTGATGAATTGCCGGATTATCTCAGTCGGCGAGTAGATGATGAAGAGTCATAGGGGGATAGATTGGTCGATCGCGCTTTCGATTAAAATAATTAAAATAAGTGCGTTAGCGAAGCTTTCGGCAGGAATCGATCTTTCATTGCAGTACAAATTTTGTGGCAGAGGTAGCCGCTCAAACTTTGAGTAACTCTCAGTATGCTCAACTGTCTGATTGAATTAAATCCCCTGCAGGTGGATGTCGTTTTATAGCTTTGTCAGCGGCCCGAATATTAAGCACTCTCTCTCGATTTAAGACTAATACCATTTTTATAAAGATGTGGTATAGATGAAGTTTTAGCTCCCCCCCGAAATCGCGGGGGGGTTGGGGGGGGTAATATCTAGCGCTACTTTATGAAATTGGTATAATGCTGTAACTGTAGCTCGTCCAATTGGAGTCAAACCAACTATTAATAATCCATCTGCATACCAAATAAAATGTTCGTTCCAACTATCTTGTCTGGGATTAAACAAGGGTACTTCTACGTCTGATTGAACATCTATCGCTGTAGTTTTATTAGATTTTTTGCGGTTGCAGTGAAAGCAAGCTAGTGCCAAATTGTCAATATCGTTAGTCCCATTTTTAGTTAAGGGAATGATGTGTTCGATAGTAAACTCTACGTACTGCCATTGTTCGGAGGCATGACAATATTCGCACAGACAGTTGGCTCTCTGACGAACTTGATTTTGGATATTTTCAGGGATTTGACGGCGAGCGGACATTTCTACACAGCAGGCTGAATCTGACCCAAGAAAAGATTGCGGACAGTCCGATTGACAAAACTGAGGTAATCGTCGATTTCTTCGTAAAGATTGAGTTCTTGTTCTTCCTCATGATTTAGGGGCAAAGTTTGTTGTTTATCCAACAGTTCTTGGATTCAATTTTTGACAGCGGTGGAGGCTTTAAAAATGGGTATGCCTTCCACTAATTCAATTCGGACAGCTCCTTCTATAGGTAGAGTATCGCGCAGGTTTTCCAGTTTTGGCAGGATTAGCATAGTTGTGGATTTTATGGGTTTCCGTCTTGATTATATCAAGGTTTTTTTCAATCTTTCCTGACACTATCCGGCACCCCCACCGCCGAAATACCCGATATCGCCCTTAAATTCTGACACCGAATCAACTCATTAAAATCCAAACTGCGCCCTTCAATTTGCGCCGCAGCTTCAATAGCAAAGAGCAAATGTCCGGCGGCCTCGGCTTCGCTGTAACCGCGCCTGAGAGCGACTTTAATCGCCGTCTCGTCAGCATCTAACTCTACTTGCGAACTGCGGTTGTCGCGCCAAATTCGAGTCATCGCCAGTCCAGTCAAACCACCGGCGATCGCAGTGCCGATCGCATCTGGCTGCAACAACTCTACAACAGTCCCGACAATTCCCGCCAGAGCAGCACCTTGATAAATATCCAGCTTAAACCACTTGAAATTGCCCAAAAAACTCACATTTCGCAATAGCAGCAAATCTCGCTGCGGCTTAGATAGCAACCTCCACAAATCAAAATTAATATAAATCGGTCGAGATTGATTCCAAGGCAAAGGAAAATCGCAATCAATTACCGTCGATTGTTGAGGCTTATTAATAATTTTACACGTCATGCGACCGGAAGCGGGCATCACATCTAACAGGCGGCGAATTTCAGGTTCGGGATTCATGATTGAAGGAAGAAGGAAGAAGGAAGAGGGAAGAAGTCATTAGTCATTGGTCATTAGTCATTGGTCATTAGTCATTAGTCATTGGTCATTAGTAATTAGTCATTGGTCATTAGTCATCAAGAAGAGGGAATTGGTGTGATGAATTTCGCTTATTACTTAGTCTAGATCCCCCTAAATCCCCCTTAAAAAGGGGGACTTTGACCGCTTCCAGTTCCCGTCTAATAAAAGGGGAACTTTGACCGCTTCTTGTCCCCCCCTTCTTAAGGGGGGTTAGGGGGGATCTGGCCTTAATCGCCAGACAGAATACTGGAACTAGGTTTGACGTTAAGTGTCCTTAACTCATACCTTGTTTAAGGCGTTTTCTTGGGTTCAGATTTAGGAGATTCTTGAGCTTTCGGAGCCACTTTTTCACTTTTCGGCGAAGGCTTCGGGCTGGCAATTGCTGGAGCAACTGACGGCTTGGAAGTCGCGGCGGGGGATGCCAGCGGTTTCGGGGAAGCAGGAGCGCTTATCGGGGCAGCAGGGGCTGTCTGAACGCCTAAAATGCTGGAGTCTCCGGTGTCAAATAAGCCGGCGATGCAGGCAATCATCATTGTTGCTAGGGTGCCGACAAATAATGCTTTCCAACCGAGCTCGGAAATGTCTTTGCGGCGGGATGGAATTAGGGCGATCGTACCGCCGACAAATATACCGACGGATGCTAGGTGCGCGAAGCCGGAAAGGGCGTAACTGACAATCAAAACTGTGCGATCGCTAATCAGTCCTTGTTTGGCGGCTTCTGCTAAACTTTGATAGGGCGGAATTGCGGTTTCTAACAGCCGCCGCCCGATGATTACTGATGCTACCCAAGAATCTTCAATGGGAACTCCAGTTAACAAGGTTAGCGGGTAAAATAAGACTCCTTGGATGTTTTGCAGGGTGACAAAACTAAAGATTGTGCCGATGGGAGCCGGCAACACGGCCAGCCAAGCGAAGAATTGATTGATTAAGGAAACTAAGCCCAAGATTAAAATCAAAACAGCGGCGATGGCTACTGCCATTTTCACACCGTCCAATGCACCAATTATCGCTGCATCCAAAGGGCTGACTCGTTCGATGGGTTCTCCGCCAACTGTCTCTTGTTGACGGATTTCGCCGTCCGTTTCGGAAATTTCTTCGCCCACAAACTCGCGGCCTTGAGGTTTCCGTTCTTCCTTGGGGATGCCGCCCATTGTCAGCGGTATTCCTGTTTCGGGAACTAAAATTTTGGAGAGGACAAAACAAGCGGGAATGGCGATAATTGAGGCGGAAACTAAATGTCCTAAAATATTGGGAAATACAGGCTTTAGAAAGCTGACGTAAATTGCTAAAGTTGATGAAGCGGCGGTTCCAAAACAGCAGGAGAGGATCGCACAAATTTCGGAACGGGTCATTTGCGGCAAGTAAGGCTTGACGACAATTGCTGCTTCTATTCCTACGAAAATATTGGCTGCGCCGCTGAGGGCTTCTGCGCCGCTCAACCGCATTGTCTTATAAAATATTTTGGCAAAAACTTCGGTGACAATTTGAATCACGCCGATGTTGTAAAGCAAGGCCATGAGGCCGGAAAAAAAGACTACTGTCGGTAAAGCTCGAAAGGCGAAAATATATCCTAAATTAATTGCCGGATCTTTACCCGGTACTGGTACTATATTGCTCCCGAATACAAATCTCGCTCCGGTGTCAGCAGCGGTGAATACTCCATCGAGCAAGCTAGTAAACCATTCTAGGGCGATGCGAGTTGGGGGAAACAGGAATACTAAAAATCCTAAGACTAATTGCAGCCCAATGCCCCAGATGATGACGCGCCAAGGTATATAACGAACTTGGCGGTTTTCTGAGAAAATCCAGGCGATCGCGCAGAGCCCAAAAATGCCCAGAAATGAGATAAAGTTGTAAATAGACATAAGCCTAGTCCTTGAAATAACTGAGAATGCCGATCGACGGTTTGCACCACATCAGTTATACTATTCATCGGACGGCAAGTGCCAAAAAAAATAATTAGCAGATCAATTACGCACTAAACAGCGTATTTATGTCGTTGTTTATGTCAGCGCCAGCGGAAGCGGATCTTTAGCAACCGTTGATTTGCCGTAATTACCAGCAGTTTAAATAAAAACACGCAACACATGGAAGCTTTTGCTCCACATCCTCCCGAATGGACTGCGACGGCGGTTCACGCTACTGAGTTTTGCTGTCCCAAGTGCGGTGCTAGCTGCACTGATGCCCGCGAGGTCTGGATTAATCGCCGATCGCCAGTATACAGCGAGTTCCAGCGTCGCAAGTGGCAAGAATTTTATCGCTGTCAGTGCGGCGGCGTGTGGTGGGCCTGGAGTAGCGA
>NZ_JBARVX010000422.1:0-5937 GCF_049646505.1 Microcoleus sp.
GGACTAATGAGTCCTCATAGCGAGGACTGTCTTCTTTGAGGCAGGGGTTGAAACCCCTGCCGGACGGCTGGACTGCCGGAAAGAATTATCGGAATTAATATTACCCGAAATTAGGAGACGGCAGTGCCGTGTCCCTACCGCGATCGATTGTAGGGACACGGCACTGCCGTCTCCTCTATATCATAAGGACTAATAGAGTCCTCATAGCGAGGACTGTCTTCTTTGAGGCAGGGGTTGAAACCCCTGCCGGACTGCCGGACGACTGGACTGCCGGAAAGAAGTCAGGGATCTAGCCTTCCCAGCGTTCGGCGACCAATTCAGCCAAGTCAACCACCCGCTGACTGTAGCCCCACTCATTGTCGTACCAAGACAACACCTTCACCATGTCGCCGTCCATCACCAGCGTCAAACTGGCATCCAGGATCGAAGAAGCGTCGCTTCCGCGATAGTCGCAAGAAACCAGAGGCAAATCGTTGTACTCCAAAATCCCCTTCATCGAGCCTTCGGCCGCTTCTTTGAACACTTGATTTACCTGCTCGGCAAAAGTCTTTTTCTCTACCTGAGCCACAAAATCAACTACCGACACATTAGGAGTCGGCACGCGCATGGCGATGCCATTTAACTTACCCTTCAACTCTGGAATCACCAAAGCCACAGCTTGGGCCGCTCCGGTGGAAGTCGGCACAATGTTGATTGCAGCAGCCCGCGCCCGCCGCAAGTCACGGTGGCTGGCATCCAACAAGCGCTGGTCGCCAGTATAGCTGTGGGTAGTCGTCATCATGCCTTTGATGATGCCAAAATTGTCGTTAAGCACTTTCAGCACCGGAGCCAGACAGTTAGTGGTACAGCTAGCATTGCTGATGACAGTGTAGTCACTGTGCTTGTAGTTGTGGTGGTTGACTCCCATCACATAAGTCCCTACTTCTGGGCCCTTGCCGGGAGCTGTAATCAGCACTTTTTTCGCGCCGGCCGTGATATGCTTCGATGCACCAGCTTGGTCAACGAAGACGCCGGTTGCTTCAATAATCAGATCAATACCCCAATCTTTCCAAGGCAGGTTGAGCGGATTGCGATCGCTCACGCACTTAACTGTCTTGCCGTTGAGAATAATCGAATTTTCATCCGTGCTGATGTCTACACCCTTCAACGTTCCCATCATGGAATCGTATTTCAGCAAGTGAGCATTAGTTTTCGGATCGGAAGTGTCATTAATAGCTACCAGCTCGAGCTGGCTATCTTCTCGGCCCAGCCAGCAGCGCGTAAAACTGCGCCCAATACGCCCAAAACCATTAATCGCGACTCTAATCACCTTGTACCTCCTAACGATGGCAGCCCTTTACTTAGGCTTAAATTTTGGAAAAATTTAAGAATTGAGTTATGACACCAGATCATATCGCAAAGCTCGATCCTTTCTAACTTTTTGTGTTAATCAAAAAAACCTCAGCTTTTTTAGCTAGCCAAAAATCCCCAGGCCGAAGGGATTCAGCTTTCGGCTGCTGGTGGCTGGTAAAGGTTCTGAGTCGCAATATAAGTCCGTACAGCTTCCGGGACTAAGTAACTGAGCTCGCGATTTTCGGCACCCAAGCGGCGGATGCGGCTCGACGAAATCTCGATGCTGGGCGCGGACAATACTTGCCAGCGAATTTCCACGTCAAGAACAGCCATCTTTTCTGCCACTCGCCGGCAAACAGCATCTGTCTGAAGGTGGATCTTTGATTCGGCTGCTTTTGGGACATCCTCGCACTCCCCGACTCCTCCGCTCCGGGGCGCGACCAACCAGTCGCACAGCCCGCCTATTTCGGCGCAGCGGTGCCATTTGGGGAGAGTTTGGAGCGCGTCGCTACCAATAATCCAGTGCCACCGATCGCCTGGATACGATTTTTGCAAATACAGCAGGGTGTCGATCGCAGAAGTTCCAGAGGGATTGGTATCCACTGGCAAAAGTCCAAAATCCGACCGCCCAGCCGTTGCCAGAGCCACCATTTCCCGCCGTTGGTCAAAACTTGCCAAAACACTGTGCGGCTTGTGACCAGGAGCGCGATCGATCGCCCAAATGACTCGATCGAGAGCAAATTGACTCGCAGCCGTCTGGGCGATCGACAGGTGCCCCCAGTGAACCGGGTCAAAAGTCCCCCCAAAAATCGCGATTTTCCTCATACGTGGTAGTGTTGGTAAATCCTTGTGGGTTTTACCCCCAATCTTGGTAAAAAGGTTGTGGGGCTTTTGCTGCGGTACCGCAGCACAGCAGGCGGATAGAAATAAAAATAATGCAGGATTGTGCAACCGCCCAAAATTACTCAGTTTGTCCTGTCCCCAAACCCCATTCTCTGTTACCTGCAATTTTCTATTGTGACCGTTCCGGAAAACTACTCGGTACTAAGTCATATAGGATACAAGACAAACATCTCTACAAGTCCCGAAAATCAAGGGACGCGCAGAGAAATTTGTACAAAATCTCTAGCGAACTCTATCCTGAAAAAACAATTCTTGATATGATATCGCGTGTTATTGGCGTGGTGTGGTGTGTGAGGAGCGAAGATGCCGAGTTCTGTTGATTTCAGCGGTAGACCATTTCATTTCATCGGGATTGGTGGAATTGGGATGTCAGCCATTGCCTACATTCTAGCTAAACGCAAGTTGCCCGTGTACGGCTCCGATATTAAATCGAGTCACATCACCGAGCGCTTGCAAGAAATGGGAGCTCACATTTTTTGGCGTCAAGACGCCAGCAATTTTGAAGTTTTTCAAACGGCTATCAACGGTAGCAGTTCCGATCGCGGGACACCCGAAAATATAGTATCCTCGGTCGCTGGTGCGGTAGGGACTTCCGTCGCGACGGCCGAAGCTCTCAAATTGAACGGCAACGGTTCAAGCGCGCCAGCAAATGGGGGATTGCCTCAAGTAGTATGTTCGACGGCAATTCACCCGGCAAATGCCGAATATCGAGCTGCTTTAGATTTGGGCTGTCCGATTTTTCATCGATCGGATGTGTTGGCGGCCTTAATTCAAGATTACCAAAGCATAGCCGTAGCAGGGACTCACGGCAAAACTACTACTAGCAGCTTAATCGGCTTCATGCTGATGGCGGCCGGTCTAGACCCGACGATCGTAGTAGGAGGCGAGGTAAATGCTTGGGAAGGCAACGCCCGCTTGGGGAAAAGCCCTTACTTAGTGGCCGAGGCTGATGAATCCGACGGTTCTCTCGTCAAGCTGGTAGCCAAAATTGGCATAGTGACGAATGTGGAACTGGATCATCCAGACCATTACGATACCCTCGACCAGGTAATAGACACATTTAAGGTGTTTGCCCAAAACTGTCAAACCTTGGTGGGCTGCATTGACGACCAAATCGTCAAAGATTGCCTCGCGCCCAATGTCAGCTACAGTTTGCGGCCGGATAGCGGCGCTGACTACACGGTTTCGGGGGTAAAGTACGGGTCCGAAAGCACCAAGGCAGGCATTTGGGAGCGAGGAGCTTTCTTGGGAGAAATGGAGTTGAAGCTGCTGGGGACACACAATCTCAGCAATGCACTAGCTGCGGTAGCAGTGGGTAGATTGTTGGGGTTGGAGTTTTCGGCGATTGCCAAAGCGATTGCCGGCTTTGAAGGAGCTCGCCGCCGTTTTGAGGTGCGGGGTTTTCACAGTGACATCTTGTTTGTAGATGACTACGCTCACCACCCCAGCGAAATTCGCGTTACCTTGGCGGCCGCTCGCTTGCGAATTGAAGGTAGCGAAAAAAATTCCAAATCTCGAAGAGTGGTTGCTATTTTTCAACCTCACCGTTACAGCCGGACTCTGACATTTTTGCCAGAATTTGCCCAATCTTTTGGGGATGCAGATTTGGTGGTGGCTTGCGATATTTACAGTGCTGGGGAGCCGAATTTAGGATCGATTAGCGGGCAGCAGGTTGCTGATTTGATTGCTAAAGAAGGGCGGGAAGTGAAGTTTTTGCCTTCCCTGGAATTAGTCACTCAGTTTTTAAATGAAAATCTGCAACCGGGAGATTTGGCTTTGTTTTTGGGTGCTGGCAATCTCAATCAGATTATTCCAGAGGTGATGGCCTGTTATCAAGCCGCCTCGCGCCCGGATTAGTTAGCTCGCCCGAAAGAGTCGATCGACAGCCTCCGGCGGTGCAGGTTGTACCGACACTGCTGGCTCTGGCGGCTCGCTCAAAGTGGCGGCACCGATAAATAAATTTTCAACCGCGTCTTCCAGCGAAGGTATATTTAAGGATTTTCAAGATGGTGGCTATCTCGAATCACTTTTCTGTTAAGGACAATCAGCGAGTGTATTCTCCTATTTCTTTGCGGGGAACTGACTGCAAGATTAACTCCCAAGTTGCGCTGGCGGGCCTGACTTCCTTCCGAGTTGGCGGCCCGGCCGAGTGGTACGTCGCTCCCCGCACTGTGGAGGCTTTGCAAGCAAGTTTTGCCTGGGCACAGGATGAAGAAGTGCCGGTGACTCTGCTGGGTGCGGGTTCTAATCTGTTGGTGAGCGATCGGGGTTTGTCCGGTTTGGTTGTCGCCACTCGCTACCTCAAACAGGTGAATTTCAATGCAGAAACAGGTCAAGTTACGGCCGGGGCGGGGGAGTCAATTCCCCGCCTCGCTTGGTTGGCGGCTAAACGGGGCTGGAAAGGTCTAGAATGGGCTGTCGGTATACCGGGCACCGTGGGAGGGGCTGTGGTGATGAATGCAGGCGCTCACAGGGGCTGTACTGCTGATATTCTGGTCAATGCTCGCCTGCTATCCCCCTCCGGTAAAGTGGAAATTTTGACTCCCCAAGAGTTGGAGTACCGCTACCGGACTTCGGTGCTGCAAGGGGGCGATCGCCTGGTAACAGAAGCGACTTTTCAGTTGCAGCCGGGATTTGACCGATCGCAAGTAATGGCCGTCACTAATGAAAATTTCAGCCAGCGGCGGACAACTCAACCTTACCACTTACCGAGCTGCGGCTCAGTCTTCCGCAACCCCGGCCCCAAGACTGCAGGTTGGTTCATCGAACAAGCGGGACTGAAGGGATATCAAATCGGCGGCGCACAAGTAGCTCAGCGCCATGCTAATTTTATTCTTAACTGCGGGTCAGCAACGGCAAATGATATTTTTCAATTGATCCGCCACGTTCAACAGCAAGTCGAACAGCGGTGGTCGCTGTTGTTGGAGCCAGAAGTTAGAATACTGGGAGAGTTCCCTTTCTAAGGCATCATTGAAGTAATACGAAAGCGGCAAACTGCCAGCCCACACACCATCAAAAATTAGTTATGACAAAATCAGGACAAGGATTTGGCTTCGGCCTGGGCAAAATGAAAGAACTGACTGAAGCTTTCAAAAAAGCTCAGCAAGTTCAAGAAGGAGCTAAAAAGCTTCAAGAAGAGTTGGATGTAATGGAAATTGAGGGAAATGCCGGCGGCGGCTTGGTCAAGGTTTTTCTCAGCGGCAACCAAGAACCCCGCCGGGTCGAAATTTCGCCGGATGCCCTCGGTGAAGGTGCTGATGTGGTTTCTGAACTCGTCACGGTAGCGATGCTGGATGCTTACACTAAGTCTACGGCTACGATGCGGGAGAAAATGGAAGAACTGACCGGCGGACTGAATCTCCCCGGTTTCTAAGCCCTTGGTCAGTTGACTGTTGACTGTTGACTGTTGACTGTTGGCTGTTGACTGTTGACAGTTGGCTGTTAACTGTTGGCTGTTGACTGTTGGCTGTTGACAGTTAACTGTTGGCTGTTGACTGTGAATATTAATGTTATTAGTTATTAGTAGCCCCAAGCGAGTAACTAAGCTGTCACGCATTTAAATTGTATGTTCAGGGCGGGCAGGACACCCCACAAGATTTAGATGTTTTTTGACATTCAATTTAACTGCCGCAACAGCTTAACAACCAATAACTAATAACCAATAACCAATAACCAACAACCAATAACCAACAACCAATAACT
>NZ_JBARVX010000423.1:0-3802 GCF_049646505.1 Microcoleus sp.
AAAGGAGGCAGAGCCTGGTAACGAGCAATATCAATTCCGGTTGCACTCATACATGATATTAACTGTTAACTGTTAACTGTTAACAGTCAACAGTCAACAGTGAATTTACTATTCCGATGAAGAGAGGATTTGAGATGAGGACTCGCATTCCTCACTACAAACTTATTTTGTTGTGATCTAACGGGTGTAATATGACTATTGCAGCGGCAAAAATACGGTCATTACGTCGCCTTTTTGCGGCCGCTGGCGTATTACCAATCTCCCCCCCGCAGCCCGAAATAAATTCTTAGTCACGCTCAAATTTAAACTCAAACTTCCAGTCTCCGGCTGCACCATCAACAAAGGCCCGATCGACCTTAGAGGAGTATTAGTATTCGCTGCAAAAGTCGATTCGCCCTCAGCGTCAGGTAGGTGCTCCGATTCTAACTGCAATTTTAACTGATCGCCCGCCAAAGTCACCTCCACCTGAATGCGACTCCCCGATGGCAAAGTTCGAGTAAAATTCTCAATCAAATTAGTTAAAACCTGATCCAACATTGTCGGATCGCTGACCACCGCCGGCAACTTTTTCGGTACAATTACTTCCAAAGTGTGGTTGCGCTGGCGAGCGGCATTTTGCCAGCGGGGAATACTATTTTGCAGCACTTCACCGAGGGACATTGCTGTTAGGTGTACCGCTGAATTTTTGGCTTGCGACATTTCCATTTCTACGGCCCGGAAAATCAAACCGAAGCGGTCAATTTGAGCCGTACATTCAGCGTCGATCGCTTCCAAACGCTTGACCACCACCGGATCGAGTTTTGGGCGTTTCAGCAGCAGCCGAGTCAGGGTGCGAATGGTAGCCAAAGGAGTGCGGACTTCGTGGGCGATCGCCTGCAGCAATTCCACCTCTTTGGTAGCATGAGGCAGATGAGACTTGCAATTGATATTTTGCCGCTCTTTCAAACTATCATCAATTTTTTCAGTTTTTACCCTCGCTACTTCGTCTTTCCCAACGGGCAAATTATGCAGCAGCAAGCGGGCGAACTGCGCGACTGTTTGATAGTTGGGAGCCACAGGCAAAAACTGTTGAAATAGCGCGTCTAGTTTAGTAGAATTATTAGCAGTTAATTGGCTGGCAGGCAAATTGATGCCGCCGTCAGCACTGGCAAGCAAACTGTCGCTTTCAGTCACCCTGCGCCGCAAAACTTCCCAAGCTTGGGCGACGATTTGTGGGTCGAAAGAAAATAGAAAAGCCGGAATTCCCGCAGAATTTTCACCCAAAGCCATCACCAGACTAAAAGTAGCAGTTAAAACCAAACAAAACTGCTCGTTGGCTAAAGGATCGCCGATCGCCAAAGCCAAAGCCGGGGCCGCTGCAGGCACAGATATTTGCCGATCGGCAGCCGGTAGCAAAGCTAAAGTTTGTCTGGCGCGAAAAGACCACAAAGCTGCATCGCTGTCAGGAATACTGGTAAAAATCCAATTAGCAAAGCCACCAGCCACAGCGTGCTCTGTCAAAACCGAAGACGGCCCGGACAAAACCAATCCCTGACAAGAATTGGGATTTGGGGAGAGACAGTTTTGTTGTTGGGCGAGCATTTGATTCAAAGTTGCGATCGCCCCGTACCATTCCTGTTCAGCCTTCAGCCTAGGGGCCGCACGCATCGAGGGACACTTCGGGCGGCCGTTTTCCCTTGCCAACCTCGGATCGGGACTGAGGTCATTTTCAGAGCCTTCGGAGGCTAAAATTTCACTGATTGTCGGTAGAAAGTAAGTATTCACAGTATTTATAAGCCCACCTTCACAGAAGTGAAGAATGAAGTATTTATTTATAGGAATGTTCGGGAGCAAGAATTCAAGCAGCAGCACGATCGCAAAAACCAGCCTAATTTCTTGCGCCTTGCTCCTCACCCACAGGATATCTATATTTGTCAACTAACGATATTGGCAGAACCGTACAAATAAGTCGCAATCTCCGCGCTTCGGGGGATATTTTGGACGATCGCCCTAACAAAAGTGCAAAATGGATGCAGTCAAACACCCTGCTTTCCTTATGCCCACCTCGATCGCCGACTCAAAAAATCTGCTGTCAGACTTAATGGCACGCTACCGCAACCAAGTAGATTATCTAGCAATTAGACTCGAAGAAGCCGAAGGAACCGACATCCTGCTGCGGGGCGAAAAAATTGAAACCCTCAGCGAAGGAATCTCAATTGGAGGTCAAGTCAGAGCTTGTCACAAAGGCGGCTGGGGCTTTGCCAGTTTCAACCGACTTTCCACCCTCACCGAAAGAATCGAAGAAGCCATCGCCGCGGCCAAACTGATCGGCGAAGAAGAAACAATTCTCGCGCCAGTAACGCCCGTACAGGACACTTGCTTCCTGCCGCTGACAGGAACAGACCCCCGTCTGGTGCCCTTAATTGACAAAAAACAATTGTGCGATCGCTACGCAGCCATTTTACGCAGCATAGACCCCCGCATCGCCACCATCTCCGTGCGCTACGGCGACAGCACCCAGCGCATCATCCTCGCCACCTCCGAAGGCACCATGCTCGAACAAGGTTGGGCAGACATGGAAATGCGCTTTGCCGCCACAGCCCGCAGCGGGGAAACCGTACAAACAGGCCGGGAAACCACCGGTTCCCGCAAAGCTTACGAAGATTTAATGGAACTTGAAACCCAAGTTCGCAGCGCCGCCCAGCGCGCCGTAGATTCCCTAGCCTTACCCCCCGTCCAAGGCAACACCTACACCGTCGTCATCGACCCAATACTCACCGGATTGTTCGTTCACGAAGCCTTCGGACACCTTTCCGAAGCCGACATGGCCTACGAAAACCCCGATATTTTGGAAGTGATGACCCTCGGCCGCCAGTTCGGCCCGAAAAACTTGCAAATTTTCGACGGTGCCGCCCCGGAGGGACACCGAGGCAGCTATTACTACGACGATGAAGGCACTCCGGCGACTACGACTCAGTTAATTAAAGACGGCGCATTAGTCGGGCGGCTGCACTCGCGGGAAACAGCGGGAAAGTTGGGAGAAACGCCTACCGGCAATGCTCGCTGTTTGAATTATCATTATCCGCCGATCGTCCGCATGACAAATACTTGGATCGAAAGAGGCGATACGCCGGTGCCGGACTTATTTTCTGGGATCGAAGAAGGAGTTTATGCGCGCAATTGGCAAGGCGGGATGACTAACGGCGAAATGTTTACTTTCAGCGCTGGGGAAGCTTGGATGATCCGATCCGGAAAGCTCGACAATCCGGTGCGGGATGTGACTCTTTCGGGTAATGTTTTCAGCACTTTAGCCGATATTGAGGCGATCGGCGACGATTTTTACTGGGATGAATCCGGCGGCTGCGGTAAAGGAGGACAAAGCGGTTTACCCGTGGGCTGCGGCGGCCCTAGTTTGCGGATTCGCGACGTGGTTGTGGGCGGCGAAGCTGCCCCAGAATAAAGCATCAAAATAAAAAATTAAGGTAAAGCCGAAGATTCCTACTCGCGCTTTACCTTGATTTTTGTTACCTGCAGTCCGATTTTCTTTTGAGCAAAAACATCCTTTTTTTGACGGTTTATTACTCGTTACCAGGCTCTGCCTGGTAATGCAGGTGCGGAGGCTCTGCCTCCTTTTACTCGTTACCAGGCTCTGCCTGGTAATGCAGATCCGGAGGCTCTGCCTCCTTTGAGGAAAGCAACTTACAGGAAATAGGACTGTAGGAGGTGTTTAAGTTATTAAGTTTTCGATCCTAAGAAGTAGTGGTGTTTATTGGCGCTTTTCTACTTAGGATCGTGAATTAAATAATTTACACATAATTGTGGG
>NZ_JBARVX010000424.1:0-8632 GCF_049646505.1 Microcoleus sp.
TCGATCGATTTATTTATAGCAATTCTGAACACCATGAGATACGAGCCGAAAAAATGTAATTGGTAATTGGTAATTGGTAATTGGTAATTGGGGTAACTGGTAACTGGTAATTGGTAGTCCCCTATACCCTATACCCCATGCCCAATGCCCCATGCCCTATGCCCTATGCCCTATGCCCTATTACCCCGATCTGGTGTACCTCATTTAACTGAAAAACATATATTATGAGATAAATATTAATTTATTTGTCGCACTCTCTTAAGGAAAAATACAGATTTGGGAGTTGCCAAAAGCGAGGTGTCGAGACGGAGTTGGTGTTGCGAGTTTCCCTCTCAATGAGGAAAGAACCGATCCCCAAGTTTGGCTGACACAAATCACAAATTAAGACCGAATGAATCACATTTGCTCGCGTATTTGAATCACATAAAGATTGGGAAAATCAGTCCATACTGTCAAAAGCGAGTTCAAAACAAAAACAATGATGACCCAAACGTTTTTACCTCAATTTACTATTGCAGAGCTAGTTTTTCAGGTATATCACTCCGGTCTGCTGACTCCCACTCACCGACAACAGCTCAAGACAGCCCTGTTAAATGACTGTCTTACCGAAGAAGATCAAACAGCCATCAACCGCTTGCTCCACGCCGTTCGCCGGGGCTGGCTGAAAGTTGTAGATTAAAATCGAGTAGAAAATTTTTTGCCGCTTCTGTGAAAATGCACTGCCACCCGAAGGCAGAATTAAATCGCCTTAATAAAATCAAGAATTAAACTAAAGGCAGGGTGCGCCACCATCACCCTGCGGTGCTAAATTCTGTTTTGCCAGCTTATTTACTCAGAAATTTTGCCGTCAGGCATCATCGCTTCTCTCAGATTCGCCTCCTTCAAATTTGTCCCGCGCAAACAAGCTTGATGCAGGTTTGCTCCCCGGAGATTGGCTCCCTTGAGGGAAACTCCGCTCAAATCTGCTAGATGTAGATTGGCACAGGTCAAGTTTGCTCCGCTCAAATTGGCTCCCTTCAAATCCGCTTTTTCGAGATTGGCTTCCGTCAAATTTGCCCAACTCAGATTTGCTTGAGTCAGGTTGGCAAGGCTGAGGTCAGCTTGCGTTAAGTTCGCGTCGGTTAAATTTGCTTTGCTGAGGTTAATACCACAAAGTTTTACTTCTGTCAAGTTTGCACCTTGCAAGTTAACGTTGGCGGCATAAACTTGAATCAATATTGCCCGCTGAAGGTTGGCATCTCTCATGTCTGCACCCCTGAGACTAGCCCCGGTTAAATCTGCCCCGCCGAGCACCGCACTCCGCAAGATGGCTCCGCTTAAGTTGGCTCCCACCGCCTCGCATTCCCCGAAATTAGCGGACATGAGGTTGGCTTGGGAGAGGTTGGCTTGGCTGATATTTGCTTGATACAGATTGGCTCTGTAAAGGATTGTGCCGATCGAATTTGCACCTTTTAAATCAGCTTGACTCAGGTTAATATCGCGCAAATTTATCCTTGACATATTGACCCCGGCTAGGTCTACTTTCTGAAATACCCGTTCTCCGGCTGCATACCGTCTGAGAAGTTCGTCTGCATTCATGTCATTTCCCCCAAAATATTTAATAATATCTTTGATATTTCAATCATATTAGGCATGAGCGACCTTTACATTTCTTGGTCTGATTACCATCGGACAATTGAGGATTTGGCTGTAAAAATTGATGAATCTCAGTGGAAATTCGATCGCATTGTTTGTCTCGCGAGGGGAGGGCTGCGGGTGGGCGATACTCTGTCGCGGATTTTCCACAAACCTCTGGCGATTTTAGCGGCTTCGTCTTACGGTGGGGCGGAGGGAAAAGTCCGGCGGGCGATCGAGTTTGCGCCTAATTTGACAATGGTGGGCGATAATTTGGGCAGCCGCATCCTGTTAGTTGACGATTTGGTGGATTCGGGGATTAGTTTGGAACAAGGTATCCTTTGGCTGCAAAACCGCTACGGCGAAGATATTCAGGAAATTCGGACTGCTGTACTTTGGTACAAGGCTTGTTCTGTGGCGAAGCCGGATTATTATGTAGATTATTTGGCTGACAATCCTTGGATTCACCAACCTTTTGAAATGTACGAAAAAATGAGTGCGGCTGATTTTGCGGCGAAAGTCAAAAATTAGCAAAAGATAGAAGACGGCGGTTGAAACCAGGTTTACAAAAACGAAGTCCGCCTCCGCGGACTGAAGATAATAACTGAATAAAATAACGTAATTTTTACGACCAGTTCTTCAACCCGCGCAGGCGCGTGAGTGTTTGTATAGACGCGGTTTCAACCGCCGTCTGCATCTGAATAAAATAACGTAATTTTTACGACCAGTTCTTCAACCCGCGGAGGCGCGTGAGTGTTTGTATAGACGAGGTTTCAACCGCCGTCTACATCTCAGAATTAGCGAACTGAAAGAATCCGTTAGCGAAGCCCTCGAAGAGGATCGCCCAATTCGACACTCATCGCCAAAACTTCCTGCCGCGCCCACCTATCCGCCGCCAGAATATCATCTAAACCAGGACTTTCACAGTTATCAGCTTGATGTTTGTCGCACACTTTCTCAATCAATTTCGGAATATCCAAAAATGTAATCTTTTCCTCCAAAAATAGCCCTACAGCCTGTTCGTTAGCCGCATTCAGCACCGCAGGCATGGAGCCGCCCGCACGTCCCGCCGCATAGGCTAACTGCATACAAGGATACTTTTCGTGGTCGGGTTCTCGGAAAGTCAAATCGCCGGATTTTACCAAATCCAGCCGCGGCCAATCTGTAGGAATTCGCTCCGGCCAAGACAAAGCGTAAAGCAGCGGCAACCGCATATCCGGCCAGCCTAATTGCGCCAAAACCGACGTATCTTGCAGCTCAATTAACGAGTGAATTATGCTCTGGGGATGGATGACAATATCAATGTCGTCATAATCCAGGCCGAACAAGTAATGAGCTTCAATTACTTCTAATCCTTTGTTCATCAAAGTAGCAGAATCAATCGTGATTTTCTGCCCCATCGACCAATTCGGATGTTTCAAGGCATCGGCGACTGTTACTCCTGCTAATTTGTCGATCGGCAAATCTCGAAAAGAACCGCCGGAAGCTGTAAGAATAATCCGGCGCAACCCTCCCGCCGGTAAGCCTTGCAAGCACTGAAAAATTGCCGAATGTTCTGAATCAGCCGGCAATACTTTAACACCGTATTTTTCGATTAAGGGGTTGACAACGGGGCCGCCGGCGATTAAGGTTTCTTTATTTGCTAAGGCGATATCTTTGCCTGCTTCTATAGCCGCAATTGTTGGCAGCAAACCCGCACAGCCAACTATGCCGGTGACTACGGCTTCAGCGTCGCCGTATTTGGCAACTTCGACAACGCCTGACTCCCCAGCAAGTAAAATAGGTTGAGGGTCAATATCTGCGATCGCCTCCTGCAATTCCTGTAATTTATCTTCGTCACAAATCGCGACAATTTCCGGTTTAAACTGGCGAATTTGCTGCGCCAGCAACTTGACATTTCGTCCTGCTGTTAACCCGACAATCCGAAATTGTTCGGGGTATTGAGCTACAATATCCAGAGTCTGAGTGCCGATGGAGCCTGTGGAGCCGAGAAGAGTTATTGCTTTCACAATTTTTTAAGGTTTTGTGGATTATTCTAATATTACGATTGCGGGAACTAAAATTAGCGGTTAACTATTGCGCGGCAGGCACATTCGATGGCATTATATTTTGACCGATCAGCTAGTGCCAGATTTCATGGAGAATAGGGAAAATTTTGTTGATGACAGTGAGGACATCAGTGTCTCGATCGCCGAAAATATAGAGGAAGGTCGATCGCAGCCACCGTCGAGTCTGGTTTGGGCGATCGCCACCGCTGCGGCAATTTTCTTTTTTTGTAGCAGTTTGCGGCACGCTTTATTGCAATCAACAGCTTTCGATTTAGGAATTTTTGACCAAGCAATTTACCTCATCGCCCAAAACCAAACGCCTTTTTCTTCTTTGATGGAGATGCACATTTTGGGAGATCACGCAGCGGTAATCTATTATCCGCTAGCTTTGCTCTACAAAATTTACCCAGACGTGCATTGGCTGCTGTTGGTACAAGCAGTTGCTTTATCGTTGGGAGCTTGGCCTAGCTGGAGTTTAGCGCGTTTAGGCGGTTTAAATCAAGAACAATCCCGCGCGATCGCAATTATTTATTTGCTCTACCCGGTAGTATTCAACATCAATTTATTTGATTTTCACCCAGAAGTAATCGCTTTACCCGCAATTTTAGCAGCAATTTTAGCAGCGCGTTTAAATAAAATCCTGTGGTTTTGTACCGCAATTCTGTTAGTTTTGAGCTGCAAGGCTGTTTTGTCCCTAACCGTTGCTGCTATGGGGTTGTGGCTGTTTTTTTGCGAAAGAAAGCAACGGTGTGGGGCGATCGCACTTTTGCTCGGTGCAGCATGGTTTTTGATAGCTTCCCAGAAAATCATCCCCTACTTTAGCGGTAGCGAAGTCGCCGGAGTCGGGCGCTACAGCTATTTAGGAAAATCCGTAATAGAAATAATCATCAACCTTTTATTAAAACCACAATTAATCTTAGGAAGAATCCTTTCCACCGATACAATAAAATACTTATTCATCCTGATATTACCCGTGATTTGGCTGCTACTGCCATTTCCCCGCCCAAACAACCTCAAATATTTAACAGCCCTAATCCCTGCCATCCCTACCCTAATTATCAATATCCTCTCCGACTTGCCATTTCAACGCAGCTTAGCCTATCAATATTCAGTGCCGATAATTCCATTTTTAATAATAGCAGTCATCGCCCAAGAATCCAGCCGCAAAAACGCCCAATTAAAAACAGAATCGCAAATATTTTCGCCTCCAAAAATAGCGAATTTACCATTTACAAAAATACCAATACCGCAACTGTGGCTGGGCATTCAATTGCCGAAACAAATGATAATTTGGTCATTAATAATATTCTTAATTGTCGGACAATATAAAGATTTTTTCCTGTATCTAAATAGACT
The DNA here is from genome assembly GCF_049646505.1 of Microcoleus sp. Taxonomy (GTDB): domain Bacteria; phylum Cyanobacteriota; class Cyanobacteriia; order Cyanobacteriales; family Microcoleaceae; genus Microcoleus. The sequence goes on from NZ_JBARVX010000424.1 coordinate 5,019, forward strand.
AGATACCTGGCAAGCCACGCGGGAAGCAGTCGCACAAGTTAAACCCCAAAGCAGTATTTTAACAGATAACAGACTTGCCCCTCACTTCGCGCACCGCCCCATCGTAAAATTGCTTTCACAAATTTCACCCCAAACAAACTTAGCTGAGTTTGAATACATATTATTCAACCTGCGCCATCCCTGGCCCGACACTGAAAAAATTGGAAATACCTTAGCCAATCAACTAAAAAATGCTCCCAATTTTAAATTAACTTATCAAAAAAACGACGTTATACTATTTAAACGCATCCCAGGTTAACCCAACAGAATGCTAACTTTAAAATCCGCAAAATTCCATCCAGTATTTTTAATGATTGTCGTGACAGCGATAATCTTATTTATCGCCAGCAGCGCGCGACACGCATTGTTTCATTCAACAGCATTCGACTTAGCAATTTTTGACCAAGCAATTTACTTAATCTCTCAAAATCAAACGCCATTTTCCTCATTAATGGGAATTAATATTTTAGGCGATCATACGGCGTTTATTTTCTATCCGCTAGCTTTACTTTACAAAATATATCCCGATGTTCGCTGGCTGTTATTAGTGCAAGCTGTTTCCCTAGCTTTAGGTGCTTGGCCTAGCTGGAGTTTAGCACGTCAAGCGGGATTAAACGAACCAAAGGCGATCGCCATTGCAGCAGTTTACCTGCTTTATCCCGCAGTATTTAACGTCAATTTGTTTGACTTCCACCCCGAAGTAATTGCTGTGCCCGCAATCTTAGCAGCAATCTTAGCAGCCAGACTCGATAAAATCCTGTGGTTTTGTGCCGCCACAGTATTAATTTTAAGCTGCAAAGCCGTATTATCTTTAACAGTTGTGATGATGGGTGTTTGGCTGTTTTTCTTTGAAAAAAAGAGCAGGTGCGGACTCATCGCTATATTTCTCGGCGCGGCTTGGTTTTTGATAGCAACTCAAGCTATTGTACCGTATTTTAATCAAGGCAAGCAGCACGCAGGTGTGGGGCGATATCAATATTTAGGAAACTCGGTTTTTGAAATAGCTGTTAATTTAGTGCTGAAACCTAACTTAGTAGTAGGGCGGCTGATTTCAGCAGATACTTTGGGATATTTGATTTTGTTGTTTTTGCCCGCAATCTGGTGGATTTCTCCTCGGCATCTTTCGCCCTTAATTGGTGCTTCGCCGATGCTATTGATGAATATTCTTTCCGATATTGACGCGCAGAGAGATTTGATTCACCAGTATTCTGTGCCGATATTTCCATTTTTATTAACTGCTGTAATTTCTACCCTAGCAGACAGACAGAAAAGAGCGAGCAATTTTTGGAAAAATGCAGGTAATTATCTGTGGAATCATCGCAACTGGATGCCCCGACTTTGGAATAAAGTATCGAAAAATATTTCAATTAAATCTGTTAAACATATCTGGACTCACCGCACTTGGGTTCGCCGAAGTTGGAGAGGTGGAAAATTGCTGTTTGCCAATTCGTTACTGTCAAAATTGTTAATTTTGTGGGCGCTGATAACTTTTTTAGCTTTGGCTAAATACGGTTATTTTGGAACAATTTATTTAGAGTCTCTCGACACTTGGCAAGCTACGCGACAGGCAATTAACAGAGTGCAAACTAAAGGCAACGTGTTAACAGATAATTCCCTAGCAACTCATCTCGCTCACCGAAAAACAATTAAATTGCTGCATCAAGTTGCTAACGGACAAAGTTTGAATGAATTTGAGTATGTACTGCTAAATTTGCGCCATCCTTGGCCGGATACTGCGGATACTGCTGCGAGTGTCGCGGCTCAACTTAAAAAATCTCCTGAATTTAAGATAACTTATCAGCAAGACGATGTATTTTTGTTTCAAAAAATCAGCAATTAGTAAACTTATTGCAATAATTATTCATCGCTCAAAACCAACCGCAGATTTAAGGCAGATAAACAGAGAGAAACGCAGATAATTTTAAGATAATTTTGGAATGAATACAATATGAACAATTTTAAGCATCTAAAATACGAGCCTGTAATTTGGTCGATCGCCCTTTTTGTGGTAATATTTTTACTGTGCAGCAGTGTACGCCACGCCCTGTTTCAATCCAACGCCTTTGAACTGGGAATTTACGACCAAGTAGCGTATCTAATCAGTCAGGGACAAACGCCGTTTTCCTCATTTCTCGAAATTCACCACATGGGAAACCACGCCGCTTTGGTGATGTATCCCGTGGCTTTGCATTACAAAATATATCCCGACGTTCATTGGCTGTTGCTAGTGCAAGCAGTTGCTCTAGCATTGGGTGCTTTGCCAACTTGGAGTTTGGCGCGTCAAGCCGGATTAAATAATAGCATATCTCGGGCGATCGCCAGTATTTACCTCCTCTATCCATTAGTCTTCAATGTCAACCTCTTCGACTTCCACCCAGAAGTAATTGCCCTACCCGCACTGCTAGCAGCAATCCTAGCCGCCAGACTAAATAAAACCCTGTGGTTTTGTGCTGCTATCGTCTTAGTTTTGAGCTGCAAAGCCGTGTTATCTTTAACTGTAGCTGCGATGGGACTGTGGCTGCTGTGTTTCGACAAAAAACGCAATTGCGGACTCATAGCTCTATTTTTAGGTGTCGGTTGGTTCCTGATAACTACTCAGGCTGTGATACCGTATTTCAATCTGGGAAGAGAACACGCAGGAATCGGGCGATATCAATATTTGGGAGATTCAGTTTTAGAAATTGCTGTTAATTTAATATTGAAACCAAATCTAGTTTTAGGACGTTTATTTTCTTTAGATACTTTTGAATATTTAGCCTTATTAACCTTGCCTGTAATTTGGTGGCTTTCCCCGCGTCACCTGACACCTTTAATTAGCGCCGTGCCGATGTTGGCGATGAATATTCTTTCCGATATTCCAGCCCAGCGAGATTTGATTCATCAATATTCTATTCCGATATTGCCATTTTTGTTAGTTGCCGTAATTTCCAGTTTAGCAGATAGAAATCAGTCTAAAGGAAAGATAATATTTGATAGATTGCCAATTCCTAATTATTCATTGCCAAAAATCATTGTAATTTGGTCATTAATCGCTTTTTTAGCTTTAGCGAAATACGGCTATTTTTGGACTATTTATTTAGATTACCTCGACACTTTGCCAGCTACCAAAGAAGCCATCGCTCTCGTCAACACAAAAGGCAGCGTTTTAACAACTTCTCGCGTTGCTCCCCACTTAACGCACCGCCCCGTGGTAAAGTTAACTGAGGCTAAGACACCTCCTGCAAATCTCAAGGAATTTGATTATGTCTTGCTGAATCTGAGGTATCCCGGCTGGATGAGCGATCGAGCTTTTGTACAAAACCTAGTAACTCAACTCACCAACAATCCCCAATTTAAACTCAAATATCAGCGAGATGATATATATCTATTTACTAAGAGTCAGTAGTCAGTAGTCAGTTGGCAGTTGGCAGTAGTCAGTTGGCAGTTGGCAGTTGGCAGTTGGTAGTTGGCAGTTGGCAGTTGGCAGTTGGCAGTTGGCAGTTGGCAGTTGGCAGTTGGCAGTTGGCAGTTGGCAGTAGTTAACAGTCAACAGTCAACAGTCAACAGTCAACAGCTAACAATTCCCAATTCCCAAT
>NZ_JBARVX010000425.1:0-2844 GCF_049646505.1 Microcoleus sp.
GCTCAGAACCCACGCAGCCGAACAGCAGTTGACGGTACTCAACCGCCAGTTGCAGCAGCAAAAACGTCAGTTAGAAACGGTGAATCGAGCGTTGCAGTATTTGGCAACTTACGACAGTTTGACTGAGGTAAGAAACCGCCGCTTTTTTAATGACTATCTCGATACGGAATGGCGGCGTTTGGCGAGGGAAGAAGCGCCGCTATCTTTGATTATGTGCGATATCGATTATTTCAAGCTTTATAACGATACTTACGGCCATCAAGCGGGGGATGAATGTTTGCGGCAGGTGGCTGCGGTGCTGCAGCGTTCGGTAAAGCGATCGGCTGATTTAGTGGCGCGTTACGGTGGAGAAGAGTTTGTCATAGTTTTACCGAATACGGATATTGATGGTGCGGCTTGCGTAGCTGAAATTATCAACCAACAGGTGCGGGGTTTACAGATACTTCACGCCAAGTCTGGTGTCAGCGAATACGTGACGCTGAGTTTGGGTGTGGCTTGCTGCATTCCAGCGCCGATGTCGCAGCCTGGAACCTTAATTGCGATCGCCGACGAGTCGCTTTATCGGGCGAAAGCAGCAGGGCGCGATCGGGTTTCGGTTGCCGCATTTGAAGGATAATATATTAGTGATTAATAGGTTCGCAGTAAGGATTGAAGTCCTTAACAAATTCGCAGTCAAGACGATCGGCGATCGAGCGGGTTCGCAGTCATGACTTCAGTCCTAAAAACGGAATTAAGAAAAACTAAAGTCGTTACTGCGAACCTGTGCGAATTCAAATTACAATACAAGAGTTAAAGGATATCCTGCCATGACAGTAACATTAGATAAGCCCAAAGACCAACGGCTAATTCACTCCGGGATTGACTGGCAACAATTCAAACTAATCGAACAGGGATTTTCGGACTCCCCCGGTATCAAACTGTTTTATTTCAAAGGTGAGGTAGAAATTTTGGCAGTTTCGCAAGAACACGAATCATTCAGCAGGACGATTGCAGGTTTACTGATGGAATACTTTGTTGAAAAAGACATCGAATTTAACCCCTTGGGTAGCTTTACTCAAGAAAAGGTAAAGGAAGTCTCAGTCCAAGCTGATGAATCTTTTTTAATTGGAAAATTAACAGGTAAAACCCCCGATCTTGCCATCGAAGTTATATTTACTAGCGGTAACGAGAGCAAATTGAATCGCTACCAAGTCTTGGGAGTCCCCGAAGTTTGGTTTTGGGAGGATGGATTATTTGGTTTGTATCATTTGCGATCGCACGGATATGAAAAAATTACCAAAAGCGAAATATTGCCAGATTTAGATATTAATTTGTTGTCTCGCTGTCTGCTGATGGCTTCTAGGATTGAAGCTGTTAAAGAATTTCGGCGCGGGATTTCTGGGGTTTAGAGGAAAAGTCCAGAATAGTTGAAATCTACGGCACTTCAAACCTCCGGTCGAAAATTAAAAACCAGGTTATTGACAACTTTGTAGTATATTAGTATTATATAATTTACAGAAAGAGCGATCGATCGACACCAGCAAACAAAATTTATAAAAAACCTATGCAACCCATCCGACAAGGCGACGTAATTCTCACTCCCGTACCGCAAATCGAAGGAAAAAAAAACCTCACCTAACTCTCGCCGAAGGGGAAGTCACCGGACATTCTCACCAGATAATTGAGGGACAAGCTGAACTGTACGAAAAAGACGGTACTCTGTACTTGCGAGTGCTTTCGCCCACAGCATTATTGAGTCACGAAGAACACCGCGCCATCGCAATTCCCGAAGGTAATTGGATGGTGCGAATTCAGCGCGAATACGAGCCCCAAGGTTGGCGGTATGTCGCAGACTAATACCATTTTTCTAAAGATATGCCATCGAGCGAGTCTTAGCCCCCCCTTAATAAGGGGGGGTTGGGGGGGTAATATCTAACGCTACTTTATGAAATTGGTATTACAGGATTGGATGTCATTTTGTGCGATCGTATTTGTCAAGAACTAGCAGCCACTAAATTAGACACTTGCCAGGAATACATACCCTGTTAAAAATCGATTCTAAGGACGATTACGACGCATTGGAGCGTCCTTTAGCAGTTTTTTGTTAAAATGAGCTTTCTGAATACGGGATTGCTTTATGCGTTGCGAGTGCCGCCTGATGTGACATCTGCTAAACAGGCAATTCGCTGGGTAAATTGGGGAATAGAGCCTGACTAATTTAACGTGCAAACTTGAAACTCCCCAACCATGTTTAACAAGTACAGTCCTCAACTCACCAAGATCCAAGAAACCGGGTTTTTCACCTAATCTGCGGGCTGCCTGCGAATTATCTCGTAAAAACCCGGTTTCTGGCCATCCGTGCGTAAGTCCTAGTCTGATATTATCCTAATTTACAACAATTTTATGTCTGAAAAACAACCAAATCCCGCAGAATTCAGCAGCTTTACCGACTGGTGCTTGCACAAAGACAGCCTTTCAGAAGCAGCAAGATATACAGTTGAGGTGATCTTATGGCGTGCTGGCAGTTCTGACATTAATGAAGCGAACCGGATACTGTCAAGTAGCAATGAGTTGTATCTGTGCAGCCATCAAATATCAGATATCATACCCCTGCAATCTCTGACTCATTTGAATAAGTTGTATCTGGAAAGCAATCAAATATCAGATATCAGAGCTATGAAATCTCTAACTAATTTAACTTCTCTATATCTAAGCAACAATCAAATATCAGACATCACACCTCTGCAATCTCTGACTAATTTAACTTGGCTGGAGCTACACAGCAATAAAATATCAGACATCACACCACTGCAATCTCTGACTAATTTGACTAATTTGTATCTCTCCAACAATCCAATATCAGAC
>NZ_JBARVX010000426.1:0-1562 GCF_049646505.1 Microcoleus sp.
CCCATCCCACAAAAATCTTTTTTCTTGTGGGATGGGCTTCTAGCCCGTCCCAAAATTTGATTAAAAGGACTTTTGCAAGAGGTCTACTGAAAAAAATCGATAATTGAGCGAGCGACGCACCTGAGCAACGAGTGAACTGTAGGGGCGGCTTCACCAATAATCCTGACAGTGCAGACAAATTCAATAAACCCGCCCCGCCGCACCAGCAAACCCTTTACTAAAATTAATTTCTAACAATCAACCGCATCAACCCAGCTAAAACTAACAATAAAGGTGTCAGCCAATCTCCCCAGCGCACGTACAAAGTCCGAGTTTTCCGCCGATAAATAGTAGCATCTCGGACTTCGTAGGTATTCAGTCCAGACTTCCAAACCGTCTCGCCGCGAGGATTTACAAAAGCAGAGTACCCCGTATTAGTTGCGATAACTGCCCATCTATCTGTTTCAATTGCGCGCATCACATCGAGGGCGTGATGTTGGGCCAGCATCGGCGGTTTGTAATGGGCATTGTTGGAAGCTGTAATCATAAATTCGCCTCCCTGTGCTGCTTGGTATCGGAAATTTTCAGCAAAGGCGGAATCGTAACAAATTCCGACAATGGCGCGGCCAAAGGGCGTATCAAATAATTGTTTTGAGTTTCCTGGTACTAAACGAGCATCTAAGGGTGACAGCCGATTTATAATCCCGCCTAAGATTTCGTAAAAAGGGATGTATTCGCCTAAAGGTACTAGCTTTAGTTTATCGTAGCGACCGACAATTTCTCCCGTTTTGTCGATCGCCAATAAGCTATTAGTGAGACCGTTTTCTTCTTGTCCAAATCCTCCAACCCAAGCCACTACACCGCGTTCGAGAATAGCTTGATAAAAGGAAAGAGTGGAACGCTGATACTCGTTTGTCCAGATAAAAGGCAAAGCTGTCTCTGGAATTAACACAGCATCGACTTTTCTGTCTGCTAACTCTTTGTATCCAGCGGTGTAACCTTCTAAAGCACGCCGCCAGCCCCCGGAGTCAAACTTAATTGCGTTAGGAATGTTTCCTTGAATAATTCCAATTTTTAATGATGTTCCGGCTTCTTGAATTAAGGGGCGATTGTACAAACTCCAGCCGACAATATGCAAAACTAAAAACAAACCCGCAGGCCAAATATAAGCAACCCAATTTTTCTTTCTTCTTTCTTGCTTCTTACCTCTTCCTCCCTCCTGCTTCCATCCATCCGTTACATCCGTTATATAATCCGTTGCCGAACTTCCTTCTATAAAAGCTTCGGCAATTAAGCCATTTACTGCTACAATGGCGGCTGTTACTGCGGCAGGCCCGGAGAGTTGACCTAGGTGCAATATTGGTAAATTGTGCGGGCTTTGGGTGTATGATAGTGATGTCCACCACAGCGAACCTGTACTCCAAATACTTTCTAAGGCGCACCACAAAGCTGTGCCAATTAAAACGCGGGTTAATGCTGAGAATTGAGTTTTACCCCCCCCTGCCCCCCCTTGTAAAGGGGGGGAGTTAAGAGTTAGATTTTTACTTGGTAAAGGGGGGGAGTTAAGAAGAATAATATCAGAG
>NZ_JBARVX010000427.1:0-10712 GCF_049646505.1 Microcoleus sp.
TCTCCATTCCCTGCACGCTGAAAACGGCAACTTCACCTTGATAATTGCCGCCGTCGTGCAGCCAGTCAAAGCCAACTTGACCTGTTGAATCGGGTGTGAAGAAACCGGAGGTAACGCCTAAACCTGTCAGCGGATCGACTTTGCCGTCGGGTGTTAAACTAACTTGATAATTTGTATCGCGGGCAGGGGCGGAAATTTTGAGTGCATAATTTGTTGCACCCAAGTTATCGATGCTAAATGTTCCTGAATTTGTGCCGTCGGTTTCGATGTCTTTGACGACTTTTCCCTGACTGTCGAGAAGCTGCATCCCGACACCGGAACTAAATCCTTCAGCCGTAACTCGAAAGCTGCCTGGATTTAGCCGATCGAAACGATAGGTGTCTGTGGGGTCAGTTTTACCTGCGAAGTCGATCGAGAAATAGTTGTCCTTGAGATTGCCGATAGAAGTAGTAGACATTTTACACCTCGATTAATCCGATAACTTTGGGCTGACATTTATGGTAGTGGTGCACAAGTAAGGTTTTTCGTTTTCTCAATCCTTATGCAGGCAGGGTTATATCGACTTGCATCATTGCTTTTGCAGGACTACCACATTTATCTATCTGAAGTGCGCCGGAGTTTTTATGCGTTTTGTAATATAACTTCACACAGAGTGATTAAACTCGCTGAACTTCCGCCGCTACTTATCTATCTGGAGTGCGTCGGAGTTTTTATGCGAAGTTTCTGTTTTTGTAATATAACTTTACATAGAAGGTGCGATCGCCCGTAGCACAAGGCACTGTGGCATTTTTATTTTTGCATATAAAATTTAGACCCCTCAATTTTCTAGATCCCTTGCACAGTGGCGTAGTTTTTGACACTCATTTATTTAGTGAAATTTTGTTTGATTGACAAGAATAATATTATTTTTCAGAAGCCAGCACATCAGCAATATGTCTAGAAAGTCTAGGCCAATTGGCTTATTTCTAAATATATGTAGTTGTATTGAACCCAAAAAAGAGGAACCAGCGATCGCTCGTCCCCTTTTTACCGAAAATATACAATTTATATCAAGCACAGCTTAAGTAACGGATCATCTCTGTTTTGCATTAATGGGCGATCGCCCGCTCAATAAAAAATGTCTTTTGCCAAGCCCCAGATGCTTCCGCAGCACGCTGGGAAAGACGCTGCGGGCGGCACCGCAGACACTTTCAGCAATCTGCTGTCACCTCAGAGTCTTTTTGAGCAATTTGTCTGGCTATTTCTTGCACTTTGGAAAATCCCTTCCTTTTCCAAAAAGAGTTAATAGTCTGTGTATTGATATTCAACTGTCGGGCGATGGCGGACATTTTTTGGGGCGACTCCTCCAAGAACAATTTTTGCACGATCGACTGACAGTTGCAGTCGGGACGGTTGCGAGGATGGCAGTTGCGAAGTTTTTTGTCGGGATCGCGATCGATGTATTGTGCGATCTCCCTTGCCAAAGCTTGGTTTTTTTCGCGATCGATCCGTTCAATCTCCGCCTCCAAACCATCCAAACAGTCAATCTCGTATCTGCGATTTTCTAAATACTCTAAGCAACCATTTTTTTTGTTTTTTTTTGCATATAAATCTATAATTCGATACCTGAGATGACCGTTGATCCAATAAGTGAGACTGTCTTGAATAGGAGAACATCGAGGTTCAAACTCGTGAAGGTTACTGTCTAACCATTCCCAAGTTTTATTCAGCGCTTCCCAATAATAGGGATGAACAACTTTTGACAGTTTTGGTAAGAGTTGCAGTTGCCGCAACAACCGATTGAGCAATTTTCGACGCTGCGGGCTATCCAGCGATTCCGAGCAAATTCCTAAAATTAGCCTGCATAACAATTCGTCTTGAGGAGTGCGATCGGAATATCGTTGAAGTACCAATTTCAATTTATCTACGCGCTTCATCATCGCCCTCCTCAAAGAAGTGTATGCAAATCGAACTGAATAAAAAATCTGGCAACAAACTCGTCTTGGGTCAGTTTTTTGACTTACCCACTAAAATAAAGGATTAAATTAGCCCAAGCAAATTTGCACAAGGTGGCTGAAAACTTGCTATAATCGCGTTTAGCAGCTTGGGAAAACAAAAACCTCGGGATTCCCAAGGTTTTTTCAACAATTTTCGGGACTTGCTCATGGGGAATAATAGTCGTCGGAACCTTACCTGGAAAAAAGGTAAAGATGGTGCAAAAATATTAATTGAGGCGTTGTACTCGTTCACTGATGCGGATTTGGAAACAATTAATCCCTATGACAGCCTCAAAAAATATATTGATAGCCGTTGGCAAGGAACTAACCTGTGGGTGAAACAGACAAGGTTGCAGGATCTGGTTTATCTGACACAGAAATACGGCAAAGCTTTAGAGAAAGAGCAAATCCGCAATGCCCTTCTTTGCTTAGAAAGATTGAAAATTATGGAAGACAAGCGGGAGGTAACGAGCGCCAAAACAAAGACAGGCTCGGACAAGTGGAGTTTTTTATTGAAGTTTCCCAATCCAATCAAGGAAGAAAATTTGGAGTGGCTGTTTGGTAAAGGAGACAAACAGGGAGAATGGGAGCGTCGCAGACTAAAACTGCCAGAGGTTCCCGAATTGAGCGAAATTCAAGATGCAGAAACTTCTCTAAATTTGGAGATAGTAGCAAACAATCGGGGGTCGAGATTCAAAGAAGCGGGGGAATTAGTGGCAGCTAGGAAACAATTTGATATAGCTATTAAAATCAACCCAGATAATGCCGCAAGTTACTACAATATGGCATTGATGTACGAAGAAGCCGGAAATGTCGATCGGGCGATCGAACATTATCAGCAAGCGGCATTCCGCGGTTTTGCTGCTGCTTACTGCAATTTGGCCCGTTTGTTCATCATTGAATATAAAGATTTGCCGAAAGCTGTTCAAAAAATTGGGTACGGTTTAAAGCTGGTTGAAACGGAGAAAGTTGAGGATGACAAAATAGTCAAAGCAGCGTTGTTAATTTACCTGGCTTTGGCTTGGAAGGAACAAGGACGTTTTGAAGAAGCTTTGGAAATGCTACAAAAGTCTGTTAAACTAGATAGCGATCGCGGTTTAACCTATGGCATCATGGCAGAGGTGCAAGAACATCTGGGCAATCGTGCAGAAGCTTTGGAAGCGTGGAAAAACTGTCTCGAATACGGTAATTCCGCTGAGCGAGATGAAGATTTTTACATTGGTAAAGCGCGTCAGCGTCTGAAGTAAGCGGGATTTAGGGGAAAGTGCGATCGCCCTTTCCCCAGATTTTCGCTAGGAATCAAGGACAGGGGTATTCATTGCCATGTCTGTCGATACAAATTCGGGTTATCATGTTATTCGTGGCTGACTGAAGCTCTGTCCGAGCGATTGAAGCGCCTGAAACTGCTGCTAGTACCAATGTTGTGTTGCCGAGCGCGATCGAGCCAATCAGGAGTGGTGAAATCAATACTTTGCAATTCATACTCTTGTCTCCAAGTCAATTTTTTGAACAAAGGACAACCGAGTTAGGCCTAACTGCTGTCTACAATCACAATGTACTGAAACAAAAGAGTGACAACCAGATTTATTCAGTGCAGATAACAGTGCTTATGTGCATCTATTTGCATTTTTGTATATCTGCATTTATCTGCATCTATTTTTGTCAGTGAGAATCGACTAAAATACAACACTAAAATTATCGAATCTATGCCTCAAAAACGAAAGAAACTTCGTGGCTTACTAGCCACTGACAATGGATGTAAAATTCTTCAGGATACAAGGAGCCAGAAAGGATTTTCTTACGAAAAACTAGCAGAAGTTGCGACTGTAAATGTTGACCAAGTTAAAAGACTCAGTAATCCACATTGGAACTATCCCGTTCAACGAGATGCTATAGAAAAGATTGCTAAAGCCTTAGATTTGCATCCTAGAGATATCGTGAATCCTAATGAATGGTATCCACCGCTAACTGGGCAAGAAATTAGAGTTGGTGCAAAGATGTGGATAGATCCTGTTGTTTTTGAGCAAATCTCACCAGAGATTATTCTTGAATTCAATAAAATTTTAGAAAAAATTCCGGGGAATATTTCACTTCAAATAAATCAAATACAAGAGGGCAGTTTAATCGTATATTTTGAGACATCTCCCGAAGGATTTGATCAAATTCAAACTAGATTTAGGACGGGAGAGTTAACGCAATTACTTAAAATGGAAGTTAAGGATGTAAGACTAGATTATGTAATAGTACCGCCAGTTAATTTAGATACATGGTTCCACAATAACTTTGTTGAGGCCATTCAGGAAGGATGGCTGACAATATCTCAGATATTGGGGATAAGAAGGATTCAAGAAGCTTTTAGGTCAAATACTGTTCAACGAGCTAAACAAATTCAACTGGGCGATCGCACCCTCGCTTTAATTCTGGATTTAGAGAAACAAGACGAGCAAACAATTAGCCTATTTCTGGGGATATATCCGCTTCAAGAGCAAACCTATTTACCAGAAGACCTCAAGCTTACTATTTTTTTTGAATCCGGCGAACCTGTCGAACTCCTCGTGAATGAAAACAGAGATGGATTTAAACAGGAAATTTCATTCTCACCGGGAGAAGAGTTCAGGGTTCAAGTGACTTCTGGTGAGGACAGCATTACCGAATATTTTGAATTTTAATTAATTGAGAAGATTGAAAAAATAAACACCTATGGCAAAACTAATTTTCTTAAAAATAAACAGGGGAAGTTTTGGAAAAGGGTTTGATGTCACCTTGCAAATTGCCAAAGAAGGTCAGCCTTTTTCTATGGGAATTGATTGTCAGCTTCCATCAAGTCCAGAAAATATTTCTGAAATTTATCAGAATTTGAAAAAAGATTATTCATATTTGCGTCAGTGTTTGACTTTTCGTAATTCAGAAAGACTCAAACAGCGGATTAGCTCGAATAATACTGCCGAATGGAGAGAAAAAAGTCGCTTATCTTATCAAAAATTGACAAAAAATGTCAATTTTTGGTTAAATCAATACGACTGTGTTGAATTTAAAAAACTGAACGATCGACTCCAGCAAGAATTAGGAGAGAGTCAAGGAAAACAAGAAGAAGTTAGATTTTTTATTCAAGCAAAAGATGATTTGCTAAACAAACTGCCTTGGCATGAATGGAGTATATTTACTTATAGTAAAGCTAAAGTAGAAATTGCCTTGAGTCCGCTAGACTTTGAGAGAGTTGAAAAAATCACGCCAGTTAGCAACAATGGTAAGCTGAGAATCCTAGTAATTTTGGGTGATCGTGAAGGATTGGATTTAGAAGAAGAACGCGCTACATTAGAAGAAGGTTTTTCAGATGCAGAGGTCAGCTTTCTTCCTGAACCGACACGACAAGTTGTTAGCGATCGAATTGGATACGAAAACTGGGATATTCTATTTTTTGCGGGACATAGTTCTAGTGAGGATAACAAAGGACGAATTTATACTAGAACAACTGAGCCTAAAGAATATCTAACGGTTGAGAATTTAAAGCCAGTGTTACAAGATGCGATCGAACGGGGGTTAAAATTAGCGATTTTCAATTCCTGTGACGGGTTGCAACTTGCTTATGATTTAGCAAAATTAAATATCCCACAACTAATTGTCATGCGAGAACCCGTACCAGATCGGGTTGCACAACGGTTTTTAAGGCACTTTTTAAGAGCCTTTTCTAATAACCGAGAATCTTTATACCAAGCTGTTCGGAAAGCACGAATTATGTTGAGGAGTGATGGGTTTGAAGATGAGTTTCCTGGTGCAGCTTGGATGCCAATTATTTGTCAAAATCCCGCTGAACCTTCTCTCGTTTGGTCGAAGCTAACGACTTCGGAAGATAAAAATGTTGAAGATTTAGCTATACTTCGCAAAAACTTTTTACTAGCCAAATCCAGAAAAGAGATACTAGAAATTTTATTTAATGTAGACATTTTTCTAGAAAAGTATCCGAATGCTCCAGAAGGACGGAGTTTAAAAGAGAACATAGAGCAAATTTTAGAACAGGGACATACTCAAACTAATTACCAAAAAAAAAGCTGGAAAACCGAACATACCTTTACATCTCATTCAGACATTATTAAATCAGTCGCCATTCACCCCGACGGTCAAATCTTCGCTAGTTGCAGTCTCGATCAAACGATTAAAGTGTGGAACTTGACAACAGGAAAACTCCTCGAAAATCTCACCGAACATTCTGGTGGCGTGACTTGCGTTACTTTTAGCAGCGACGGACAAACTCTTGCCAGCAGCAGTGCCAATCCCGACGGTACTATTAAATTGTGGGATACTCAAAGCTGGCAATTGAAACGCACTCTCAAAGGCGATGACTGGGTGGTTCTTTCTGTATGGTCGATCGCCCTAACTCCTAATGGCAAAACTTTAGTCAGCGGACACCACGCTGACAGTACCGTAAAAGTTTGGAACCTGGAAACCGGGGAATTACGACACACTCTCAGAGGTCATGTTTGGGCAGTTCACGACGTTGCAATCGCTCCCGACGGCAATATAATTGCTAGTGGAAGTTTCGACAGCAATATCAAGCTTTGGAATCTTCACACAGGCAGAGAAATCCGCAATTTAAACGGCCCTGGTGACGGCCCTATTGGTTGGCCTCGTTCTTTTTTTAGCGACAACACTGTTTATGCTGTCACCTTCAGTCCCGACGGACAAACTCTCGCCAGCGGTGGCGCAAAGCAACCGATTAAACTGTGGCATTTAAGCAATGGAGAACTCAAAAGTAACTTGACAGGACATACGGATGATGTTCACGCTGTTGCCTTTAGTCCAGATGGGAAATATCTCGCCAGCGGTAGTGCCGATCGCACTATTAGAATTTGGGATTTATTTACCGGAGAAGCGATTCACACTCTCGGACATTCAGACACTGTTTATTGTCTTGCCTTTAGTCCTGACGGAGAAACTCTCATCAGTGGTAGTCGAGACAGAACTATTAAGATTTGGCGTTTTTCCCCTTGAATATAATTACTAATATCACTTTTAGAACAGGCAAGATGCCTGTTCCACAAAAATTATTGAAGATGTCTATTAAAAAATCTCCCCCACAATCATCCCCGCCAATATCACAAAACCCACCCAAACATTTTGGCGGAAAATTTGACCGTAAACGGGATTTGGAATGTCGGCCTTTCGCAGTTGACTGTACTGCAAAACCCACAAAATCGCTGCCGCACAAATTGCGATCCAGAAACCAATATGCAAATGCAAATTAATCCCCATTGCTGCTAACAAACCGACAGTCCCAACAAAGAAAAAACCGACAGCATTAGCGGCATTATCCCCAAAAAATATCGCGCTGGAATTCACACCCAAACGCAAATCATCTTCTCTGTCGCTCATCGCATAAACTGTGTCAAATCCCATCGTCCAAAACACGACTGCTCCCCACAGCAGCCAAGTTGCTATTTCTAATTGATTGACGGCGGCGCTCCAACTAATTAATACGGCAAATCCCCAGGCTATTGATAATACTAATTGCGGCACTGGAAAGACTCTTTTTGCTAGGGGATAGCAGATAATTACTGGTACGGCGGCGACACACAGCCAGAAGCTTAAAGGATTGAGATAAAAGGCGAGAATGGCGGCGCTTGCAAAGGAAATTAAGGCAACTCCGATGCCAGTTTGTACGGTGAGGGCGCGGGATGCTAGGGGGCGCGATCGCGTTCTTTCTACTTCGGGATCGATATCGCGATCCCACAAGTCGTTGATGACGCATCCCGCCGCACTCGTGGCTAAGGTTCCTAACACTATTACGCCAACTAATGCCGAGGGCGGTCTCCCGTCTGCTGCTAAAAACACGGCCCAGAGGGCTGGTATCATTAAAATAAGCCTTCCTGCTGGTTTGTCCCACCTCAAAAGCTTTACGATGGTTAGCAATGTGGATTCGGTTGGGCGATCGGACTCTTGAAGCATTTTAATTCTAGATTTTAGATTTTTAACATTAAATGTTATCAAATTTTAGGCAAAATTACCTAATATAGCGTTTCTCAAAAAAGTGATGTATGTCCCGATGCCCTATGCCCTATGCCCTAATTCCCGATTTTTGCTGATTTCATAGGATGCCTAACTGGATTTATGAAATAATCATAAATATCTGTCAACCCCCATACACTCCAATGGTTAATTCAATTGCTTCTGCGGAGTCAAATCGCATTATTGCTGCTATCGATATGGGTACTAACTCGTTTCACATGGTGGTGGCGCGGATCGACCCGAAATTGCCCGCCTTTGAGATTATTGCTAGAGAAAAAGATACGGTTCGATTGGGCGATTCCGAGGCTAAGACAGGGTGCTTGAAGTCTGAGGTTATGGAAAGGGCGATCGCCACTCTGAGCCGTTTTCTAGACATTGCTAAAACTTGCAACGCCGAACAAATTATCGCTGTGGCTACGAGTGCGGTTCGAGAAGCTCCTAACGGGCGGGATTTTCTCAAACGAGTTGCTGAGGAATTAGACCTGAATGTTAGCTTAATTTCCGGTCAGGAAGAGGCGCGGAGAATTTATCTCGGCGTGCTTTCGGGTATGGAATTCAACAATCAGTCCCAGGTGATTATTGATATTGGAGGCGGTTCTACCGAGTTGATTTTAGGAGATAGCTCGGAATCTCGCTGTCTCACCAGTACCAAAATCGGTGCTGTGCGCTTAACAAAAGAATTTGTTAAAACTGACCCGATTAGCAAAGAGGAGTTTGCCTATTTGCAAGCTTATATTCGGATTTCGCTCGAAAGACCGATCGACGAATTGCGAGCTCAATTCAAGGCTGGCGAAACTCTGCGTTTAATTGGTACCGCTGGAACCATCGAAACTCTAGCAGCCATTAACGCTCGCGAAAAGCTGGGAACAGTTCCGAGTCCGTTGACCGGCTATCAATTAAGTCTAAAGGATTTGCGCGATTTAGTCAACCGTTTCCGCAAACTTTCTTACTCAGAAAGACTGGCTATTCCGGGAATGTCGGACAAGCGGGCAGAAATTATTCTCGCCGGCGCTTTGATTTTACAGGAAGCGATGACACTATTAGGAATGGAATCGATCACTGTGTGCGATCGGTCTCTGAGAGAAGGCGTCATTGTTGACTGGATGCTGAGTCACGGTTTGATTGAAAACCGCTTGCGCTATCAAGGTTCAATCCGCCAGCGCAGCATTCTGCTGATGGCTGAAAAATATCAAGTCAATACAGAAGAAAGCGAAAGAACCGCAGAATTTTCCCTCAAATTGTTCGACCAAACCCAAGGAATGTTGCACAATTGGGGAACCGAAGAACGCGAGTTGCTGTGGGCAGCCGCGATTCTGCACAACTGCGGTTTGTACGTCAGTCATTCGGCGCACCACAAACATTCTTACTATTTAATTCGCAACGGTGAGTTATTGGGCTACACTGAAACAGAGATTGAAGTAATTGCTAATCTGGCTCGCTATCACCGGAAAAGCCCCCCGAAAAAGAAACACGATCATTTTGTAAGCCTCCCCAAAAACTACCGGGAAGTCGTTAGTAAACTGCATCCTTTTCTGAGGTTGGCTGTGGCTTTGGACAGGCGACAAATAGGTGCTATTGCCGATTTCAAAAGCGAACACCGCCCAGAAATTCAAGAGTTTCATTTGCGGCTGCAACCCCTCGACTCTGGAGACGATTGCGCTCTGGAAATGTGGAGTTTGGATTATAAAAAACCGTGTTTTGAAGACGAGTACAATCTCAAATTAGTCGCAACTTTGGAGGGAATATGCGGTTAAAAGTCATTAGTCATTAGTCATTAGTTTTTTGTTATTGGTTATTGGTTATTTGTTATTTGTTGTTTGTTACGAATTTCCAATTTCCAATTTCCAATTCTCAATTGCCAATAACAAATAACAGCTAACAGCTAACATTCAACAGCTAACAGCTAACAGTCAACAGTAAACAATCAACAATCAAATACAAAAATGTCAAATCCCTTGCTTTCCCTCAACTACGAACCAGCCCTCGAATCCCTCGGCGGCGACTATTTTGATGAAGTCCCCGCAGCCGATTTTCCCCAACATATCCTCCGTTTTCGCAACGACAAATTATTGCCAGTATTGGGTTTAGACCCCGCGCAAGTAACCGACCAACATTTCATCGAAGCATTCGGCAAATTTCACTGCGTCCGTCCATTTCTCGCACTCCGCTACCACGGCTATCAATTCAACGAATACAACCCGAATTTAGGCGACGGTAGAGGCTTTTTGTACGGTCAAGTTCGCGGTACTGACGGCAGACTTTATGACTTCGGGACTAAAGGTTCCGGTCGCACTCCCTACTCGCGGCACGCTGATGGTAGACTCACTCTCAAAGGGGGAGTTCGCGAAGTTTTAGCCGCCGAAGCTTTGCACAGGTTGGGAGTTCGGACATCTCGCTGTTTTAGTTTAGTTGAAACGGGCGATGCTTTGTGGCGGGGCGACGAACCCTCTCCCACGCGATCGTCCGTAATGGTTCGTTTCAGTCACTCTCACATTCGGTTTGGCACTTTTGAAAGACTGCATTATATCCGCCGCCCGGATTTAACTAAAAAACTTTTAGATTTTGTAATTGAATATTACTATCCCGAACTGCATTTAGCAGCCAGTAATTCTGGTACTTCTTCCGAAGAAAAGTATGCGCTATTTTATGCAGAATTAGTCAAGCGTGTAGCCGAATTAGTCGCTCAGTGGATGGCGGCTGGTTTTTGTCACGCGGTGCTGAATACTGATAATA
>NZ_JBARVX010000428.1:0-26484 GCF_049646505.1 Microcoleus sp.
GGTTATTGGTTATTGGTTATTGGTTATTGGTTATTGGTTATTGGTTATTGGTTATTGGTTATTTGTCATTAGAGAAGCTACTAACTACTAACTCCTAACTCCTAACTCCTAACTCCCAACTCCTAACAAATAACCAATAACTCCTAACAAATAACCAATAACCAATCACCCATTCCCCATTCCCCATTCCCAAATCCTATTTGCTTTCTTCGGGAACCACTTTAGAACCGATAAAACCAACTATTCTGTCTAATAGCAAGCCGACAATTCCTACATAAAGCACTGCTAGAATCACGGAGCTTAGCCTAGAACTGTTGTAAGCGTCCCAGATGAAGAAACCGATGCCAACACCGCCGACTAACATTTCCGCCGCTACGATCGCCAGCCAAGACAAACCGATGCCAATTCTCAAGCCTGTGAAGATGTAAGGAACTGAAGAGGGAATCAGGATTTTCCAGAAGTATTTTCGGTTGGGGAGGCGCAAGACGCGGGCGACGTTTCTGTAGTCTTGGGGTATTTGTTGAACGCCTACTGTGGTATTGATGATAATCGGCCAAATTGCTGTAGCCAAGATTACAAAAAGTGCTGCTACTTCGTTGGTTTTTAGCCCGATACCTTCAAAGGGATTGAACTGTTGAAATACTGCTAGGGCGATCGGCAGCCAAGCTAGAGGCGGGATAGTTCTAAATACTTGAAACAGCGGGTCTAAAGCATCGTACATTAAAGGATTTGTGCCGATCAGTATCCCCAAACTTATGCCGAGAATTGCTGATAAAGTAAAGCCGATCGCCACCCGCTCCAAACTAGCTAAAATTTGCCAAAATAAACCTTTGTCGATACCGCCGTTGTCAAAGAAGGGATCGATAATTAAATTCCAGGTTTCTTGGACAACTTTAATCGGGCCGGGCAAAGAAGAATCGGGACTGCTGCAAAGGATTTGCCAGATTGTGAGCAAAACTGCGATCGCAACTAAAGGTCGAATAATTTTTCGGCGATTTTTTTGCACCAAATCCAGAACAAAATTGACCGGATTTTTGCTTTTAGAAACAGCGAGGTTTGTTGCCATTTTTCTTTTTGCAGTATTGTGAATAATCGATTTTTTGTAGATACTTTGAAGGATCACCATGTCAACAGTTAACTGTTAACTGTCAACTGTCAACTGTCAACTGTCAACTGTCAACTGTTAACTAATTATGCTTTTTTGATTGCCAGACTATTCAGATATTCTTCTGGTTTTTCTGAATCAAACTTGATGCCGTCAAAGAATGTTTCGACACCGCGAGAAGTCGTAGCAGGAATTTGGGCTGCAGGAACACCAATTGCTGTGGCGGCGGCTTTCCAAATATCCTCGCGGTTAACTTTATCGACGGTTCCTTTGATGTCGGTATTAGCCGGCATATAACCCCAGCGAATATTTTCAGTGATGAACCAAGCATCGTGGCTCTTGTAGGGATAGGAAGCATTGTCAGCCCAGAATTTCATCGCCACTGGACTAGCAGCTTCAACGCGACCCGTACCGTAGTCAATTTCACCTTTAGAGCGCGCGACAATATCGGCTACTGGAACTTTTAACCATCTATCTTTACCGATGATTTCACACATCTCTTGTTTGTTTTCTGGCTTGTCGCACCACTGCTGGGATTCGAGAACAGCCATTGTCAGTGCTTTAGCAGCTTTGGGATTTTTGGCTACCCAATCTGCTCTTAGAGTTAAAGCTTTTTCTGGGTGGTCTTTCCAAAGTTCTCCAGTGATTAAGGCGCTGTATCCTACTTTTTGAGCAATTAGCTGAGCGTTCCAAGG
This sequence comes from Microcoleus sp., assembly GCF_049646505.1. Taxonomy (GTDB): domain Bacteria; phylum Cyanobacteriota; class Cyanobacteriia; order Cyanobacteriales; family Microcoleaceae; genus Microcoleus. The sequence continues at coordinate 1,801 of NZ_JBARVX010000428.1, forward strand.
TTCGCCTACACAAAAGGCTTCCATGCTGCCGGATTTCATGTTAGCTACCATCTGGGGCGGCGGTACGGGAATCACGGAAACATCTGTATCTGGATTGATGCCGCCGGCTGCTAGCCAATACCGTATCCACAAATCGTGGGTGCCTCCGGGAAATGTCATAGCAATCGGAACTTTCTGATTGGCGAGGGCTGCTTTAAAAGGTTTGCTGTCTGTACCTATTTTTAAGTCAAGGTATTTTTGGCCGAGGGAAATACCTTGACCGTTAGTATTTAACCGCGCCAGAATGTTCATCGGCACTGGCTGATTGCCTTTGGTAATTGTGCCTAATGTCATCTGGTGAGCCATCGGGGTTAGGAGGTGCGCGCCGTCAATGCCGCCTTTGTCGGAACCGAGTTCTAAGTTGTCGCGAGTAACTGGCCAAGATGCTTGTTTGGCTATTTGCACGTCTTTCATGCCGTATTTGGCAAAGTAGCCTTTTTCTAGGGCGATGATTAAAGGTGCTGCGTCGGTGAGGGCGATGAATCCGAGTTTGGCTGCGGTGACTTCGGGGGCGTCGGCGGGGTTGATGTTGACTGCTGGGGCGGCGGTGGGCGAGGTTCCGCCGGCTGCGCTGGAACCTTCGCTAGAAGTGCGGGAAGCGCAACCGTGGGCTAGGAGGGTGCCGGCTGCTGTGGCTCCGGCGGTGATGATGAATTTTCTGCGGGAAAGGTTGCTCATTTGTCTGTGTTGAATTGTTGGTGTACTTTGAGATCGTTGGAATGTGAGATGTGATATCAATTCCGGTTGCACCGTCAGGTGATTGTTGACTGTTGACTGTTGACTGTTAACTGTTGACTGTTAACTGTTGACTGTTGACTGTGAAATGACATGATTTTGTTTGTCCCGATCCGTCTCACATTGTGACATCAGGCGTCGATCGACACTTTGCCGATCGCCCGCGCGCTGCAAGCTAAAATGAACCCTGGTTCTAAATCGGCAGCCGCGTCTGGTTGACTGTCGTAAACTGTTTTGCCTTCTAGAAGTTTCTGCTTGCAAGTGCCGCAGGTTCCCGAACGACAACTGCTGTCGAGTTCGACTCCTGCCCGTTCGGCAACGTCAAGGATAAATTCATCTTCGGTGCAAGCAACTTCTTTGCCCGATCGGGCGAAAATAACAGTAGATGTCTGAGGTTTGGTCGCCGCGAGTGTCGTTTCGTCCCTGTCAACCGTCAGTTGCAGTTGCCTGTTGAGGGAAGCTACATCTCCTTGATGGGGAACGGCACCGAAGTTATCGACTAAAAGTTGATGCAGCACCGGTTTAAGGTCTTCACAAGGGATGCCTTTTTGGACGCAAGTACCCAAATGAGCGTCTTTGCCAACTGTCCCTCCCATGTAAATGTCTACACCTTCAAGGGTTTTGCCGTTCTTGCGAACCTTTGTCCCCATCAAACCGATGTCTGCTACTTGGGGTTGGCCGCAGGAATTGGGGCAACCAGTCCAGTGAATTCTGACCGGTTTGGGAACGGAGAGTTCGGTTTCGAGTTCCCCAATCATGGCGACGGCGCGCGCTTTGGTTTCAATTAGGGCGAAGTTGCAAAACTTCGCACCGGTGCAGGAAAGTAAGGCTCGCGTCAGGGGTGCCGGGTCGATCGAAAAACGCTGCAACAGCGGTTCTTTCAGCAGCGACTCAATCCGCGATTCGGGAACGTTGGGGACAATCACGTTTTCTTCGACAGTCAGCCGGAGCTCGCCGCTGCCGTAGACTTCGGCGATTCTGGCCAAATCGAACAAATCCGATGCGCTTAGCCGTCCGACGGGAACGTGCAGCCCTACATACTTGAGTCCTGCTTGTTTTTGGTCGTAGATGCCGATGTGGTCGCGTTTGTCCCAGATGATTTCATCTTTGGACGCGGCCCGAAGCAATGTGCGGCCTAATTCTTGTTCGACGGCGGCGCGGAATTGTTCGATGCCGAGTTCGTCAATCAGCCACATCAAGCGCGATTTTTGGCGGTTTGCTCTCGGCCCTCGATCGCGAAATACAGTTAAAATTGCTTTGCACAAATCTACAACGTCGCTGGGACTTGCCCAAGCGTTGAGGGGAATTGCAGCATCGCAGCGTTTGGCGGAGAAGAATCCGCCGACTAAAACATTAAAGCCGATGTTGCCTTCCAAGTAAGCGGGTACGAAGGCGATGTCGTTGATTTCGGCGTGGACTGAGTTGTCGCGGCAGCCTGCGATCGCAATATTAAACTTTCTCGGCAAATTGGAAAACGCGGGGTTGCCTTCGCCGCTGTTGGTAATCATGTCTTGGACTTGGTTCGCCAGTTCCCGCGTATCTATCAGTTCGTCGGCATCCAAGCCTGCGATTGGGGAACCGGTGATGTTGCGAACGTTGTCCATGCCGGACTGAACGCTTGTCATCCCCGCTGCTTTGAGGCGGCTGAAGATGTCGGGCACGTCTTCGATCCGAATTCCGCGCAGTTGCAGGTTTTGTCTGGTGGTGATGTCGGCGCTGCCGTCGTCGCCGTAGCGCTGTACAATTTCTGCTAGGGTTCTGGTTTGATTGCTGGTAATGATGCCGTTGGGCAACCGCATCCGCATCATGAATTTCCCAGGAGTTACTGGCCGAAAGAAGATGCCGAACCATTTGAGGCGGTGTTCGCGATCGGTTGCGTCCATTGCTTCCCAGCCGATTTGGGCGAAGTGTTCGAGTTCGGCTTTGACGGATAAGCCATCTTTTTCGGATTTGAGTTTTTCAAATTTGTTCTGGGTGGTTTTTGGTTCTACTGTTTGGGTCATTGGTTTACCCTCGCGGCTGGCTTGTTCGGGAAAAGTATTGACTTGGAGCATAAAGTGTGTTGCCTGCTAACCTTAGTGACTGTATGGATTTAAAACTGTATATGTAGTTACTCGATAGAATTTCTTTTAAGCACGGTTGGTCTTCTGTATATTTGAGTTTTTCTGGACGCTGCCTCGAATGCCGCCAACCTATTTATGGTTGTTATGGTTGCTACCGATCGTTCGATTAGTTCGATCGCTGCGTTTCGATGCAGCTTTGTTATGAACTAACGTAAAGCCCATCGCAGTAAATATTCGTAGCTATTTTTACAAAATATTGAGTTTTATGAATATTTCGCATAATTAAAATGCGTTTTCTACATAGGTAGTGGGTAAAGACACCCGCAAAGCCTAAAAATCTCTGTAAATCTTTATATTTCGGAGGGAAGAGAGGGAAATTGGCATATATCCTCATCCCAATTACCAAAAAATTGGGTTTAAAGCCCCGTCCTTATAGGACGGCTTCTACTCGTTACCAGGCTCTGCCTGGTAACGCAGATAGGCGAGGCTCTGCCTCCATTGTCGCAGGAGGCTCTTCAAAAGTGACATCGATTCCTAGGCTCTTAGCCTCTTAACCAGTTATTGAAAATGATGCGAGGATTGCTATAGCCTTTCTCAGTTAGGTGAGGTACACTCTCGTAATCGGTAATCGGTAATCGGTCATTCGATTTGAGATTTGAGATGCTCCCGATTGACCAGGCGAATCAATTACGTGGCGGGTACCATCTAGAAATTCTTGGTCAGAAGTCATAGCTAGCAGCTAACCCGAACTCAACTTGCCAATTCGACAATTAACTATTACCCATTGCCTCTTTTTTAGCGCAGATAGTATTATCAATGACCGCTATACTTGATTATTTAATTGCTAAATGTTGGTTCAAAAAATCGAAAAATTACAATCAATAATTTGAAAACTTAGAACAAGAGGATATTTTAGCCTATCGAGTATTTTTAGTGAGCACTTCAGTCTTTAAAAAAGTGAGTTATAAAGTTCTCACTACCACCAATTTAGCAACAATCAACTAGGATGAAATTTTGAGATGAAACCATACCAGCAAATAGCAATCGATGAATGCGGCGAGCCTTTAATTCCCATTCCTACAGAACATTTTGCCTTTGAAACGCCGCACCCCTATCAAAACTTAGGTGCTCCATATCACAATAGCAAAGCCGATTCGCCTTACTATTTGCGGCAAGGAGTTGTAGAGAGTTTGATGGCTGCTAAAACACAACTGCAACAAAATCATCAATATTGGAAAATTCTGATATTTGATGCTTACAGACCGGTGGAAGTTCAGAAATTTATGGTAGATTATACTTTCGCTCAAATTGCCGCAGATCGAGGCTGCGAATTTCCGGTTCCTGAAGACAAACACCAAGTGATTTTAGAACAGGTATATCAATTTTGGGCAGCACCGAGCCTGGATCGAGCTGCGCCTCCCCCCCACAGTACAGGCGCAGCTTTAGATATCACTTTAGTGGATGAAAACAATCGACTAATTGATATGGGTTCTCCGATTGATGAAATATCAGAACGTTCTTATCCCGATTTTTTTGCGAATAGCAAGGAGCCGCACAAACAGAAATATCACCTGCACAGGCAAATATTAAAAGATGTGATGGTAGCTGCTGGTTTTCAGCAGCATCCTAATGAGTGGTGGCATTTTTGTCTGGGCGATCAGATGTGGGCTTGGCTGACAAATCAAAACAGTGCTGGTAGTCAATTTGTTGCTCGATACGGCCGCTATTGAAAGGGTGCGTAATTCAATCTTGACTAAGGCACTCGCAGCGTTTAGAAACCAAAAAAGCAACCGGGTTTGTTGACAAAAAACTTCAGCTTTTAGGGGCTGAATGCGTCCAGAAACCCGGTTTCAGACACTCTGTAGGTTCAGGAGTATAAAAGTTCGATCGGCATAAATCATTTGTATCAGCATACAGGGAGGCTATTGCCAGCGGGGTAGCGGTGCTTTAAAATTAACAAGAGCGAACAAGTGCAGGCAAATCGAGCCGGCACCGCAAACCCTAAAGGATAACTCAAAGTTCACCCAATGAAAGCACTCATCCTCTCTGGCGGCAAAGGAACACGCTTGCGTCCCCTCACCTATACGGGTGCTAAGCAGTTGGTTCCTGTGGCAAACAAGCCGATACTGTGGTACGGAATTGAAGGAATTGTGGCGGCTGGGATTACGGATATTGGGATTGTTATTAGTCCCGAAACTGGGGAAGAGGTGAAGGCGAAAACTGGAGATGGATCTCGCTTCGGTGCAAAAATTACTTATATCTTGCAATCAGAACCGGCGGGACTGGCTCACGCGGTGAAAGTTGCCCGATCGTTTTTAGGCGATTCTCCGTTTATTATGTATTTGGGAGATAACTTAATTCAAAATCAGTTAGATCCGTTTTTAGAGATTTTTAACAAGCAAAAACTAGACGCTCTGATTTTGCTGCGTCCAGTTCCAAATCCTTCTGCTTTCGGTGTTGCAAAAGTTGATGAAAACGGGCGAGTTTTAGAGTTAGTAGAAAAACCCAAAGTTCCGCCGTCGAATTTAGCACTGGTGGGAATTTACTTTTTTGCTCCTACTATCCACGAGGCGATCGCTCAAATTCAACCTTCGCCCCGCGGCGAACTGGAAATTACCGATGCCATTCAACAGCTCATCAATCAGCAAAAACAGGTAGAAGCTTGCAATTTAGAGGGTTGGTGGCTGGATACGGGTAAAAAAGATGATTTGCTGAGTGCAAACCAAATCATTTTAGATAGCTGTATCGTAGCTTCAACTGAAATAAAAGTTGAGGGCAAAAGTCAAATTATCGGGCGCGTGCAAGTAGGGAAAGGAACGGAAATCATTAATTCTACAGTTCGCGGGCCGGTGGTAATTGGGGAAAATTGTCGCATTGAAAATTGCTTTGTCGGGCCTTACAGCAGTATTGGCGATCGCGTGACGATGATTGATGCTGATATCGAACACAGTGTCATATTGCAAGGAGCGAAAATAGTTGCCATTCACCAGCGAATTGTTGACAGCGTGATCGGGCAGCGAGCTCAACTCACCAATGCACCGGCTCGTCCAAAAGCTTTGCGGTTTATGATCGGTGATGACAGTCAAATTGAGTTAGCTTAAGTTGAGATGATGCTAATATCGGAAGCAATAATCATGATTTAACAAGAGATGAATTTTCTTGTGGGGAGTAGGGGTTGGGCTTCTAGCCCGCCCTTGAACAGCAGGCAAGATGCCTGTTCCACAATTGGTTAGAATTCCAACAGGCAAGATGCCTGTTCCACAATTGGTTAGAATTCCAGCAGGCAAGATGCGTGTTCCACAATTAGTTTGTGGGGTGGGCATCCTGCCCGCCCTCGAACAGCCAAGATGCCTGTTCCACAATAAGTATGAATTATTATTAAAACAGCCAAAAGACCTGTGCCGTAATAAGTCATACTAAGTTATCTAAAGGAGAGGAAAGTTTGAAGCACGAAGAAATACCAACTCAACAAATTATAGATAAATTGCGACAAACTTTGGAGCCGCAAATTGGCATTGCCAATTCGCGGCTGTCGGGAATAGAAAATAGTGCGATCGCCCGAGATGAAGATGACGAGGATATCGCCCTTTTGAAGACAGGTTTCGACATTTACAACGTCCCCATTACTTCTTACCAAAGGCAACTGGGTTCTGCAGTCATAGCCGTTAGGAAAATCGTCCGAAAATTGCTCAGACCGGTACTAGAACGTCAAGTAATTTACAACTTTGCTAATACCCGCGTGGTGCAAACATTGAGCAGACAGTTGCAAAAATTGCAAGAAAATCAACAAAATCTAGAGATAAAAATTCAATCGGAGCTCAGCAGCGGATGTCCCGAAGTTAAAGCACAGCTTGAGGCTCAACAAAAGGCGATCGCAGATTTTCATTCAGAAGTAGAGCAAATTAAAGCAGTGCAGCAGCAACATACTGCTATTTTAGAGAAGATTACCGCTCAATTGCTCGACCGACAAAAATAAAGCATCAAAAATGACCACACTGCCAATATGCTCGTTAATTATAGTCAACTATAACGGTCTTCGCCACACGAAAGATTGCTTAAAATCTCTACAAAAACTTGCGTATCCCGAACAGCAACTCGATTTAATTGTAATTGATAATTGCTCTCAAGACGATTCGGTTAATTGCCTGCGCGAACAGTTTCCGAAAGTTCGCATTTTTGTTAATTCCGCGAACAACTTCGCTAAAGCTCTCAACCTCGGTATCAGCGAAGCGAAAGGGGAATATATCGGTTTTTTAAATAACGATGCTACCCTTGAGAGCAAATGGCTGGAAATATTAGTTAAGGTATTGCAAACAAACGAAAAAGTAGGTGCAGCTAGCGGCAAATTGCTGTTTAAAGACGGGCGAATTAACAGCGCAGGCATTCAGCAATTACCTAATTTTTATTGGCAAGATGTCGGGTTTGGCGAGAAAGATACGGGACAGTACGATACAGAAAAGGAAGTCGAGGGGCTTTGCTGGGCGGCGGTGCTTTTTAGCAGGGAATGTCTCGAAGATGTCGGGCGGATAGATGAAGATTTTGTGATGTATTTTGAAGATGTTGAGTTTTCCAAACGCTGTCACAAACTCGGTTGGAAAATGCTTTACAATCCTGCAGCTATCGCCCATCACGAGTATCGCGGTTCGAGTAAAGGTAGCAAACTCACCGAGTATTTCTGCAACCGCAATCGATTTTTGTATTTGGCAAAACACGAACCTTTGCAATTAGTTAAAGCGATTCACACTTCAGATTTTTTTACGAACAAACAGTATGATTTGTTGTTCGAGAGTTTGTTTGTGGCGATTAAAAAACTGCTAGATAACGGGAAACCGGAAATCATCGCAACTGTGATTCCGCTGTTGTCGGAAAAGTTGGCGGTGATTTACAGTCGGATTAAGGTCGATCGCATTTTACCTCGATTGCAGGTGGTTCGGGGCGATCGCAAAATGTCGATCGCCATTTACGATCACGGACTGCATTTTATCGGCGGCGGTCAAAAATACGTCGCTACCATCGCCTCGCTGCTGCAAAATGAATTTGATATTACCTTCATCGCCAACAAGCCGGTTGCTGTTTCCGACTTAGAATCGTGGTACGGGCTCAACCTTGCTGGATGCAAACTTAAAATTATTCCCTTGGCGTTTTACGACAAACGCGGAATGCAGTGCATCGATTCGAGTATCATTGCGGAGGATATGCAAAACCCCTTCGATGAAATTGCCAGAGAAAGCAAAAATTACGATATTTTCATCAATGCGAATCAACTGGAAAAAGTTAAACCGCTGTCGCCGATATCAGTATTTTTCTGCCACTTTCCCAATACTTTTCGCAACAGTCACTTTGCGGTGGACGACTACACTTTTATTATTGCAAACAGTCAATTTACTGTCAAGTGGCTGGAGAAACGATGGAACTTGCAGCCAACTTTTTTGCTTTATCCGCCCGTGGAAATGGCAACAGTGAAAGTGCCGAAAGAAAAGATAATTTTGGCGGTGGGACAGTGGGAATTTGGGGGAACAAAAAAGCAAATTGAACTAATTCAAGCTTTCCGCAGTTTGCTAGTAGATTATCCCGATCGGCTTCAAGGATGGCGACTGATTTTAGCTGGTAGCAGCATTCCAAAAAATCCTTATTTAAAGACGGTTCGGAATTTATTGAACCAAGATTCGCGGGCGATCGAGCTAAAAGTCAATGCTTCTTTAGATGAGGTAAAATTGCTTTATGCTAAAGCGAGCATTTTTTGGCACGGCTGCGGTTTGGGTGAAGTGAATCCTCAAAGATTTGAACATTTCGGGATGGCGACTGTGGAAGCGATGCAAAACAGTTGTGTTCCGATAGTCTTTGGGGCTGGCGGCCAACCGGAAATTGTCGAACACGGGCGATCGGGCTTTTTGTTCAATACCGTTGAGGAACTTTGCCAGCATTCACACAAACTAATTGTTAATCCCGATTTGTTGGCGGAACTTCAAGCTGGCGCACAGCAGCGCAGTCAGAAGTTTAGACTTGCAGGTTTCGAGCTAAAAGTCAAGAGTTTTTTTGAGATTGTTCACCAAGAATATGCTACAATTCGGCTGCCAAATCCTGCTGATATTGCTCAAATGCTGGATATCGATCGATCTCGATAAATTGCCTGGTGGCGGGTTTTACAAACAATATTGAATGATTGCAAACAGTTTAAGCTGTCGGACATTTAAATTGTATGTTCAGGGCGGGCGGGACACCCCACAAGACGGGGAATTGTTTTTTGATATCGTTTCCGGTTGGATCGGAATGATTTAACCACAGAGGGCGCAGAGAACACAGAGGAAGAGCCCAGAGAGATTAACCCGAAAAATGCACATTTTGATAGTTAGTTTGGCGGGGCTAGTTTAGGAGATGATTTGTTTGAGACATAGATTGTTGGTAGAACCAGCCCCTACGATATAGATGTATTGTGTTCGATCGAATTATGCCTAATTCACTGTTAATCAATTTATCCTTTTTGACTCCAGAACCAACGGGAATCGGAACCTATGCCGCCAATCTTTTCCCGCAACTGCAACAGCTAAAACCAACATTACTAGCTTCCCAGAAAATAGACAATTATAGTTGCTATCAAATCCCCGAAACTTTGAGCCCGGAGGGAGGCCCGAAAGGACAAATTAACAGGCTGCTGTGGACTCAACTTGAACTGCCAAAAATTTACAATAAATTGCAGTCAAGCTTAATATTTTCGCCAATTCCCGAAGCACCTTTGTATTCAAAATGCCGCTACATTGTTACGGTACATGATTTAATTCCTTTGCGGTTTCCCCAGCGATTTTCTCGCTTGACGGCTTATTTTCGCTACTACATACCGCAGGTTTTGCGGCAAGCGGAACACATTATTTGTGATTCTGAAGCAACGGCGACAGATGTTGCTAACTTTTACCAAATTCCGCGTCAAAAAATGACCGCAATTCCCCTAGCTTGCGATAATATTAATTTTAGATATCTCGACTTGCCAGCTAAAAATTATTTTCTTTATACCGGCAGACACGATCCTTACAAAAACTTAGAAAGATTAATTGCTGCATTTGCGAGTTTAGCCGATCGCACAAACTATGAATTGTGGCTGGCGGGGCCTCCCAACGCCTACACAGCGCAGTCGATCGCCCAAGTTGAAGAATTAGGCTTACAATCTTCAGTAAAGTTTCTCGGTTACGTTGCCTATTCTCAATTGCCCGTACTAATGAATCAGGCGATCGCCCTCGTATTTCCCACACTTTGGGAAGGATTCGGCTTGCCGGTTTTGGAAGCAATGGCCTGCGGTACACCAGTCATCACTTCCAACCTGTCATCAATGCCAGAAGTAGCCGGAGATGCGGCATTATTAGTCAATCCTTACAGCATCCCAGAAATTGCCCGCGCCATGCAAACAGTAGCCACAGATTCAAAAGTGCGATCGAACTTAAAAAAAGCTAGCTTAGCACGAGCAAATCAATTTAGCTGGCATAAAACCGGAAAAGCAACCGCCAACATCTTACAACAATATCTCTAAAACCTCCCTCTCTGCGCCCTCTGCGCCCTCTGCGGTTAAATAAAAAAAAATCCCACCACAAAACCGCAATCTAAAAATTATCCCATGTCCAATCCCCAATCCAACCTGCTAATCAACCTTTCCTTCCTAATTTCCCAACCAACAGGCTTAGCCATCTACGCCAAAAACCTATTTCCCCACCTAAATTCTCTCAATCCCACCTTACTTACCGCCGCAAAAATCCCCAATAACAACTGCTACGAAATCCCAGGCAATTTAACACCAGAACAAGGAAGCAGAGGACACATCAATCGATTGCTGTGGACACAAACCCAACTACCAAAAATTTACAAACAGCTAAAATCTAACTTATTATTTTCTCCAATTCCCGAAGCTCCTTTATTTGCAGGCTGTCGCTATATAATTACAGTACACGACCTAATAGCGCTGCGATTTCCCCGCCGCTTCGATCCGCTGACACCTTATCACCGCTACTACATTCCGCAGGTTTTGCGGCAGGCAGAACATATTATCTGCGATTCTGAATCGACAGCCAACGATATCACTAATTTTTGTAAGATTCCCAGTTCTTTAATATCGCGAATTTTTCCAGGCTATGATGCCAGTCTTTTTAAGTTTCTAGACTTACCAACAAGCAATTATTTTCTTTATACGGGCCGCCACAATCCCCATAAAAACCTGCAGCGAGTAATAGCAGCCTTTGCGGCTTTACCCAATAATTCCGAGTACGAATTGTGGATAACAGGTTCCGAAGATGGGCGCTATACGCCGCTGCTGAAGGCGCAGGTTCAAGAATTGGGATTGTTCGATCGAGTAAAATTTCTAGATTATCTCCCGGCGGCTGATTTGCCCAAAGTCATCAATCGGGCGATCGCCCTAGTTTTTCCCAGTCTTTGGGAAGGATTCGGTCTCCCCGTGCTCGAAGCAATGGCCTGCGGCACCCCTGTCATCACCTCTAACCTGTCTTCGATGCCAGAAGTCGCGGGGGACGGCGCACTGTTAGTCAATCCCTACAGCGTCCAGGAAATAGCCTCTGCTATGCAAGAGCTTGCAACGGATGCCAAAGCTCGATCGCACTTGCGGGCTCTCGGTTTGGCCAGAGCAAAACAATTTAGCTGGGAAAAGACTGGCCGGGAAACTGCTGCTATTCTCGATCGATATCTTTAATGAAGGAAGAAGTCATTAGTCATTAGTCATCAGTCATTAGTCATTAGTCATCAGTCATCAGTCATTAGTCATCAGTCATTAGTGCTGTCGCCTCCGAGCTTTCCGTACAACGTCATCAGTCATTAGTCATCAGTCATTAGTCATTAGTCGGTAGGGGCGGTGCCCCCGTGCCCGCCCTCTTAGCAGTCATTAGTCATCAGTCATTAGTCATTAGTCATCAGTCATTAGTCATCTTGCCCGAAGAGCGAAGCCGAAGGGTAGTCATTAGTGGTGTCCCCCCTGAGCGAACGTTATTAGTGCTGTCCCCCCTGAGCTTTCCGTCCAACGTCATCAGGAACAAAGAAGGAAGGAAGGAAGGAAGGAAGGAGGAAGCAGGAAGATTTTTCCAACCTCCCAATCCCCCCTCTCCCCCTCCCCTCACCGAGGGACTTTCGGCCCCTTTTACTTGTTGATACCCAACTGATCGCCGCGCTTGTACTGCTGGTATGCAGCAAAAAACAGCCCGGCCAGAGTAACAAAGATTAGACCCAGAACAATACCTGAAAGTAGCGGTTCTACCATGAGAGCTCCTTAACGTTAAGATTTAACAACCTATTTTTAATATTACCAGCACTTATACAGATGAATTTTCGCAAAAGCTACCTTCAAGCCTAGTTAAGCCTTGATCTCCCCGCTGGGAAGGATTAAGCTATGTTATGAGAAATAAATTTTCTTGTAGATACTATTTTTAAAATTGAACTGCTTTGAATCACCAACTTGCGAAAAATGAAATTAAGAACCCGATCGAACGACTTGCCATATTTGCGATCGCGGTGTTGCTTGCCATCATATTGACAACCATGACAATTCGTCAGTTTCAAGTCGCCGATCCCTACGTCAAAAGCGTACTGTCCCTGACGGGAAACCAGGTTCAGGGTTCAGCCATCTTTCAAATGAACTGTGCCGGCTGTCACATATCCGTTGCAGACAGTCAAGTCGGGCCCAACTTGCAGCGAGTTTCCGATCGCAAATCCCAATTTGAGCTGATCCGCCAAGTCACCAGCGGGCGAACTCCACCAATGCCGCAGTTTCAGCCTAGTCCGCAAGAAATGGCTGACTTGCTGGAGTATCTCGAACAAATTTGACCGCAGAATGGGAACGGAATTTCGTTTCCTTTTTTTGGCGGCAAAGCCTCGAAACCCATGCTTCGAGGCTCTGCTTTCGGTTAGTCCCTCTCTGTTGGGACGAGAGGCAATTGTAGGAGCCGTTGCAACTGCCGAGTTTGATCTGCAGACTAAACCAGCAAGCTAAAATTGCTCGCCGATAGCTGTGTCGGCAGCACACCCGCCACTACAGCCAAAATCTGGTCGCTGTTAGCAAGCCCGATCGCACTTGAGCCATTATTTTCAGTAATTGAGAGTTGGTTGAAGTCCAAGCCTCCCGCCAACACAAGTGAATCAACTCCTGCGGTGAAGTTGAAAATAGTATCAATTCCAGCCTCGGCTGCCAAGATAAAACCATTAGTGCCAGATCCGCCGACAACGGTATCGCTGCCGAGGCCGCCAAAGAGCAACTCATCGCCAGTGCCGCCAAAGAGCAAATCGTCGCCGCCCCCGCCGAGCAAGGTATTGTTACCGTCGCCGCCGCAGAGAGTGTCATTGCCCAGATCGCCAAACAGTACGTCGTCGCCGGCGCCTCCCAACATTACGTCGTCACCTTTGCCACCGTACAATAGGTCATCGCCTTCGTCGCCGCTGAGCGAGTCGTTGCCGCGATTGCCGTAAATCGTATCATTCGAGCGATCGCCAAAAATCAGGTCAAAGCCTTTACCGCCAAAGAGAGTGTCGTTATCGATGCCACCGTAGACAGTATCGTTGCCCGTATTGCCATTGATATAGTCGCCGCCCTGCTGGCCAAAAATCAAATCGTTGCCGCCCAATCCGAAGATCGAGTCACTGTTGGCAGTACCGACGATCGTATCGTCGCCGTTAGGGCCGTTAATGACATTACCCCCTAAAGAAATGTCGGCATCGTTGGGAGTGACAATTCTGGGGAAGTCTGGAGGGCAAACCAAATCTGCAGGTACGGGTGCAGGTGTCGGCGTCGGTGCAGGTGCAGGTGTCGGCGTCGGTACTGGTGCAGGTGTCGGCGTCGGTACTGGTGCGGGTAAAGGAGAAGGAGAAGGTAAAGGTAAAGGGGAAGGTGCAGGTGCAGGCGTCGGCGTCGGCGTCGGCGTCGGCGTCGGCGTCGGGAAGTTCCCGAAGTTGATGCCGCTGACAATAGCACCCGAAGTCAGCGCGATGTCGTCGGGGTTCGGGGTGCTTTGGGTGAAACCAGTTTGGTTGACTTCCCGGACGCTGTAGGTTCCCGGTGCTAAGTTGGCGAACAGGTAGCTCCCGCTGCTGTCTGTAGTAGTAGTAACAGGATCGGGAGCAGGAACCCCAGGGGTAGGAGCTACCACCTTGGTCAACTGAATTTGGAAATTGGGTAAACCCGGTTCTCCGGCTTCCTGAGTGCCATTGTTGTTGTTATCTCGGAACTTCAGACCTCGAATCGCGCCCGGTTCGGGCAGGAAGTTGCCGAAGTCAACGCCCGCGACCGCATCTCCTAGCTGAACTGTAACGTCGGCGGGGGGCGGAGTCGTCTGCGTCCACCCGGTTTGCTGAACTTCTCTTACCTGGAAAGTGCCTGCGGGTATGTTAGTGAGAGTGTAGTTGCCAGCCGCATCGGTGATGGTAGTCGGTTCGCCCTGATCGAACACTCCATTTTGTGGGTTGTTATCGACAAAGATTTGCCAGTTAGCTAGTCCCGGTTCCCCGACATCCTTAAGCCCGTTTTGGTTGAGGTCATTGAATTTTTGACCGCTGATGCTGCTCGTTTCAAAGTAGTTGCCGAAATTGTTGTTTTGCGAGTCCAGGCCGCTGGTGACGAGGACTGACAACGCGGTGGAAATGGCAGGCGCTGGTGCGGCTGGCGGCTGGGTTTGTATCCAGCCTGGTTGCTGTACTTCCCGGACGTTGTAGGTGCCTGCTAGCAGGTTGGTGAACTGGTACTTACCTTCGAGATCCGTGACGGCAACGGTTTCGGCTGGGTCTTTCACGCCGTCGTTGTTGGTATCCAGGTACATTGTCCAGCCTGGTAGCGGTGGTTCGGCGGCATCTTGCACGCCGTTATTGTTGATGTCGTTATATTTGATCCCGCTAATACTGCCAACCTGGAAGTTCCCGAAATTTCGATCGACGATCGGGGTATTGCTGACCGGGTTAATTGTATAACTCACCGGCCCGGCGGTTTGCGAGAAACCTGTCGGCACATCTTCTCTCACAAAGTACCGACCGCTGCCGACGTTGGTAAAGCTATAAGTGCCCGGAGCCGCAGGCGCTGTTCCGGTAACTTGACTGGCGACTTCCGCGTCCCCGGTATCTAAAGTGCTGTTATTGTTAGTATCTGCGAACAAGCGAATGGTAGTGCCGTCGAGGGGGGTATCGTCGGCAGAGAAGCCGTCGCCCGTGAGGTCGGTGAATTTGGTGCCGCTGACGGTGATGTTTTGGAAGTTACCGAAGTTAAGGCCCGGAACAGTAGCATTAGTTATCGCTGCGCCGCTTTGGGGAGGGATGTCGGCAGGATCGGTTGAGGTTTTTGTGAAGCCTGCCGGCACAACTTCTCGGACGCGGTAGGCAGCACCCGCAGGCAGAGGCGGCAAGTTTGGGAAAGTGTAATTACCAGTCCCATCAGTGGTGGTAGTAGCTATGGTTGCCCCAGTGGCAGCGTTGAGTAAATTAATCGTAACGGGAGTAGTTGCTGCCAAATCTCCTGGATCTTGAGTGCCGTTGCCGTTTTGATCGTCGAACTTCAAACCGCTGATGGTCATCACCTGGAAGTTGCCGAAATCTTGGTTGGTAGAGTCAGCAATACCTGTGCTGTAGGGAGTAGCGCCTGTAGCGGGCAGAGTTTGCTGCCAACCTGTGACTGCCACTTCCTTAATCGGGCTGTTAGTCTTAGTGTCGGCTAGGGTGTAGGTACCGCCGATCGCCACAGTAGCCTGTTTTTCAGTAGCGTCGAGCAAGTTGTTGTTGTTCTCATCTACATAAACAACAAAGCTTTCCGCTGGAGTTGTGAGCGTGGCATCAGTCCCGTCTTTAACGCCATTGCCGTTGGAGTCGTTAAATTTCTGACCGCTGACAGTGGGGCCGTACTCGTAAGCGCCGATGTCAACAGTGCCGTTGACGATGCGGGCGTAGGCTTGACCGAACTGAGTACCGCGCTGGTCTGCAGTAAGAGCCGCACCAGTTATTGCGTTGAGGGCGGTGGCTGCGTTGCCGGTATCGATCGCGGGGCTGCCAAGAAGTAAGGCGTGGGTTAAAACAACACCGCCATTATTTTGCAGGGGGCCAAGTAAAGCCGCACCGCCAATTAAGTTGTTGGCACCTGTTGATACGACGTTGCCTGTAATGTCAGGATTAGCAACGCTAATATTGCCAGAGATGATTGTGTTGTTGGCGTTGACAGTCCCAGCGTAGGAAACACCGCCGCTATTGGTGTTGGCAGTGTTGAGGGTAATTGTCGTATTAGCTAGGTTAGCTGTAGCACCTGTGTTGACAAAAATCGCGCCACCTGAACCCTGACCGGCAGTACCGTTGCCTCCAGCGGCACCACCTGTCGCTGTATTCGCGCTAAAGGTGCTGTTGCTCACAGTTAAGATGCTGCCTGTATTGAGGAAAATAGCACCACCTAGACCCGATCCGCCGCCACCGCCAGTAGTACCGCCGGCACCAGCACCGCCACCGCCACCCAAACCACCAGTGCTTCCAGCACCGCCGCCGCCACCAAAGCCACCAGCACCACCAGCACCAACAGTACCAGGGGTACCAGCAACAGTACCAGTACCAGCAGCACCACCAAGGCCACCGGGGCCGCCGCCGCCACCAAAGCCACCAGCACCACCAGCACCACCGATCGCCCCGTTACCACCGTTGCCAGTACCAACACCAGGGCCGCCAGCACCACCAGTGCCGCCAGCACCACCGCCACCACCGAAGATTCCGGTACCGCCAGTACCACCAACACTACCATCGCCTCCAGCGCCATTAGGAGCACCGCCAGTACCGCCAATGCCACCAATGCCACCAGCGCCACCAGGGAAGCCTGAGCTACCATTACCGGCGGTGCCACCAGTGCCACCAACGCCATTAGGAGCACCACCAAGACCACCACCCCCGGCCGCACCAGGGGTACCGCCTACGCTACCAGTGCTTAAGTCGCTGTTGCCACCAGCGCCACCGTTTCCGGCTGCACCTGCACCACCTGTTGCTGTATTGCTAGCAAAGGTAACGCTGTCAATTGTGACAGTGCCCTGGTTGACAAAAAGTGCGCCACCTAAGCCAGCGCCGCCGCCACCACCGCCGGTGCCTGCTTGGCCAGTTGCTACTCCATTTTGAAGTGTGAGGTTAGATAAGGTGACTGTGGCAGTGGTGTCAAGGAAAAATATTCGGCTATTACCACCACCGTCGATCGTAATCCCAGTCGCAGTGCTGCCCACAAAGTTTACAGGGTTAGTAACTACAGGCAGAACTTGTCCCGCTCCAAAGGCGATCGGGGCAGTGATGTTGATGATATCAACATCGGGCAGGACATTAGCAAACAGGATGGCGTTGTTGAGGGTTGTAAAGTCGGTAGCAGTAAAGGTCGCTAGTACCCCGCTATAAGCTTCTCTCGCCTCAGCAGAAAATGCCACAGGAGTTTCGATCTTCCCCGTAGTCACTTCGAGTTCCCAGTCTCCACCGAGGGCTGCACTACCGGTCAAATTATCCGAAGCCGCAATATTTGCTTTTGTTAGCTGGCTCAGCCTTTGGACGAAGGCCGCACCGGCTTCTGTGGCGGCGACGCTGCAACCGTAAAGCAGAATTTCTGGTTTAGCTGCAGTTGAAGAGTTCGAGTTTGCTTCGGCGGATGGCAAAGCAAACCATGTTTCTAAATAATTGCGGTAGCTTTCAATATTGCTGAGATTGAGTTCTGTGGTTCCCAGTTGCAAGCTGGCTGCTGCGCCGTGAGACAAAATGTGGACGGCTGTAATGTTTTTGTGTTGTTTAAGTGTTTCGGCGATTTGCTCGATGCCGTCCCGATCGCCCTTGAGAACAATAACTTCTGTATCGGAGTTTGTACTTTCTGTTAAATTCTGGTAATCTTCGACTTTTGTATCTACGAAAAGTAACTGGTGTTTCCGTTCTTGATGAAATTTCATAAAATTAAATACTCCTAGTACACGCACACATCAAATTCATAGCACAAACCCCGCACAGCAGCGATCTATCTTTTTCTGGTGTCGATAGAGTCGATCGCCCGCCCCTGCTTCAACCTAAGTTCCCTGTTGACAAAAACGCATTTTTGTGATTCGCGACAATAAATCACTTAATTTGATTACTTAGAAGTCTGAAAGGGGGATGTTGTTCCGGCTTTTACAAAGATTTTTACGATCCCTGCACAAAGATTTTAATTATTCAATAAACTCATTACCATGTTTTATGAAAAATGTCAATCAAAAAAATTACTGAGGGCGATCGATAGTTATGAGTTATTGGGTAAGCTGTCGGGCATTTAAATTGTCTGTTAAAAAACGATCGAACTATCAGTGAGGTGTTCCGCCCGCCCTGAATATACAATGTTTATTTGCGCGACAGCTTATTGGTTACTGGTTATTGAAACTGACAACAGTCAACAGACTGTTGAATGTTGAATGTTGACTGTTGGCTGTTGGCTGTTGGCTGTTAACTGTTAACTGTTAACGGTTAACTGTTGAGTGTTAACTGTTAACTGTTAACTACTGACTAATGACTAATGACTGCTGACTGCTGACTAATGACTAATGACTAATGACTAATGACTAATGACTAATAACTAATAACTATTCCTCAACTTCCTTAATGCTAGTTTTTCGTTCCAAAATCTCCTTAAGCACAAGACTAACAACGGCTAAAAGACCCAGAACTACCGCAGCAGAAAAAGCCGATTGCGTCGCGTACTGCTTGTAAGCATCCTCGACAAATAAAGGCAAAGTTTGGGTTTTTTTAGCAATATTTCCCGACACGACAGAGACTGCTCCAAATTCTCCCATAGCTCTAGCATTTGTTAAAATTACTCCGTAAAGCAAGCCCCAGCGAATATTTGGAAGCGTGACATTCCAGAAAACTTGCCAGTCATTTGCTCCTAAAGTTTTCGCAGCTTCTTCTTGGTCTGTTCCCACTTCTTCCAAAACAGGAATTACTTCGCGCGCCACAAAAGGCAAGGTAACAAAAGCAGTAGCTAGCACCATTCCAGGGAAGGCAAAAATTACCCTGATATTGGCTGCATCCAGCCACGGCCCGAACCATCCCACCCGACCGTAAAGCAGTACAATCATTAAGCCTGCAATTACGGGAGATATGGCAAACGGCACGTCTAAAATGCTGATTAATAGGGTGCGGCCCGGAAATTTGTTGCGGCCGATTACCCAGGCAGCACACAAACCGAATACCGTATTGATCGGCACAACAATTAAAGAAATTACCAAGGTAAGTTGGGCGGCGTGCAGAAAGTCGGGCGAGGTTAAGTTGCTCAGAAATGGCTCTAATCCCTTTTTGAAAGCTTGGTAAAAAACGTTGATTGTCGGGATGAATAAGACGAGAGCAAGATAGCCGACCGCCATTCCGATTAAAGTTGCTTTGACCCAGGTTTTCTCCTGATTTTGCGTCGACCTGCCGGGCGGAAAGTTGAGACCGTTGGGTGAATTTATCTTAGCCTTCATAGCGCCTTCTCCATGCTTGTAAAAGATTGATTGCAAACAGCATTGTCAGGGAAATCGCTAACATGACCGTGCCGATAACTGTTGCTCCTGCATAGTCGTACTGTTCCAATCTTTGGAAAATTAAGACTGGCGCGATTAAATCGTTGAACGGTATGTTAGAGGCGACAACCACAGTAGATCCGTACTCGCCAACCGCTCGCGAAAATCCCAGGGCTACTCCGGTTAAGATAGACGGAAACAAGGGCGGAAAAACTACTCGCCAGAATGTTTGAAATTGAGAAGCACCTAAGCACCAAGCTGCTTCTTCGATGTCTTTTTCCATCTCTTTTAAGACTGGCTGTACGGTTCTAACTATAAATGGCAAGGAAATAAATATCATCGCGATACCTACACCCAAGCGAGTAAAGGATATCTTGATTCCTAAAGGTGCAAAGAGCGAACCAATCCAGCCGTTATCGCTGTAAACTGTGGCGAGTGTTAAACCTGCAACGGATGTGGGTAGTGCAAAGGGCAAATCGACGATTGCATCGACAATCCGTTTTAAGGGAAAGTCGTAGCGGACTAAAACCCAGGCAATTAATGTGCCGAAGACTCCGTTAATTAATGCTGCAATTAATGCGGTAACGAAGGTGACATCGTAGGCGGAAAGGGCGATCGGGCTGGTGGCAATTTTCCAAAATTCGGCGGGGTTTGCCGTGCTGGCTTTCAGCAGCATTGCTGCGACTGGGAGCAATAGCATCAGGCTGAGGTAGCCTAGGGTGATTCCCCAAGGTAGTGTGATTTTGCCGATCGCCCTTTTGATTTTTTCAATCGGAGATTGAGGGTTGGTTGCTGGGGATGATACTGTCATAGGGTGATTTTTAACCGCAGATGAACGCTTATTTACTTGCTTCCAGGCTCTGCCTGGGAATGCCGCTCTCAAGGCTCTGCCTTGCTTTTTGACGAAACAGCAAGTGAGGAAGATCGGAAAGCTTTACAGGGAGGCAGAGCCTCCGGATATGCGTTCCCAGGCAGAGCCTGGGAACGAGTAAACCAAAAATAATTGACTAAAACCAATCATCTCGTAAACCCGCCCCGGCTACTACTGTCTAATTGAACCCTGGATTTTGTCAAAAGTGGCTCCGTCATCGAAGAATTGCTTCTGAATTTGTCCCCAACCTCCTAAATCTCGAGCTGTAAATAGGGTTTTGATGGGGGGATATTTTTGGGCGAATTCTGGTTCTGCGGCTACTGTCGCATCTACTGGGCGAAAACCTGTTTTGGCAAATTCTCGTTGAGCTTCTGGGGTGTACAGAAACTTGACAAATGCTTCGGCAACTTCGCGATTGCCGTGTTTATCAACGTTTTTATCGACAATGGCGATCGGATTGTCGATCGACACATTCACATCTGGAATAGTATAAGTCGGTTTTTCGCCTTTCTGACCTGCTAGAACAATCTCGTTTTCGTAGTTAATTAAGGCGTCGCCTTGGCCTTGTTTGAAAAATACGTCGGTGGCTTCGCGGGCATCTTTGGTCAGGATGGGGACGTTTTTGTAGACTTTGCTGGTAAAATCTAATGCTTTGGTTTCGTCTCCTCCGGTTTTGAGAACCGAACCCCAAAGTGCGAGGAAATTCCAGCGGGCAACGCCTGATGTTTTGGGATCGGCAGTAATCACTTTTACTCCGTCTTTGCTTAAATCTTCCCAGGTTTTTATGCCTTTGGGATTGCCTTCGCGGGTGACGATTGCTGCTACGGATTTGCTGACAATGCCTTCGTTGGGGGCTTCTTTTTCCCACCCGGGCTCGATGAGTCCGGCTTTCTCGATTTTGGCGGTGTCGAGGGCGAGGGCTAGGTGTACGATGTCTGCTTCTAAACCGTCAACTACGGCGCGAGTTTGGGAACCGGAACCGCCGTAGCTTTGGTAGAAGGTGACGGTTTGACCTTTTTCTTTTTGCCACTTTTCTACGAATTTGGGAATTATCACTTCGTGGGCGGCTTTGGTGACGGCGAAGGAAACGAGGGTTAATTCTACTTTGCCTTTGTTGGCTGCTGGGTTAGCACCGCCTGAATTGTTGGCGGTGCCCTGCCCGCAGGATGCAACTGCGAGACTTAAAGTTATTCCTACTAAAAATAGGGATACAAATCTTTTGAGCGAAGTCAGCGATCGATTTTTGTCTGCTGCTGGCTGTTGCGGCCAGTGAAGGTGTTGAGTTAAGCGTTGCCACGGACTCATTATATTCGTTCCTCTAGGGAATGTACGGTTCTTAGGTCGGAATACCGTAATTGTGGTGGTGAAGTACGATTATAGACAAGCGCAAGTAAAAATAGCAACAAAAAAAATGAATGGGGGGAGCGCGAGGTCGATCGAGTATCCTCAAGTCTTTACCCTCGGTACTTTCGAGTCAGATTCGCAGTAAAATATAAACCCTATAAATACTATGATTGAGTCAAGGTGCTAAGCCTGCACGATACGCCTTACGGATACGCTGGCTCCTCGCCCAAATCTAGGGGCAATGCCAAAAATCCACGCCCCAGCTATACGTCAGACTCAGTGCTAGCCCTTGAGTTAAAAAG
The DNA here is from genome assembly GCF_049646505.1 of Microcoleus sp. Lineage (GTDB taxonomy): Bacteria > Cyanobacteriota > Cyanobacteriia > Cyanobacteriales > Microcoleaceae > Microcoleus. The sequence goes on from NZ_JBARVX010000428.1 coordinate 23,639, forward strand.
AAGTTTTAACTGATATGTCATTACCCCGCCCCGTCTCAGACACCATAATTGAACTGTTGAAGCCTGTAGCCAGTGAATTGGGAGAAAGATTGGGAGCAAGCGCTGTCAACGAACGCTATGCAGAAATTGAGCCGTCTGGCTCTTCGGCTTTGAACCAGCAAATCAAAAAAGACCCCCGCTGGATTAAAGCACAAGTGAAGTATTTGCAGCGACAGCAGACCAGAGAACAAGAATTAATCGCGCTCGCCGACGCAGAAGAAGAATGGGTAAAGGAAGAACGCGCCAATCGAATTAAGGCAGCAGAATTGAGAGACAAGCGGGCAATTAGCAGGCTTTGCCGCGAGTTAATGCGGGAGTTTCAATCGGAAGCAATTCGAGTTAAACTGAACGAAATTCAAGCTATTTGGGACCAAGATCACTGGTTTTCTAATTTGAGCAGGCAGGAAACCGAACAGATTTTGCAGCAGCAACAGCATCGATTGTTGCTGTTAGTTGCTCCCGCAAAAATTAGCCAAGACTGCCCGGATTCGTTTCGTCACAACCTGAATATCGAGCTGCCGGCTAAGTTGAGAGCTTTTTTGAACCAGCACTACCCCCAGCACGGAGAATCTTGTCCGGTTCAGTTTTACGGAGACTATTTCAAAAAGGCAATTTCTGATATTGATGTGGAGCGGTTGCAGACTGTTTTGTCTCCGGTGCCGACAGCTATATTGTACAGCGATATCAGCGATTATGAAGTAAATTTTCATGTAGGTTTTTGGGGAATTATCAATCAGAGCGTTTCTTTAGTGGCGATGCAGCCTTGGAATTGGGAAGAGGTTTATCACCAGTTGGAAGCCGAGGGGAAAGATGAAAAGGTGAGCCTGCGGATTATTCGGCAAATAATTGTGACAATTCATAAGTTGTTGGCGGCTTTTTTAGCGGATTTGTATTATTTAAATATTGATTTTACTCACGAACCTCAGCTATTTAAATTAGAGACGGAATTTGCTCAGGAATGGTTTTCTAAAGATTGGGCTCAACCGTATATTGACACTCTTAAAGAAATTCAGGAGCAGCAGCGAATAGTATATAAGGGAGAGATGCGGCGGCTGGCGCTGCGAGAGGCGAAAGCTAGGGCGGAACGGAAGCGTTTGGAGGAGGCTGAACTCAAACGCAGAGAGGAAGCTGAGGCGACAGCTAAGCGGGCGAAGGAATTAGCTCACAAATTTAAAAATCTGAAATGGCGGTGCGTATATACGCTGCCGGGACATTCATCGTTTGTGAATTCTCTGGCGATTAGTCCTGACGGAAAAATTCTGGCAAGCGGCAGTTGGGATAAAACTATTAAGATTTGGAATTTAGAAGCTGGGGAATTAATTGGCACTCTGACGGGACATTCCGATCGCGTAAATTCCGTTGCTATTAGCCATGACGGCAAAATGTTGGTCAGCGGCAGTTCGGACGAAACTATTAAGTTTTGGAATTTGTACAGCGGCGATTTGCTGTGTACTTTTCCGGGACATTCTATGGAGGTGAATTCGGTGGCAATTAACCCGAAGGGGCAGATAATTGCTAGCTGCGGCGGGGCGGATAATACGATTAAGCTTTGGAATTTGCGGAGTGGTAAACTGCTGCGGACTTTGAGGGGTCATTCTAACAATGTGAATGCGGTGGTTTTTAGCCCGGATGGTAAGATATTGGCGAGCGGCAGTTCGGATGCGACGAGCAAGGTTTGGGATGTGGAAAGCGGTAAGTTGCTGCGGACTCTTTCGGGGTTGAATGTTGGGGTGAATTCTGTGGCGATCGCCCCGGACGGTCAGATTCTTGCTAGCGTCAGCAATGATTATACAATTAAGCTGCGGAATTTGCACACGGGCAGTTTGTTGCGGATTTTAAATTCTAATTCTGCGCGCCAAAAGGGTGTAGCAAATTTAGGCATGAATGAGGCGCTGCATATTTTGCAGAATTATGTGAGTCGGGGCGATTCGGTTGCTATCAGTCGGGACGGTTTGACTTTGGCTAGCGGCTGCGATGACAATACGATTAATCTTTGGAATTTGCATACGGGGGAGCTGTTGAGCACTCTTAAGGGACATTCGGGTACTGTATACTCGGTGGCGATCGCACCTTCGGGCAATTTGCTCGCCAGCGGCAGTGCGGATCAGACAATTAAGATTTGGCGCTGCGATTAGTCATTAGTCAGTTGTTTGTTGGCAGTTGGCAGTTGTTTGTTGGCAGTGGGCTGTTGGCTTCGGTAAATTAACCAATAGTCATTAGTCATCAGTCAGCGGTGCCCCCGTGCCCGCCCTCCTGCCGTCCTTAGTCATTAGTCATTAGTTTAGACGATCTGCTGTGGCTGGGAGTCCGCCCTGTCGCAGCGAGAAGTTCAACAACATTTACCTACGGGGGCGAGAAACCGGGTTTCTGGGAAAATTTGGGTTGAGTGACGAGAAATCTAGGAAGAAACCCGGTTTCTGGAGTCTGGGTGCGCTCAAAAGACGATAATTTCGGTTTTACCCTTACGGGAAGAGGTTTTGGGCGAATTTGAAAAAAAAGTTGGCTGGGGGGGTTGCGCTAATGACTGTAAGTTTGCTATATTAATTTTCACTGCTGGTGTAACTCAGTTGGTAGAGTAGCTGATTTGTAATCAGCCTGTCGCAAGTTCGAGTCTTGTCACCAGCTTTATAGCAGTTTTAAATCGGATGAAATACAGTAGGGACACGGCAGTGCCGTGTCCCTATAGCGCGTTGCGTGAGAACCCCGGTCTTTTAAGCCGGGGATGAAACGCAGTTGCAGCCTTTAGGCTGCGAGTAATCTGTGTTATAATTTTAACAATGCGGAACAAGTAGGCGTATCAACTACGT